>JBDSWC010000117.1:0-11012 GCA_039926845.1 Sphingomonas sp. | reverse complement strand
TGACATTGTCACCGCAATCGACGTGCGGGGTGAAGCTGGTCTTGTGCTTGCCGCGCAGCACGTTGGCGATCACCACCGCGGCGCGACCGACCACCAGGCCGTCGGCATCGACGATATGCCATTTCTTCTCCACCTCGTGCGGCTTGGCCGACTTGGTGGTCTTCATCAGCGCCTTCATGGGCTGTGACCTTTTCGCTTATGTCCAATAAAACAAACGCGCGGCCGGTTGCCCAGCCGCGTTCGTGGTGGCCAAATGCGTAATGACACACACAAAGTCAAGCAAAACCGGGCTTTTGCTGACGGGTATTATGATACCCGGTAGCCGTTTCGCTGTCCGATGGCGTGGAGTCCCCAGGCCACGGCGATCACCAGCAACGCGCCGACCAGCTGGTGTAGCCCGGCCAGCGTGACGTTGACGTCGCTCATCACCGTGGCGATGCCGAGCAGGATTTGCGTGCCGAACGCGATGTGAATGGCGACCGAAGCGCGACGGTCGAGCGGCTTTACCTTGCGCGCGAGCAGCACGAGCACGACGACCGCGGCCCACGCCCACCAGCGATGGATGAAATGGACGATCGCAGGATCATCGAACAGCAGCTTGCCGAACGACTCGCCGCTCTGGCTCGGGCCGGGAAAGATTGCCCCGTTCATCAGCGGCCAGTCGTTCGCCACCCGCCCCGCGCGCAGCCCCGCCATCAGCGCACCGTATAGCAATTGCACCGCCAGCACCGCGCTCGCCGCCAAGCCGAATCCGGTCAGTCGCGCCGGCTGCGCCGCCGGATCACGCGCGAGCCGGCGCAGGTCGAGCGCGGTCCACACCATTCCGGCAAGCGTGAACAGCGCGGTCAGCAAGTGCGTTGCGAGCCATCCCGGCGCGACTTCGGTCCGATGCGTCAGCCCCGACCGCACCATCAGCCAGCCGAACGTCCCCTGCAGGCAGATCAGCGCGAACAGCGCGAACAGCCGCCAGAAATAGCCGCGCGGAATCTGCCGCCGCACCGCGAACCACACCAACGGGATCAGATAGGCCAGCCCGATGATCCGCCCGAGGAAGCGGTGGAGATATTCCCAGAAGAAGATCGCCTGGAACCCGGCGAGCGTCATGCCGTGGTTGATCGCTTCGTATTGCGGGATGCGGCGGTAGTTGGCGAACTCGGCTTGCCACTGCGCATCGGTGAGCGGCGGCACGATGCCGGTCAGTGGTCGCCACTCGGTGATCGACAGCCCCGATTCGGTGAGGCGCGTGACGCCGCCGACCACCACGATCGCGACGATGAGGAAGGCGACGATGTAGAGCCAGGCGGCGATGGCGCGGGGGCGGGTTGAGGTCGTCAGGCTATTCATCGCGCCGCCCCTACACAATAACGCCTCCCCGGCGAAGGCCGGGGCCCAGTATCGGGCCGATCGCAACTGGGCCCCGGCCTTCGCCGGGGTGGCGTGACAAACTAACTGTGCCGCTAGATCAGTTCGCCGACGTCTTGGCGTTCTGACCGTCACCCTCGGGCGCGGCGACGATGTCGCGGGTGGTGCCGCCCTTGTCGACGATCTTGGTTTCGGGATCGCCCGCGTCCGACCGCACGCCAGGGCTAGCCGAATCACCGCCCGCATTGTCGAGCGTCGAACGCTCCGCCTGGCTACGCGGGGCGGAGCCGCCGAACAGCGCGTCGAGCGCCTGCGCCGACGGATTGTTGTCCTGCGGCCGCGCAACACCCGGCTGCGGCGGGCGCAGCGAGAAATCGGGGGGCACGACGAGCGGCTGGCTGCGCGCGACGGCATATTCGTCGGGGCGCGTGCGGTCGTAGCCGCGCTTGCCGCAACCCGAGAGCACCAGAGCCACGCTCGCGATGGCGACGATCGACACAAATTTACGCATTCAAATTCTCCACATCAGCCCGCTCGGCTTTGGGCTTGTCACGCACCAGCAACGCACGCGCGAGCAGGATGAGCACGCCCACCGTAATCGCCGCGTCGGCAAGATTGAAGGTTAAAAACGGCGACCAAGTGCCGAAGTGCAAATCGGCATAGTCCTGCACATAGCCAAGCCGCACGCGATCGAGGATATTGCCCAGCGCCCCGCCCGCGATCATGCCGAGCGCGAACTGGTCCTGGCGATTGCTCTCACGCCACATCCACACCAGTACCGCGCACGCGATCACCCCGGTCAGCACGACCAGCATCCACGAATTCTCCGGCGCGACACGCAGGAATCCCAGCGACACGCCGTGATTGTGCAGGTTGCGCAGCGTGAAGATCGGCAACACCGCGCGCTCGTCACCCTCCACCGACAGGCCTAGCGGGCCGACCACGAGCCATTTGATGAATTGATCGAGCGCGAAGAACAGGACGGCCGCGATCATTCCAGCCTTGGGCACACCATTCTTCACGCCACCACCTCTGAACACCGGTCACACAATGCACCGTCCGCCGTCACTTCGGGCAGCAAGCGCCAGCAGCGGCCGCATTTATGAAAATCGCTGCGCGCGACCGACAAATCGCCCTTGCTCACCCTGGCGACGATGAACGTCTCCGCCAGCGCCGCCACATCGGCGGGCAACGTCGGCACGGTCACTTCGGCCTCGAGGCTAGACTTGATCACCTTGTCGCGGCGGAATGGTTCGATCGCCTCGGTGACCTGCGCGCGCAGCGCCCGGATGTCGTCCCAGTTGGTCGCGTGCGGCATGTCGCCCGGCAGCTTCGGCAACACCGGCCAGTCGAGCAGATGCACCGACCCGTCCTCGCTCGGGAACCGCTCCTGCCACGCTTCCTCGGCGGTGAAGCACAGGATCGGCGCAGCGTAACGGACCAAAGCATGGAACAGCACGTCGAGCACCGTCCGGTACGACCGCCGCTTGATGTCGTCGGCCGCGTCGCAATAGAGTGAATCCTTGCGGATATCGAAGAAGAACGCCGACAGATCGTCCTGCGCGAAATCGGTCAGCAAGCGCATATAGCGGTTGAACTCGAACGCTTCGGCCGCCGCCTTGAGCTCGACGTCGAGCTTGCCCAGCAAGTCGAGCACATAGAGCTCGAGCGCCGGCATGTCCTTCGGCGTGACACGCTCGCTGTCGCCGAACCCGTCGAGCGCGCCGAGCATGTAGCGGAACGTGTTGCGCAGCTTGCGATACGCGTCGCTCGCCGTGGCCAGCACTTCCTTGCCGATCTTCACGTCGTCGAAATAGTCGGTCGAGGCGACCCACATGCGCAGGATGTCGGCGCCCGATTCCTGGATGATCTTGAGCGGATCGACGACGTTGCCGAGGCTCTTCGACATCTTGCGCCCGTTGCCGTCGAGCGCGAAACCGTGGGTCAGCACGGCGTCGTACGGCGCGCGCCCGCGCGTCCCGCAGCTTTCGAGCAGCGACGACTGGAACCAGCCGCGATGCTGGTCCGACCCTTCGAGATACAGGTCCGCGCGAACGCCCTCGCCATAGCGCGCCTCGATCGTGAAGGCGTGGGTCGAGCCGCTGTCGAACCACACGTCGAGAATGTCGTTGATCGGCTCGTAATCGGCCAGCGCATAGTCGGGGCCGAGCAGGGCCTGGTGGTCCGCGGAGAACCACGCATCCGCGCCGCCCGCCTCGAATGCCGTGACGATGCGATCGTTGACCGCGGAATCGCGCAGATACTCGCCCGTTGCGCGATTGACGTAGAGCGCGATCGGCACGCCCCAGGCACGCTGGCGGCTGATCACCCAGTCGGGACGCCCCTCGACCATCGACCGGATGCGGTTCTTGCTGCGCTCGGGCACCCAGCGCGTCCGCTCGATCGCGTCGAGCGCGAGGCCGCGCAAGGTAGGACCGTTGCCGATCCCGAGCCCAAGCGTCGGCGCGGCCAGCCCGGTCGCGTCGATGCTCTGCAATTCGACGGCGGCGAGCGTTTCAGCCGACACCTCCGACTGGTCCATCGGGATGAACCATTGCGGCGTCGCGCGCTGGATCACCTTGGCCTTGGAGCGCCACGAATGCGGGTAGCTGTGCGCGAAATCGTCCGATGCCGCGAGCAATGCGCCCGCCGCGCGCAAGTCGCTGCAGATCGGTCCGTCGCTCGCGACGAACTTCTTGTTGATGACGCTGCCCTGCCCGCCGAGCCACGGCCAGTCGGGGCGATAGAAGCCCGCGCCATCGACCGCGAACACCGGGTCGATGGCGTATTGCTTGCACAGCAGGAAGTCGTCCTCGCCATGATCGGGCGCCATATGGACGAGGCCGGTGCCCTGATCGGTCGTGACGAACTCGCCCGGCAGGAACGGCCGCGGCTTCGCGAAGAACCCGCCCAGATGGTGCATCGGGTGGCGCGCGGTCATACCAACAAAGTGTTCGGGCTTGAGCTGCCAGCGCGGTTGGCCGGCGGGATCCTCGTTGGTCCAGCCGGTGCGCTTTTCGAACTCTTCGAACAAGCTTTCCGCAATGATGACCGATGCCATCTGCTCGCCGTTGCCGACGAGATAAACCGCGTAGTCAATTTCCGGATTGTACGCGATGGCCTGATTAACCGGGATCGTCCACGGCGTGGTGGTCCAGATCACCACCTCCGAATCCCAAACCCCGTCGGGCGCGTTCGGTGCTTCTAGAATTGGGAACGCCACGTCTATCTGCGTCGACACGACATCCTCATATTCGACCTCGGCCTCGGCCAGCGCGGTCTTTTCGACCGGGGACCACATCACCGGCTTGGCGCCGCGATAGAGCTGGCCGCTTTCGGCGAACTTGAGCAATTCGCCGACGATCACCGCTTCCGACGCATAGTGCATCGTCAGATACGGGTCGTCCCATTCGCCCATCACGCCCAGCCGCTGGAACTGCTCGCGCTGCACCGCGACCCACTTTTCGGCATAGGCGCGGCATTCGGCGCGGAATTGCTGGACCGGCACGTCGTCCTTGTTCAGCTTCTTCGCGCGATACGCTTCCTCGACCTTCCATTCGATCGGCAGGCCGTGGCAGTCCCAGCCCGGCACGTAGGGCGCGTCCTTGCCGAGCAAGGTCTGGCTGCGGACGACGATGTCCTTCAGCACCTTGTTCATCGCATGGCCCATGTGGATGTCGCCATTGGCGTAGGGCGGGCCGTCGTGGAGGATGAAGCGCTTGCGGTCTTTGCGCTGTGCGCGCAGCTTCCCGTACAAATCCATCGCCGCCCAGCGCGCCAGGATCGCCGGCTCCTTCGCCGCCAGCCCGGCCTTCATCGGGAAGTCGGTCTTGGGCAGGAAGACGGTGTCGCGGTAATCGGTGGGGGGCGTGGGATCGGTCATAGGTGCGGCGCGTGTAGCGCGCGTTTTCTCTGCCGTCATCTTTCAATCCTCCCCGGGACGGGGAGGTGGCGCGCGCAGCGCGACGGAGGGGGTTCGCATCTATCGGTTCGCTCGCGGCCTACCCCCTCCACCACCGAGCTACGCTCGGCGGTCCCCCTCCCCGTCCCGGGGAGGATTTAAGGATGGCAATGTTGGATTTGATCGGTCACCATCACCCAGCTCTTTGAACTTGTTGGATTCGGTGGCCGGGAACGGCGGCGGCGAAACGTCGTCGCCAGTGTGACCCTTGTGTGACCTTAGCCCAGCAGTCGCCTGGCCTCCGCCACGTCGTCCGCCATCTGCGCCATCAGCGCATCCATGCTGTCGAACTTCGCTTCCGGCCGGATGAAGTCGATCAGCTCGACCGCGATCGTCTGGCCATACAGGTCGCCGTCGAAGTCGAAGAAATGTGGCTCGAGCAATTCCTTGGGCGGGTCGAAACTCGGCCGCACGCCCAAATTCGCCGCGCCGTCGAGCACCCATCCGTCGGACAACCGCCCGCGCACGGCATAGATGCCGAACGTGGGCCGCAGATAGTTCGCCATGTCGATATTGGCGGTCGGAAAGCCGAGCGTGCGCCCGACCTTGTCGCCGTGCTGGACGACACCCTCGATCGTATAGGGCCGGGCCAGCAGCCGCCATGCCTCGCGCGGATCGCCCATTTGCAGCGCCTCGCGGATGCGAGTCGACGATACCGTTTCGCCGTCGCGCTGGACCGGCGCGATCGTGTCGACCGTGAAGCCGTGCGCGGCACCCAACGCGCGCATCAGCGGAATGTCGCCGCTGCGCCCCTTGCCGAAGGTAAAGTCCTCCCCGGTCGCGACCCCGGCGACGCCGAGATCCCCGACCAGGCGCTCGGTCACGAACGCTTCGGCGGACAGCGCGGCGAGTTCCGCGTCGAAGTCGAACACGTACATCGCATCGACCCCGGCCGCCGCGAACAGCCGCTGCCGCTGATCGAGGCTGGTCAGCCGAAAATACGGACTGTCGGGCCGGAAATAGCGCATCGGATGTGGATCGAAGGTCGCGACGATCGCCGGCTTGCCCGCCGCCCGAGCACGCTCGACCGCGCGGCCGACCACCGCCTGGTGCCCGAGGTGAAACCCGTCGAAATTGCCGAGCGCGACGAACCCGCCGCGCAGATGCTCGGGGACCGCCGAGCCGCTGGAAAGCCGCTCCATGGCCGCGCCTATAGGGGCCTCATTTGCCCGGCACCATCCCCGCCAGCAGCACGCGAATGACGTTGCCGCCCATCACCTTGCGGATATCGTCGTCGGAAAAGCCGCGGTCGATCAATGCCTGCGTGATTGCGGCGACCTCGCTTGCGTCGAACCCGGTCGTCACCGCGCCGTCGAAGTCGGAGCCGAGCCCGACATGGTCGATCCCGACCAGGTCGCGGACATAGGCGATCGCCCTGGCGACATCGGCCGGCCTGGTCGAGCAGATCGCGGCATCCCAGTATCCGATGCCGATCACCCCGCCGGTCTTCGCGATCCCGCGCACTTCGTCGTCGGTCAGGTTGCGGTTGACCTTGCACGTCGCCTGCACGCCGCCGTGGCTGGAGACGAGCGGCCGCCGCGCCATCGCGATGATCTCCGCGACCGCGGCATGGCTGGAATGCGCCACATCGACCACCATGCCGAGCGTCTCCATCCGCCGCACGACCGCCACGCCGAGCGGGGTCAGCCCGCCCTTCTTCATCCCGTGCATCGACCCCGCAACATCGTTGTCGAAGAAGTGCGCGAGCCCCGCCATCCGGAACCCGGCGGCGTAGAGCTTGTCGAGGTTGGCGATATTGCCCTCGAGATTCTGCAACCCCTCGATCGACAGCATCGCGCCGACGACGGGCTTGCCCGCCTGACGATCGACCAGAAGCCGCATGAGGTCCTGCGCACTTGCGATCACCCGCATCTGGCCGTTCGATCGTGCCGCGAAGCCCTTGAGATTGTCGGCATGGTAGAGCGAGCGCTGGAGCAGCGACCCCCACGTCCGCACCGGCTGGAGGTCGGCGATCACCAGCGTCGTGATGTTGTCGGTATCGCCCGAGTTGCCGTCGTAATTCTGGCCCTTGGGCGTCTTGGTCACCGACGAGAAGACCTGCAGCGCATAATGGCCCGCCTGCAGCCGCGGCAGATCGACCATCCCGCGCGGCGACCGCGTCAGTAGGTCGCGTTTCCACAGCAGCGAATCGGCGTGCATGTCGGCGACGTCGAGCGTCTTCTGGAACCCCGCCGCGCGGGGGGAGACGGTGAATGCGACCGGCTGAACCTTGTTCTGCTGATTCTCGACGATGCCGGGGGCGAAGACGAAGAACGCGATGGCGGCGACCGCGATCAGCGCGAGGCCACCCAGAATCCACTTACGCATTTGCCGGCCCCCTCCGTCATGCCGGACTTGTTCCGGCATCCAACCATCCGCTGGCGATGTGGTTTGGGGCACGTTGGACCCCGGAACAAGTCCGGGGTGACGGCTAGGGTTTGGTCAGCGTCACGAAGCTATACCCTGGCCGTTCGCCTTCCGCCGGATGGTCCTCGCGCATGATCTCGGGCCACCCGGCAAACGCAGGCACCGACGCATCGCCATCTGCGTCGAGATGCACTTCGGTCAATTCGACCCGATCGGCGCGCTCGAGGAATAACGCAAACACCTCCGCGCCGCCGATCACCATCGCGTCATCGCCCGCCAGCCCCAGTGCTTCCTCGACCGAATGCGCCACCTCCGCCCCCTCTGCGCGCCAGCCTCGGTCACGCGTCAGCACGATGTGCCGCCGGCCGGGCAGCGGCGCAGGAAAGCCGTCGAAGGTCTTGCGCCCCATGATCATCGGCTTGCCCATCGTCAGCGCCTTGAAGCGCTTGAGATCGGCGGGCAGGCGCCACGGCATCGCGCCGTCACGCCCGATCACGCCATTGTCGGCGCGCGCGAGGATGAAGGTGATCATCGATTCCTGTCCCGCTTGCGGGAGGGGTTAGGGGACGGTCTGTCGGCATCAGGCATGTGACCGACATGCCCTCCCCCTGCCCCTCCCGCAAGCGGGAGGGGAGTTAAGGCGCGTGATCCTTGACCCACTTCTTCGGGTCTTTGTCGACGGGCTTGACGCCCATCAAATGGTCGGCCTCGAACGCGGCGAACTTGACTGCCAGGTCATGCCGCTCCTGCAAGCTCGCTTGCCGGCGGAAATCGGTCAGGCCCTGGCGTTCTTCCTCGGCCATGTGGTCGCCGTTGGCCTTGTTGCAAGCGCCAAGCGCCTCGAACCATTTCTTGCTGCCGACCGTTTCTTCATCGACCGCCGCGGCAGTGTCGCGAATCTCATTGTGATCCTCGATCGCATCCTCGGTCTCGTCGGCAGCCGAGTCGGCGTCGTTGCCGCCCTTCCCGATCTGCATCAGTCGCGGGTAAAAGAAACGCTCCTCCGCTTCGGCATGCGAATCGAGCAAGGCGCGCAGCCGTTTCCACAGCGACGCCAGCGCGTCCATGTCCTTGGGATCGATCTGCTCGATCTGCGCGAACAAGTTCCGCTGTTGCGCGTGCTCGTCGAGGATGAGTTGGGTAATATCCATGCGGCCCCTCTCTACTATATGCGTCAGACCGCGACGGGTGCCTTGATATGCGCCTGCGCCTCGTAACCGACGAGTTGGAAGTCCTCGTAGTCGTAGGCATCGATCGAAGGCGGCTTGCGAAGGATTTCGAGCTTGGGCAGCGGCCCCGGCTCGCGATCGAGTTGCTCGCGCGCTTGCTCCAGATGGTTCGAATAGAGGTGACAATCGCCGCCGGTCCAAACGAACTCGCCGACCTCGAGCCCCGCTTGCTGCGCGAGCATGTGAGTCAGCAGCGCATAGCTCGCGATGTTGAACGGCACCCCCAGAAAGATGTCGGCGGAGCGCTGGTAGAGTTGCAGGCTCAGCTTTCCGTTGGCGACATAGCATTGGAACAGGCAATGGCACGGCGCGAGCGCCATGGCGTGGAGTTCGCCGGGGTTCCACGCGCTCACCACCATGCGGCGGCTGGCCGGGTTGACCTTCAGCGTCTCGATCAGTTCGGCGATCTGGTCGACATGCCCGCCCTCGGCGGTCGCCCAGTCGCGCCATTGCTTGCCATAGACCGGGCCGAGATCGCCGGTCTCGTCGGCCCATTCGTTCCAGATGCTGACCTTGCGGTCGTTGAGCCACTTTACGTTGGTGTCGCCGCGCAGGAACCATAGCAGTTCGACGATGATCGACCTTAGATGGAGCTTCTTGGTGGTGAGGACCGGGAAGCCTTCGCTCAAGTCGAAGCGCATCTGGTGCCCGAACACGCTGCGCGTACCGGTGCCGGTGCGGTCCATTTGCTCGGCGCCATGGTCGAGTGCGCGCTGCATCAAGTCGAGATATTGCCGCATGCGGATGATCTAGCTTCCGCGGATCGGGCCGCCAAGCTTTCGCAATCCATCCGCCGTGGATAAGTTACGGATTGGGTCGTCTGGCGCACTCTGCGCAGCATCGCGCGATGGCTGCCTTGCCCCCCGACCCGATCGTCCGCGACCGCGACTGGGCGTGCCGGTTGTTCGCGGGGATCGCGACCGAGCGGTCGGAGGCGGTCGCTCTGGTCTATTTCGATCCGGAATGGAGATACCTCGGCATGCGCCATTGCGCGTCCAACGCCGCGGACCGCATCTCCGTGCCGGTGCGAGAGATCGTGCGTGACGTGCTGGCGCTCGACGTTCGGCTGGTGTTGATGGCGCACAACCATCCGGGCGGTGATCATCGCCCCAGCCAGGACGATCTAGCGGTCACTTCGAACCTATCGCGCACGCTCGACGCGATCGGGGTGCGGCTGGTCGATCATCTGATCCTCGGCCGCGATGGCTGCACCAGCCTTAGGGACGAGGGGTACCTTTAGGACGACAGCCGGCAGGCCTTGATATTCTTCGGCTCGGGTCGCGCGCCGACAGCGCGGAAGCGCGCCATATAACCCCCCGCCGACGGCATGTCGTCGAACGCCACCAATTGATAGCCGACCGCGGCGAACTCGCATTGCAGCAGTTTGGGCGGCGTGCCGTGATCCTGCGTGCGGCGATTGGCGTCGACCACCACCACCTCGCCCGCACCTTTCAACGACGAGCGGATGCGCCAGAGGAATTCGTAGGGCTGCTCGATCTCATGATACATGTGGACCATCAGCACGCGGTCGAAACTGTTGTCGGGCAGCTTCGGGTTGGCCGGGTCGCCCAGCCGCACGCTGACATTGTCGAGCCGGTCGCGCACGACACGCTCCGCGAGCGCATCGCGGACCTGCGGCACGATGTCCTCGGCGACGACGCGGCCGTCCTTGCCGACGCGCGACGACAGGCGGATCGTGTAATAGCCCTCGCCCGCGCCGATATCGGCGACGGTCATGCCCTTGGCGATGCCCGCCTTGTTCATCACGCCGCCCGCTTCGTTCAGGCGGTCGCGCGCTTCCTCGGTCGACCAGCGGGCCGACACGATCTTGGCGACCGGGCGGTCAGCGACGGGGAACGGTCCGGCATTGTCGGGCTTGTCGCGCACCACCGCCGGCCCGCCGTCGCACGCGGCGACCAGCAGCAATCCGGCGATGAGCGACGCGGCGCGAATCAATCGACGTCCTCCACCTCGACCGTCTCACCGGTGACGCGCTGCGACAAGGCGGCGGCCATGAACTTGTCGAGATCACCGTCGAGCACGTCCGACGGGCTGGTCGAGGTCGCGCCGGTGCGCAGGTCCTTCACCAGCTG
>JBDSWC010000116.1:0-29853 GCA_039926845.1 Sphingomonas sp. | reverse complement strand
GCACCCTATGAAAATTACTCAACAATCGCTATGTGCCGCGCCTTCCCATGGCAACAATACTCCCCTCCCCGCCGCGCGTCGGCATGGTGTCGCTCGGCTGTCCCAAGAACCTGGTCGACAGCGAGCGCATTCTCACCAAGCTGCGTTCCGACGGCTATCAGATGTCGCCCGACTACGCCGGCGCCGACGTCGTGCTGGTCAATACGTGCGGCTTTCTTGATTCCGCGAAGGAGGAAAGCCTCGAGGCGATCGGCGAGGCCCTGTCCGAAAACGGCCGGGTGATCGTCACCGGGTGCATGGGCAAGGAAGCCGAGACGATCCGCGCGCGCTTCCCCAAGGTGCTCGCGATCACGGGCGCGCATCAGTATGAAGAAGTCGTCGGCGCGGTGCACGACGCGGCGCCGATGCCGCCCAATGCGTTTCTGAATCTGGTGCCGGAGGGTGGGCTCAAGCTAACCCCGCGCCACTATAGCTATCTGAAGATTTCGGAGGGCTGCAACCACCGTTGCGCCTTCTGCATCATCCCGAGCCTGCGTGGCGATCTCGTCAGCCGCCGCCCCGACGCGATTCTGCGGGAAGCGGAGAAACTGGTCGAGGCGGGCACCAAGGAACTGCTGGTGATCAGCCAGGATACCTCGGCTTACGGTGTCGATATCCGGCACCAGCCGCGGATGTGGCACGGCGAAGAAGTCCGCGCGCACATGACCGACCTGGCGCGCGAGCTCGGCAAGATCGCGCCGTGGGTCCGGCTGCATTACGTTTACCCCTACCCGCATGTCGATCAGGTCATCCCGCTGATGGCCGAGGGGCTGATCCTCCCCTATCTCGACATCCCGTTCCAGCACGCCAGCCGCAACGTGCTCAAGCTGATGAAGCGCCCTGCCAACGAGGCCAAGGTGCTCGAGCGCGTGCACAAATGGCGCGAAATCTGCCCCGACATCGCGATCCGCTCGACCTTCGTGGTCGGCTTCCCCGGCGAGACCGAGGCGGATTTCCAATATCTGCTCGACTGGCTCAACGAGGCGCAGCTCGACCGCGTCGGCGCGTTCCGCTTCGAGCCGGTCGAGGGTGCCGCGGCGAACGCGCTGCCCGACCATGTGCCCGAGGAACTCAAGGAAGAGCGTTACGCCCGGATCATGGAAAAGACCGCCGCGATCAGCGCGGCCAAGCTCGCCGCCAAGGTCGGCCGCACGTTCGACGTGATCGTCGATGCCGTGGACGATGAAGGCGGCGCGACCGGCCGCTCTTACGCCGACGCGCCCGAGATCGACGGCGAGGTGTTCCTGCGCGATGCTGGGCACCTCAAGGTCGGCGATATCGTGCCGGTCGCGATTGAGGACGCCGACGAGCACGATTTGTATGGCGCGCCGGCCTAACTTCTTACGCCTCCCCGGCGAACGCCGGGGTCCGGTAACGAGGGGCCCGCAGCTGGGCCCCGGCCTTCGCCGGGGAAGCGTTGGGAGATAGACGCGGCCTGTCCCATAGCCGGACTCGACTTGCTTTGGCCTTGCCGCGTCGCTGATTTAAACCGAGCGACGATGGTTAGGGCGCTAGTAATCCTGTTGAGCATGCTCGCCGCGACCGCGGCATCCGCACAAGAGCGGATGGTCACGCCGGTCGATCCGCTGACGATGGGCACCGACGACTTCACGCGGCTGGCCGACCCGGCTTTGTGGGACGGCCTGACCGTAACCCGCATCGAGTTTCGCGACGACCGCGCGTTCTGGCGGCTTTACCGCATCGACAATGTGCGCAAGCCCACCGGCCCGCTCTGGTTCGTCCCCCACGACAACGAAAATGCTGCGTTTCAGGCGGCGATCTACGCCGTGCGCGCCTATGGCGGCCAAGTCGTCGCGGTCGAGGAAGCGCGGTCGCTCGCGGGGCCGGACAGCCGGATGAACGGCGACGTCGCGTTCGGCAAATCGATCGACCCCAACCGCAACTTTCGCGACGAGACGCCGGCCTATGCCAGCGAAATCCTGGCCGGTCTCGGCGCGCCCACGCGGCTGATCGTCGCGCTTCACACCAACGAACCCGGCTACGATTCGTCCGAATCGACATGTGGCCCGCAACTCCCGGCCAATACCGGCAAGGGCGAAATCTCCGTCCTGCTGTGCAACGACGTCTACATGCCGCGCCCGTCGGTTTCCGAGGATTGGCCGTTCGACGACGCCGACAGCGTCGCGATCGTTTCGTATCCCGGCAGCGGCGGGCCAGGCGACGGCTATTGCGTGCGCGCGCTTGCCGATGCCGACATGAACATCATGCTCGAACGCGTGATGACCAGCGACGGATCGCTGTCAAACTTCGCGCTGTTCCACGGCCTGCCCTACGTAAACCTCGAAACGCAGGACCGCGGCGGTACGCCCGCGGGGCTGGGCGACGCGCGGAGCCGGTTGCTGGCGATGATCGGCGTCGTAATGGATCGCTGCGCGCCAATTGAAGGCCTGACGTTGCGCCCGCCGCGCGCGCCCGAACCGATCCGCCCCGGCAAGCGCAAGAAACGCCGCTGATCGGGGGCTAGCGCGCGGCGCGCGGGCGGTTATGGTGTGCGCCCATGAAACCACGCTACTTGCTCGCGCTCCCGCTTGCCCTGATCGCCACGCCGGTTCTGGCGCAAGATCTCACCGCCGCCGAAACCTCCAAGGTCAACAACATCGTCACCGATGCGCTCGCCAAATCTGGCGTGCCGTCCGCCTCGATCGCGATCGTGCGTGGCGGGCGGATCGTCTTCGCCAAGGCGTACGGCAAGCAGTCCGAGACGATCAAGACGCCCACAGCCGACCGCCCGTATCAGATCGCATCGATCTCCAAGCAATTCACCGCCGCCGCGATGCTGCTGCTCGAGGATGAGGGCAAGCTGAGCCTCGACGACACGGTCGCCAAATGGCTTCCCGGCATTACCGGCGGCGACAAGATCACCCTCCGCCAATTGCTCAGCCACACCTCGGGCCTGCAGGATTACTGGCCGCAGGACTACAGCTTCGCGCTGATGGCCAAGCCGACCACGCCGCAGGGTATCGTCGATCGCTGGGCGAAGAAACCGCTCGACTTCGCGCCCGGCACGGCGTGGCAATATTCGAATACCGGTTATGTCGTCGCCGGGATGATCGCCGAAAAGGCCGCAGCCAAACCGCTGCTCGCGTATCTTCAGGAGAAGATATTCAAGCCGCTGGGGATGAAGGCGATCGATCAGGATCTCGCGATCGGCAAAAAATATCCACAGGGTTATCAACGCTTCGCGCTCGGTCCGGTCCGGGTCGAGAAGCCGGCCGCGCGCGGCTGGTTGTTCGCAGCGGGCGAGCTGTCGATGTCGGCGAGCGACCTGGCCAAATGGGACATCGCGCGGATGAACCGCACGTTGCTGCCCGCCGACGACTGGCAGGTGCAGGAAACCACCGTGAAGCTCACCGACGGCAAGGACACCGGCTACGGCCTGGGCGTAACCACCGGCACCAGCGACGGGCGGCGCTTCGTCGAGCATAGCGGCGAGGCTGTCGGGTTCCTGTCCGAGAATGTCGTCTATCCCGACGACAAGGCGGCAGTGGTTGTCTTCGTCAACGCCGACTTCTCCGACGCGTATACCAGCATCACCGGCCAAATCGCGAAGCTGATCCTGCCGCCAACGACCATCGCCGCGCCGGCCGACAACGAGGCCGCCTATACCGCGCACGCCCGCGCGGTGTTCGACCAGCTGCGCAGCGGCGCGCTCGACCGCGTGGTGATGACCGAGGACCAGAATTATTACTTCACCGACGTCGCGCTCGGCGACTACCGCGACAGTTTGGGCAAGCTCGGCGATCCGAGCGGGTTTGTGCTCAAGCGCCCCGCCCGGCTACGTGGTGGGTTCGTCAACCGCAACTATACCGTCAGCTATGCCGACGGTCGTAAGCTGAGCGTCGTCACCTATGCCGAACCCGGCGCCAACGGCCGCTACGAGCAATTTCTGGTGATGCCCGCCGAATGACCGACTTCGCGGCTTTACTGCAGCCCGACCGCGGCCAGCCCGCGCGCACGATCGAGATCGTGCGTCCCGACGGCTATACCGATTGGCTGAAGACTCAGCCGAAGCGTCTCAGGACGCTGCTCGACGCGCAGAAGGTTACGGGCAAGGCGGGCAACAAGGCGATCCTGCCCGGCGACGGCGACGATTGGTCGGCACTGCTGGTGTGCGATGAGGATGTGTCGTCGCCGTGGCGCGTCGCGTCGCAACCAGGCTTCCTGCCCGAGGGCACCTACCGGCTGAAGCCCGGCGCGGTCGGGGCTGCGGGGCTCGGCTGGCTGCTCGCGCAATATCGGTTCGAGCGCTACGTGAAGCCCGACAAGGACGGTGGCCCGCGGATCCTGTTGAGCGACGACCCCGCAGGCATCTATGAAACCGTGCGGCAGGCAACGGCCACTGCGCTCGTCCGCGACCTGGTCAATACCGGATCGTCCGACATGGGCCCGGCCGAGCTGGAAGCGGAGACGGAAAAGCTCGCCAAACAGCACCACGCCACCGTCCACGTCACGCGCGGCGACGCGCTGCACAAGGGCTATCCGATGATCGACGCGGTGGGCCGCGCCGCCGCCAAGCACCGCGCGCCCCGCCTGATCGAGCTCGAATGGGGCAACCCCAAGCACCCGCGCGTCGCGGTGATCGGCAAGGGCGTGTGCTTCGATTCGGGCGGGCTCGACATCAAGCCGGCGAGCGGCATGCGGCTGATGAAGAAGGACATGGGCGGCGCGGCGCACGCGCTGGGGCTGGCGAGCCTGATCATGGGCGCGCGACTGAAGGTGTGGCTGCACTTGCTGATTCCCGCGGTTGAGAACGCCATTTCAGCCGACGCCTTCCGCCCCGGCGACGTCCTCGACACGCGCAAGGGCCTGACGGTCGAAAACACCAATACCGATGCCGAAGGCCGGCTGGTGCTCGGCGACGCGCTGACCAAGGCAGGTGAGGACAAGCCCGAACTCGTGATCGATTTCGCCACGCTGACGGGCGCGGCACGCGTCGCACTCGGGCCGGATTTGCCCGCGACCTTCGTCAACGACGAAACGCTGGCGAACGAGTTGCTGGCGGCCGGGACGGCGGTCAACGACCCGCTGTGGCGGTTGCCGCTGTGGGACGGCTACGACGAGTATCTCAAATCCGACATCGCCGACCTGATAAACGCGCCCGACAACGGCTATGCCGGCGCGGTCACCGCGGCACTGTTCCTCCGCCGGTTCGTGCCCGAAGGCACGCCTTGGGCGCACCTCGACACCTTCGCCTGGCGCCCGACCGCGAAGAACGGTCGACCCAAGGGCGGCGAAGCGTATGGTTTGCGCGCGGCGTGGGCGATGTTGAGGGAACGGTTCGGGTAGGTCGGTGGCTGGACGTAAAAGCCTCAATGTTCCCGGTTATCGACGAAAACCGGCAGGAGCGCCGCGACTATCTGGCCGGACAGGCCGATCAGCCCTGCCGGGGTCGCCAAGGCCGTCCATTGATCGGCCAGCGACCGCCCGAATAGCGTTGCGCCAAGAGCTGTTTCGAATCCGGCCAAGAGGATCAGAAACCATACGACCATAGTCCAGCGGACCGCGTGCCCGTGCGCCACCTGCCAGTGTCGGATCGACCAGCCGCTGGTGAAAAACGCTGCGACCAGCATCACCGGCATTTCCGCAATCGTCGCCGCAAGCTGCCCGACACGGGGCGCAACGAACATGACGCGGATCGTCCCCAGGACAAATCCCCAGGCAAAAAGCGCGAGGAAGAAAATGGTGGCTATGACCGCGCGTTTCACATCGGCTCCTGACGGCAGGGATTTGAGAAGAGAGGAATGTGCCAACGCGTACTATTGCGGTGGACGCTTGAAATGTCGCTCCCAATCGATCTGGCTAAGCGCGACCAGGCCGCCAAGCATGACAAGCTGCAAGGCGATGCCCCACGGACTGGTGAGATTGCGCCGGAACACATCGCCGAGGCTTGTTTCGCGGAGGCGATGGGCGCTCATCGCGTAAATGGAATATGACACGACGCGTCCGGCAAAGAAGGCCACCGTGAACGGTAGCAGGCGAACCTTGGCCAGCCCGGCGGCTTCGAAGAGTTGCGCAGACGGCAGCGGCGAAATCGCAAACAGGGCAAGACCAACCACGGCGTTGCGCTTCCGACGCAGGAGCGCTTCGCGTGCGGCAGCGAGATTGCGCTTCACCTTGTCGGGCAAGCGATTGGCGAGCAGCCGAAACGCGTGCGCCAGCAGGAACCGGCCGCTCGCGGCCGCCAGCGCACCGGTCAGCACGAGCCCGGGAACTGGAAGCCTTGTATTGAGCCCATAAAGGACGATGATCGACCAGGTTGGCGGCCTGAAGGCCGGCAATAAGTTAACGCCCAACACGATCGTGAAAAAAATGAGATAATCGGTCACCGCGGAGTCTTACGGCGAGCGGCGACACAAGGACAGGTCGAGCGCGACCCCGACATGCGATGTTAGCTGCCATCTCCGATCGACGCCGCTGCCTCGATGATCGGCACGAACTTGGCGGCGGTCAGGCTCGCGCCGCCGACCAGCGCGCCGTCGACATTGTCCAGCGCCAGGATCTCCGCGGCGTTCGCGCCAGTGACCGACCCGCCATAGAGAATGCGCATATCAAGCGCGGTGTCGCCGACCATTTGCCTGAGCTTGGCGCGCGCGATCGCGTGCATCGCGGCAATCTCGTCCATCGTCGGGGTGCGGCCCGTGCCGATCGCCCAGCGCGGTTCGTAGGCGAGCGTCAGCCAGTCGGCATGCGCATCGTCGGGCAACGACTTCTCGATCTGCGCCTGGACGACGCGCTCGGCGCGGCCGGCGTCGCGCTCGGCCTCCAGTTCGCCGACGCACAGGATCACGCGCAGGCCGTGACGGTGCGCCGCGGCCGATTTCATGAAGGCGTCGTGGCTGGTTTCATGCTGGTCGCCGCGCCGCTCGCTATGCCCGACGAGGGTGAAGCTGGCCCCCGCTTCCTTGACCATCGGCGCCGATAGGCAGCCGGTGTGTGCGCCGGTGTCGGCCTCGTGCACGTCCTCCGCGCCGATCGCCAGGCCGGGGACACGAGCATGCGCCGGCGCGATCAGCGTCGCCGGCACCGCCACGGCGACATCGACGCCAGCCGCCCCGGCAGCCGCTGCGGCGATGCCGTCGAGCTCGCCCAGCGCGCCCAGGCTGCCGTTCATCTTCCAATTGCCCGCAATCAGCTTGCGCCGTGCCATAGATCCTCCGGTTGTCCGCTCCCGCGATAGCGCCAGCGGGGCGACAGGCAACCCGCTTGATGCTCGCGCGCCCTCCCCCTAAAGCGGCGCTTCATTTCGTTCCAATCGATCGGCCCTCAATGCTCGGTATCTTTCGCGGCTTTCTGAATTCGAAGGTCGGCCTCATCATTACCTTCGTCGTGCTGGGGCTGATCGCGCTGGCGTTCGGGCTGGGCGACGTCACCGGGTTGCGCTCGCAGGCGCTCAACGGCGGGCCGACGGGTTCGACGCTGGTGACGATCGGCAAGGAATCGGTCTCGGCGAACGAGATGAAGACCAATGTCGAGCGGATGGTCGCGGCATACCGCCAGCAATATCCGCAGCTGACGATGGAAGAGTTCATCGCCAAGGGCGGGTTCGACCAGCCGTTCGAAAACCGCATCAACTCGACGGCGTTGGCGCAATTCGGCGAAAGCCAGGGGATGCGCGTCGGCCGGGCGCTGGCGGACACGGAAATCACGTCGCAAGCGCAGTTCAAGGGACTCGACGGCAAGTTCGACCGTAACCTCTACAAGCAATTCCTCGCGCAGCAGCGGATGGGCGATGGCGAGCTCCACGCTGAAATTGCGCGCAACATGCTGGCGCAGCTGGTGATCGGACCGCTATTGCCGCAATCGGCCGGCCGGCCGATCGCGCCGGTGTCGATCGCGACACCCTACGCCGCGATGCTGCTCGAAAAGCGCACCGGCACGGTCGCGTTCATCGACACCAAGAAGGTGCCCGTAGGCCCGCCGGTGACCGACGCTGAAGCCACCGACTACTATAACCGCAACCTCGCACGCTATACCGTGCCGGAGCGCCGCTCGGTGCGCTATGCGACGGTGTCGATCGCCGATCTGCGCGCCAAGTCGGCGCCGACCGATGCCGAGGTCGCCAAAGCCTATCAGGCCGCCGCGGCCAACTTCGCGCCGACCGAAACGCGGACGATGCGCCAGGTCGTGTTGCTCGACCAAAAGAGCGCCGAGGCGTTGGCCGCGAAGGTCCGCGCCGGCACCGCGATCGACGTAGCGGCCAAGGCGGTCGGGCTCGACGCCGCAACGCTCGCCGACCAATCGAAGACCGCCTATGCCGGCCAGACTACACCGGCGATCGCCGACCAGGTGTTCTCGGCCGCCAGCGGCGCGGTGATCGGCCCGGTGCGGACGCCGCTCGGCTGGGCGGTGATCCATCTCGACAAGATCACCAAGGTGCCCGGCAAGACGCTCGACCAGGCGAAACCCGATCTGGTCAAGGCGCTGACCGACCAGAAGACTGCGCTCGCCGCGAGCGCGTTGCGCGCGCAGATCAGCGATGCTATCGCCAACAACGCGACGCTCGACGAAATCGCGCAGAAAATGGGCCTGGCGCTGCAATCCTCGCCCGCGCTCGACGCGCAAGGCAACGATCCCGACGCCAAGACCCCGCCCCCGGCCCAGCCCGACCCGGTGCGTCTGGCATTGAGTGCGGTCGCGTTTCAAGCCGAGCCCGATGACGATCCGCAACTCGCGCCGACCGACAAGGACGGCGGGTTCGCGCTGGTCAAGCTCGAGAAGATCATCCCCGCCGCCCCGCGGCCGCTGGCGAGCGTGATCGACGAGGTGAAGAGCAACTTCATCGTCGACCGTCAGGTGCAGACCGGCCGCACGATCGCTACCGGCGTGATGAATAAGGTCAACAAGGGCGTGAAACTGGCGCAGGCGCTGGCCGAAACCGGACTGAAGCTCGACGCGACCAAGCCGATGGCCGCCAACCGCGGGCAATTGTTCACGTCCAAACCGCAGCCCCCGATCATCTTGATGTTCAGCATGCCGCAGGGCACGGCCAAGATGATCCAGGCGCCGTACAAGGGCGGGTGGTTCGTCGTCGTGACCGACACGGTCGAGCGCGGCGATGCGCGGGGTAAGCCCGATATCGTCGCCAAGATGCGCAGCGATCTGGGCGCGACGGCGGCCGACGAATACGCCCAGCAGTTCGTTCGCGCGGTGCGCAACCAGGTCGGCGTCAAGCGCAACGACGCGGCGATCAACGCGATGCGCGCCGACCTGCTCGGCCAGGGCAGCACGCCCGACGGCCAATAGTCCGGCATGGTCGAGGGGGCCGCAGCGGCGCTGGAGTCACTTGCCGCCGGCCGGCCCGCGCTCGTGTGGCGGCGCCAGGTCGCCGATACGGAGACGCCGGTCGCGGCGGCGCTCAAGCTGATCGAGGCCGAACGCGGCGATTTCCTGCTCGAATCGGTCGAAGGCGGCGCAGTGCGCGGGCGGCACAGCTTACTGGGGCTGGCGCCCGACCTTGTGTTCCGCGCGACTCGGACCAAGGCTGAGGTCAACCGCCGCTGGCTGACTGACCGCGCCGCGTTCGAGGACGCCGGAAAGCCGACTTTAGCCGCCTTCCGCGATCTGGTCGCGTCCTGCCGGATGGACGCGGTGCCGCCCGAACTACCACGCGCGCTAGCCTGCCTGGTCGGCTATTTCGGCTACGAGACGGTGGGATTGGTCGAGGATTTGCCGCGTCCCGCGAGCGATGGCCTCGGCCTGCCCGACATGGTGTTCGTGCGCCCGACCGTCGTGCTGATCTTCGACCGGCTCGCCGATCAACTATTCCTGGTGGCGCCGCTGTGGCCCGACTCGGGGCTGGCGCCAGATCGTGCGGTCGCGTTGGCGGAGGAACGCATCGACGCGGTCGCCGCGAGGCTGGCGAGCGCCGCCACCCCTGCCCAGCGCGCCGGCGATCTGCCCGACCCCGCGTTGACCCCTGTCCTGCCCGAGGGCGCGTATCGGTCGATGGTGCTCAAGGCGAAGGACTATATCGCGGCAGGCGACATTTTTCAGGTCGTGTTGGCGCAGCGTTTCACCGCGCCGTTCGCGCTGCCGCCGCTTGAGCTCTATCGCGCGCTGCGGCGGATCAACCCATCGCCGTTCCTCTATTTCCTCGATCTGCCCGACTTCGCGCTGTCGGGGTCGAGCCCCGAAATACTCGTCCGCGTGCGCGACGGCGAGGTCACCATCCGGCCGATCGCCGGCACGCGTCCGCGCGGCAAAACGGCGAGTGAGGACGAGGAGAACCGCACCTCGTTGCTCGCCGATCCCAAAGAGCGCGCCGAGCATCTGATGCTGCTCGACCTCGGCCGCAACGACGCGGGCCGCGTCGCGACGCCGGGCAGCGTCAAGGTGACCGACAGCTATACGGTCGAGATGTACAGCCACGTCATGCACATCGTGTCGAACGTCGTCGCGCGGCTGGACGAGGGCAAGGACGCGCTCGACGCGCTGTTCGCAGGCTTTCCCGCCGGTACCGTTTCGGGCGCGCCCAAAGTACGCGCGTGCGAGATCATCGCCGAGCTCGAGCCGGAGGCACGCGGCGCTTACGCCGGCGGGGTCGGTTACTTCTCACCCGACGGATCGATGGATTCGTGCATCGTGCTGAGGACGGCGATCGTGAAGGACGGCGTCATGCACGTTCAAGCCGGTGCCGGAATCGTCGCCGATTCGACCCCCGAATACGAACAACGCGAATGCGAGGCGAAGGCCGGCGCGCTCCTCGCCGCCGCTCGCGAAGCCGTGGCGCGCGCGCAGGACGCTCGCTTCGGTCAATAATTACTGCGCCGGTGCGTTCGGATCCTCACTGGTTCCCTTGGCGCGCTTCTCCGCCTTGAACTGGCGCGCGATGGCGCGCGCGCAGCCAGTCTGGCCACCCGAACCGACCGGCGAGCACGTATCGGGCAACCCCGCCGCTGCTCGGCTGGTCTGTTCATCAGTCGCGAGGCGCGTGGTCCAGGCCTGGTTCTTGGACGGGATCGGCCCGCTGTCGCGCAGTTCCTTGGGAATGCGATAGGGGTTGTCGACCTTGGTGCAGACGACGACCTCGTCCGCGGTCGATTCCGGGCATTTGTCGGTCGCGCTGATCGTCACCGACTTGATCCGTTTGGGCGGCTGGCCGGATTCGGCTTGCTTGTCCTGCGCAACCGCGCCGACGGGGAGCGCGAGCAGGGTCAAAGCGGCGAAAGCGGTACGGATCATAGTGCGACCTTTGGTTGAAGGTTATCAACGCCCCCGAGATAGGATCGATCCCGTATCAATCCAACCGCGCGCGGGCCGAAACACGGCGAAACCAAGGCGTCGTGTCGATTGTCGCAAGCGCACGGACGCGCTAGCGGGGCCGCGATGATCCTGGTTATCGACAATTACGACAGCTTTACCTGGAACCTGGTCCACTATCTGATGGAGCTGGGCCAAGAGGTTCAGGTCGTGCGCAACGACGCGCTGACCGCGCGCGACGCGCTGGCGAGCAATGCCGAGGCGTTCCTCATCTCCCCCGGCCCGTGCACACCGAACGAGGCCGGAATCAGCCTCGATCTCGTCGCGGCGTGTGCGGACACGGGCAAGCCGCTGCTCGGCGTGTGCCTCGGTCATCAGGCGATCGGCCAGCATTTCGGCGGGCAGGTGGTCCGCGGCGGGCTGATGCACGGCAAGACGTCCGCTATCGCGCATGACGGCAGCGGACTATTCAAGGATGTGCCGTCACCGTTCCGCGCGACCCGTTATCACTCGCTGGTGGTCGAGGACATTCCGGACGCGTTGATCGTGAACGCCACCGCCGACGACGGTTTCGTGATGGGCTTCCGCCATCGCGAGCTGCCGATCCACGGCGTCCAGTTCCACCCGGAGAGCATCGCCACCGAACACGGACATGCGTTGCTGGGGAATTTCCTCGAGATTGCCGGCCTGCAGCCCAAGGCGATGGCTTGACCATCTTCGCCCCCCTGCCCGACCCGTCGACGCCGCTGTCGCACGAATCCGCGCGACAGGCGTTCGCCGACATCCTCGACGCGAAGACCAGCGAAGAGGCGATCGCCGACTTCCTGATCGCGCTCAGCGACCGCGGCGAGACCAGCATAGAGATCGCCGAGGCCGCCCGCGCTTTGCGCGACCGGCTGATCCCGATCGATGCTCCTGCCGGCGCGATCGACGTGTGCGGGACCGGTGGCGACGGGCATCACACGCTCAACGTGTCGACCGCAGTGTCATTGGTCGTCGCGGCTTCGGGCGTCCCCGTCGCCAAGCACGGCAACCGCGCCGCCTCGTCAAAGGCGGGTGCCGCCGACACGCTCGAGGCGCTCGGGCTGGACATGGAACGCGCGGGGGCGATGGCGCAGTCCACGCTCGCCGACCTCGGCATCTGTTTCCTGTTCGCCGCCAACCACCACCCGGCGATGAAGCGCATCACCCCGATCCGCCGCCGCATCGGCAAGCGCACGATCTTCAACCTGATGGGCCCGCTGGCCAACCCCGCGCACGTCACGCGTCAGCTGATCGGCATCGCCCGGCCCGATTATACCAGCACCTACGCCGAGGCGTTGGGCGCGCTCGGCACCGAAGCGGGGCTGATCGTGTCGGGCGAGGAAGGGCTGGACGAAGTGTCGGGCGCCGGGCCGACCGTCGCGATCAGCGTGGGGCAGTTGTCGATGCCCGACCGCATCGCGCCCGAGGACGCCGGTCTCCCCCGCCACCCGATCGCGGCGATCCACGGCGGCGACCCGGCCTACAACGCCGCCGCTTTGCGCCGCCTCCTCCACGGCCAGCACGGTGCCTATCGCGACGCCGTCCTGCTCAACGCCGCCGCGGCGCTGATGGTCGC
This sequence comes from Sphingomonas sp., assembly GCA_039926845.1. GTDB lineage: Bacteria > Pseudomonadota > Alphaproteobacteria > Sphingomonadales > Sphingomonadaceae > Sphingomonas. The sequence goes on along the minus strand of JBDSWC010000116.1, from coordinate 16,994 downwards.
AGGGCATGTCGATACGTTGACCGAAGGCGCCGAGGAAGCCGCCGAGACGATCGATCGCGGGCTTGCCAACGCGCTGCTCGACTGCTGGATCGCCTATTCATGACGACGATCCTGCAACGCATTATCGAAACCAAACACGCCGAAGTGGCGGCGAAGAAAGCAACCATCTCGCTCGCCAGCCTGGAGGCGATGATCGCCTGCCGCGACACGCCGCGCGGGTTCAAGGCGGCGCTCGACAGGAAGGCGAAGACTGGCCCCGCCCTCATCGCCGAGATCAAGAAGGCAAGCCCGTCCAAGGGCGTTATCCGCGCCGATTTCGATCCGCCCGCGCACGCGCGCGCCTATCAGCGCGGCGGCGCCGCGTGCCTGTCAGTGCTGACCGACAAGCAATATTTCCAGGGCGACGATTCGTATCTGGCGATCGTCCACGATGCCGTCCCGCTGCCGATCCTCCGCAAGGATTTCATGATCGACCCGTGGCAAGTCCACGAAAGCCGCGCGCTCGGCGCCGACGCGATCCTGATCATCGTCGCCGCGCTCGACGATATGCGGATGACGGAGATCGAGGCGGCAGCGATCGATTGCGGGCTCGACGTGCTGGTCGAGGTGCATGACGCGCACGAACTCGACCGCGCGCTCAAGCTCAAGTCGCGGCTGATCGGGGTCAACAACCGCGACCTGCGCGATTTCACCGTGAGTTTCGACCGCACCTACGAGCTCGTCGGCAAGGCGCCCCAAGGCTGCACCTTCGTCGCCGAAAGCGGCCTGACCGGCCGCGCTGATCTGGATGCGATGCGGACGAAAGGAATCAACTGCTTCCTGGTCGGCGAAGCGCTGATGCGCGCCGACGATGTCGAAGCCGCGACGCGGGCGCTTCTCGGCGCCTAACTCCCCTCCCGCTTGCGGGAGGGGTCGGGGGAGGGCATGGCGCGTCCATGGCCGCTGCCGACACCCCCTCCCCTAGCCCCTCCCACAAGCGGGAGGAGAACTTGACCCACCTCGACGAAAAGGGCGCCGCGCGGATGGTCGATGTCTCCGCCAAGCCCGACACCCAACGCCGCGCGGTCGCGAGCGGGCGGATCACCATGTCCGCCGAAGCCGCCGCCGCGATCCGCGACCGCGCAATGGCTAAGGGCGACGTCCTTGCCGTCGCGCGCGTCGCCGCGATCATGGCGGCCAAGCGCACCGGCGAGTTGATCCCACTGTGCCACCCCCTCCCCATCACCAGCGTCACCATCGACCTGACGCCCGACGACGGCGGCGTCACTGCCGTCGCGGCCGTCACCACGACCGGCAAGACCGGCGTCGAGATGGAAGCGCTGACCGCCGTCTCGGTCGCGCTGCTGACGATCTACGACATGGCGAAAGCCGTGGATAAAGCGATGACGATCGGCGACGTGCGGCTGATCGAAAAGACCGGTGGCAAATCGGGCGACTGGCGCGCCTGACCGCGGTCAGAAGCCGTATTGGTCGTCGGTCACCTTCTCCATCCAGTCGACCACCTTGCCGTCGAGGGCCTCGGCGATCGCGATATGCGTCATCGCGGTAGTCGCGGTCGCGCCGTGCCAATGCTTTTCGTTCGGCGCGAACCAGACGATGTCGCCGGGCCGAATCTCCTCGCGCGGCCCACCCTCGCGCTGCGCCCAGCCGAGTCCGGCGGTCACGATCAGCGTTTGTCCCAGCGGATGCGTGTGCCACGCCGTCCGCGCGCCGGGCTCGAACGTCACCGTCGCCCCGCCGACCCGCGCCGGTGCGTCGGCCTTGAAGGGCGCATCAAGCCGCACCGTGCCGGTGAAATAATCAGCCGGCCCCGGGGCTGAGGGCTGCGAGCCACTACGTTTGATATCCATGATTTACTCCCGATCGTCGACGGTCGAACGCGGCCGACCTCCTATACGCTCCGTAGGGGACTGTCCCTGCGCGCTCGGTTCGTGCCATTGTCGCGCCATGAGTTCACTCCTTTCCGTCGCCGACGCACAGGCACGGTTGTTCGCGGTGGCGCCGCGTGTCGAGGCCGAAACTGTGCCGCTCGGGCAGGCGGCGGGGCGTTGGGTGGCGGAACCCGTGATCGCGCGGCGGTCGCAACCCGCCGCCGACCTGTCGTCGATGGACGGCTATGCGATCCGGTTCGCCGATCTCCCCGGGCCGTGGCGCGTGGTCGGCGAGAGTGCGGCCGGGCGACCGTTCTCGGGAACGGTCGGGCCTGGCGAAGCGGCGCGGGTGTTCACGGGGGCGGCGATGCCGTTGGGCGCGGACAGCGTGCTCGTCCAGGAAGAGGCGGCGCGAGATAATGACGCGCTGGCGCTCGCCGGCGAAGGACCGCCGCGGCTCGGCATGAGCGTACGGCGCAAAGGTCTGGATTTTGCGACGGGCGACACGCTTGTCGCGGCGGGCGAGCGGCTTACGCCGGCGCGGATCGCGCTGGCAGCGACCGGTGGGCACGGGGCGCTCCCGGTCAACCGGCGGTTGCGCGTGGCGATAGTTGCAACCGGCGACGAGTTGATCGCACCAGGCGCATCATCCACAGATCCGCTGTCGCTCCCCGAAGGCAACAGCGCAATGCTCGCCGCAATGCTCGCCGACCTTCCCGTCGACGTGACGTTGCTCGGCATCATTCCCGACCAACTCGACGCGCTCACCAAGGCCTTCGCCGGCGCGCAGGTCGACATCATCGTCACCACCGGCGGAGCGTCCGTCGGCGATCACGACCTTGTCCGTCCCGCGCTCGAAGCGGCGGGCGGCAACATCGACTTCTGGCGGATCGCGATCCGGCCGGGCAAGCCAATGCTCGCGGGGACGCTCGGCAGTGCGATGGTGCTCGGGCTGCCCGGCAACCCGGTATCGGCATTCGTCACCGCCACGCTGTTCCTCCGTCCGCTGATCGCGGCGATGGCCGGCGCGCGTGATCCGCTACCCAAAACGCTCACCGCAACGCTCGCCGAACCGCTCCCGGCCAACGATCACCGCCAGGATTATCTCCGCGCGACCCTCACCGGCGGCCGCGTCGCGATGGCGGCTATCCAGGACAGTTCGATGCTCGCCACCCTCGCCCGCGCCGACTGCTTGATCGTCCGCGCGCCCCACGCGCCTGGCGCGCAAATAGGTGACCAGGTGGAGATCATTACGCTCGCTTGACTTGGGTAGGAATGTTCCATATTGGTTCCGCGTCTGTTCTGGACGGAGGAACATCATGCTCACGAAGAAGCAGCACGAACTCATCTGCTTCATCAACGACCGGCTCGCCGATACCGGGGTGTCGCCGTCGTTCGAGGAAATGAAGGAAGCGCTCGACCTCAAGTCGAAATCGGGTGTGCACCGCCTGATCTCGGCGTTGGAGGAGCGGCAGTTCCTGCGTCGCTTGCCCAACCGCGCGCGCGCGCTCGAAGTGCTCAAGATGCCCGAGCGTGCCGAAAAGCGCGTTGCGGCGGCCACCCCGAAGCCCAGCAATTTCCGCCCGCTCCCCGAACCCGCCAACGACGTGATCGAGATCCCGTTGCACGGCCGTATCGCCGCCGGCGTCCCGATCGAGGCGTTCGAGGGATCCTCGATGCTCGCGGTGCCCGCCGCGTTGCTCGGCAGCGGCGAGCATTACGCACTCGAAGTGTCGGGTGACTCGATGGTCGAGGCGGGCATTCTCGACGGCGACTACGCGCTGATCCGCCGCACCGACGTGGCGCGCGACGGCGAGATCGTCGTGGCGCTGATCGAAGAGAATGAGGCGACGCTCAAATATTTCCGTCGCGAGGGCGCTATGGTCCGGCTCGATCCGGCGAACCGGGCATACGACCCGCAGCGCTACGCACCGGCACAGGTCCGCGTGCAGGGCCGGCTGGCGGGACTGCTGCGGCGCTACGACTGACCATCCAGGGGTGGCGGTCGTCGGGGGAGCGGACGGTGACGATCCGCCCGCTCGACAATGCGATCGCTACCCCGCCGGTCGTGCGCAAGGTGGGCGCGTCGAGCTTGAGCCATTTGGGCGTGCAGGTGCGTGGCAAGCGACGGTCGCTGACGACAATATCGGCTGACCGGCAAGCCGTAGCGAGTTGCTCGATCGGTAATTGGTAGAGGCTTCGGGTCGCGAGGATGCGGAACGTGCGCCCGCCCGAGCCGATCGTCGCCAGGCACGCGTCGCGGCTGCACGACGCGAAGGACTGTTCGGACAGCAGTAACGCCTCGCCATCGACGCCCGCATTTTCCGCCATCGTATCGCGGGCATAGTCGCCGGCCTTGTCGCGCAGCATCGCGACCCCACCGCCCGGCGTGCGCACCGCGAGATGCTGGCCGTCCCCAGAGACGAGGAGATCGGGCGCTGGCGTCACCAGGGCCCACATCGCTCCGACCACGAATGGCAAGATCCCGGCGATCCGTATACGCGTTCGCCACAGCGCGAACCACAATCCGCCGGCGATCATCAACCCGTAGGCGCCCCCTGGCATCGCCAGCAGCATCGGAAGCGACCCCGGCGCACCCGCAGCCGTGTGAGCGATCCACAGCAGCAATCCGAGCGCCTTGCCGTCACCCACCAGAACGGCGCACCCAGCCCGATCGCGTCGAGCGCCAGCGCCAGCGCCAGCGCCTCGGCCGGCATGATGACGAAGGTCGTCAGCGGGATCGCGACTATATTGGCGAACGCACCGTAAAGCCCGCTCTTGTGAAAATGGTAGAGCGCGATCGGCGCCAGCGCGGCCTCGACGACCACGCCTGTCAGCAACAGCGAGCCGAGTTCGCGGCCAGCCTTGCGCCACCACGCCTCGTCGCGCTTCAGGAACCAGCGGCGCACCGTCGGCTGCTCATGCAGCGCGACGATCGCCGCGACGGCAGCGAACGACAATTGGAAACTCGGTCCGACCAGCGCCTCTGGCCAGAGCAGCAACACGACGAACGCGCCCGCCGCGACCAGCCGCAGCGTGATCGCCTCGCGCCCCATCGCCAGCGCGGTCAGCACCAGCAAGGCGGCGATGCACGACCGCATCGTCGGCACCTGATTGCCGGTCAGCATCGTGTAACCGATCGCCGCCAGCGCCCCACCCCCGCCGCCACGACCGGTACGCGAACCCGCAACGCAATCGACGGGAAAAATGCCAGCAACCGGGTGACCAACAGGATCGTCATCGCGACCGCGGCGGTGATGTGCAGCCCGCTGACCGATAGCAGATGCGCAAGCCCTGAGCGCCGCATCGCGTCCGAATCCTCCTTGCTGATCGCGCCCTCGTCCCCCGCCGCCAGCGCCGCCGCGATCCCGCCAGCGCTGCCAGGCACTTGCGCTTCGATATGCGCGGCGAGGCGCGCGCGCAGGCCGTTCGATGGCGCGCCCGGCGTCACCACCGTCACCGGCGCGATCCCCTTGCCCGTCGCGCCGAGCCCATCGAACCAGGCGACGCGGCGGAAGTCGTACGCGCCGGGCACGGTCGCTTCGTTGGGCGGCATCAGGCGCGCCTGCAGCTTAACGACCGCGCCGATGCTGAGATTGGCCGGCATGTCGGCTTGCGCGAGGTTGACCCGGATGCGTGGCGGCAGCGTGATTGGTGCGGCAGGTTTCCTACACTCAACGCCTCCCCGGCGAAGGCCGGGGCCCAGATCAGAGCGGTCGGTTGGCCAACGCTTTGCGTCGCCACATCCTTCATCCCCACTGGGCCCCGGCCTTCGCCGGGGAAGCATTGATGATCGGGCGTCGGCCTCCACCGACAAAGGCGCCAATCGCAACCGCACCATCTCTCGCGCGGGCAGCGGCTCCACACCCTCGACCCGCGCGGTCATCGTCACGATCGCCGGGCGCGTCAGCGCGGGCGCCGATACGCTCTCCGCCCGCCACCACGCCAACCCAATCCCTAACGCCGCCATCGCTGCGCCGATCGCCAGCGCCCTTCCTGCCCGCCCGTGCCGCCCGACCGCCATCGCCGCGAGCGCAACCGCCGCCAGAGCGCAGATCGCCGCGGTCCATTGCGCCGGATCGGGCAGGACGAACCACGCGACGATCCCGCCGCCCAGCGCAACCGGCAGCCATAACGGCAGTTGGTCGCGCTCCGCCTCGAGCCAAGTCTCTAGTGTATCGCGCGCACGCCGGCCCCTTGCGGCCTGCGTTTGAAGCCACGAAATGCGCGTGCTAGGAGCCCCCTCGGCGATCGTCGCCATCGTAACCTCAGCTTGGGAGCACGCGCGGTTGAGCGCAAGTTCTGATCCCGGATCGCCCGTCGGCGCATCCGATACGCCAGTCGTCACCCGGTTCGCGCCGTCGCCGACCGGCTATCTGCACATCGGCGGCGCGCGCACGGCGTTGTTCAACCTGCTGTTCGCGCGGCATCATAGCGGCAAGTTCCTGTTGCGGATCGAGGACACCGACCGCGCGCGATCGACTCAGCCGGCGATCGAGGCGATCCTCGACGGGATGCGCTGGCTCGGACTCGATTGGGACGGCGACGAAATCTATCAGTTCGCGCAAGCGCCCCGCCACGCCGCGGTGGCGGCCGAGATGGTGGAAAAGGGCGCGGCGTATCGCTGCTACCTGACCCAGGACGAACTCGCCCAGATGCGCGCCGAAGCCGAGGCCGCGAAGAAGCCGCTGCGCATCCGTTCGCCGTGGCGCGACCGCACGGCGAACGACCCGTCGGCACCGTACGTCATTCGCCTCAAGGCACCGACCGAGGGCGCGACGACGATCCACGACCGAGTCCAGGGCGAGGTCACCGTCCAAAACGCCGAGATCGACGATCTCGTCCTGCTGCGGTCGGACGGCACGCCGACCTATATGCTCGCGGTAGTCGTCGACGATCACGACATGGGCGTAACGCATGTCATCCGCGGCGACGATCACCTCAACAACGCGTTCCGGCAATTGCCGATCTATCGTGCGATGGGCTGGCCCGAACCTACCTACGCCCACATTCCGCTGATCCACGGATCGGACGGCGCTAAGTTGTCGAAGCGTCATGGCGCGCTCGGCGTCGATGCCTATCGCGATGAGATGGGGTTATTGCCCGAAGCGGTCGACAATTATCTGCTCCGACTCGGCTGGGGACACGGGGACGACGAGATCATCAACCGCGAGCAAGCGACCGAGTGGTTCGACCTGAGCGGCGTCGGAAAATCACCAAGCCGGTTCGATCTGAAGAAACTGGAGAACCTGAACGGCCATTACATCCGCGAAGCCGACGACGCTCGGCTGGCCGATCTTGTCGCCGCGCGCCTGCCTGTCCAGCTCGACAGCGCACAGCTCGATCTGTTGCGCCGCACCATGCCGTATCTGAAACCGCGCGCCGCCAATCTCAACGAGCTTGCGGAGAGCAGCGCGTTCCTTTTTGCGGTCCGGCCGCTACCAATCGATGCCGATGCGGCGGCGTTGGTCGCCGGCCATGCACCAGCGCTTCTTTCGCAACTGCACACTGCGCTTGACGCCGCCGAAAGCTGGGATACGGAGGTTCTCGAAAACGCGGTTCGGCAAGTCGCCGAGGACGCCGGGGTCAAGCTGGGTCAGGTCGCGCAGCCGCTACGTGCGGCCTTGACCGGCAAGCGCACGTCGCCCGGTATCTTCGACGTGCTCGTTGTCCTCGGCCGCGACGAAAGCCTGGGCCGCATCGCCGACCATATGGCGTAAGGATTCGAAGGGAAGTTACGATGACCGACAACCCCACCATGAAGCTCGGCAACCACGATTATGCGGTGATGTCGGGATCGGTCGGCCCCGACGTAATCGACATCCGCAAGCTCTATGCCGACACCGGGATGTTCACCTACGATCCCGGGTTCACGTCGACGGCGAGCTGCGAAAGCGCGCTGACCTATATCGACGGCGACGAGGGGGTGTTGCTTCACCGCGGCTATCCGATCGGCCAGCTCGCGGAAGAATCGAGCTTCATGGAGGTCAGCTACCTGCTGCTGAACGGCGAACTGCCGTCGAAGCAGGAGCTCGACGAATTCTCCTATACGATCAGCCGGCACACGATGTTGCACGAGCAGCTCGCGACCTTTTACCGCGGGTTCCGCCGCGACGCGCATCCGATGGCGATCATGTGCGGCGTGGTCGGCGCGCTGTCGGCGTTCTACCACGATTCGACCGAGATCCACGATCCGCGCCAACGGATGATCGCGTCGCACCGACTCATTGCCAAGATGCCGACGATCGCGGCGATGGCGTACAAATATTCGATGGGCCAGCCGTTTCTCTATCCCGATAACTCGCTGAGCTACACCGGCAATTTCCTGCGGATGACGTTCGGCGTGCCGGCCGAGCCCTATGTAGTGAACCCGGTGGTCGAAAAGGCGCTGGACCGCATTTTCATCCTCCACGCCGATCACGAGCAGAACGCATCGACCTCGACCGTGCGCCTTGCCGGGTCGTCGGGCGCCAACCCGTTCGCGTGCATCGCGGCGGGGATCGCGTGCCTGTGGGGCCCGGCGCATGGCGGCGCCAACGAAGCCGCGCTCAACATGCTGCGCGAAATCGGCACGGTCGACCGCATTCCGGAATTCATCGCACGCGCCAAGGACAAGAACGATCCGTTCCGCCTGATGGGCTTCGGGCATCGCGTGTACAAGAACTACGATCCGCGCGCGACCGTGATGCAACAGACCGTGCGAGAGGTCTTCGACGCAATGAAGGTCAGCGACCCAGTGTTCGAAGTCGCGCTCCAGCTCGAGCATATGGCGCTCAACGATCCGTATTTCATCGACAAGAAGCTGTTCCCCAACGTCGATTTCTATTCGGGGGTGATCCTGTCGGCGATCGGTTTCCCGACGACGATGTTCACCGCGCTGTTCGCGCTCGCCCGCACCGTCGGCTGGGTCGCGCAGTGGAACGAGATGATCAGCGATCCCGCGCAGAAGATCGGCCGCCCGCGCCAGCTCTACACCGGGCCGACGCAGCGCGATTACGTTCCGGTCGGCAAGCGCTGATGCGCCTGCTCCTCACCGTCGTCGGCGCGCTGTGCGTCGCTATGGGCGGCTTGTGGTTCCTGCAGGGCGCCGGCGTGGTGCATTGGCCGTCGTCGAGCTTCATGCTCGACGTGCGGATCTGGATGCTGTGGGGAGCGCTGCTCGCGTTGTTCGGCGTGCTGCTGGTCGGTTGGGCGCGGCGGCGCTAAATAACTCTACCTGTGGATTTCGTTTGTCAGGGTAGCGACTCACTCTTTCTCATCGCCTGAAGATCTTCATCGATCACTGCCCAACGGTTCGTCGCATTTCGACGATGACACCCTATGACTTTCGTGTCTTTCGGCGGCTTCAGTCGCTCTGCCCCGGCAGGCTGAGCATGAACCGCGCGCCCTCCCCCGGCGCCGAATCGACGGTCAGGTCACCGCCCATCGCGCGCGCCAGTCGGCGAGCGATATAGAGACCAAGGCCGCTGCCGCCCGGCTCCGTCGGATCGACCCGTTCGAATTTCTCGAAGATGCGCGCCTGGTCTTCGTCGGCGATGCCCTTGCCCTGGTCGGCCACGATAATTACCGCGGCATTGCGGTCGCGATGCGTGCGCACCCACACCATGCCGCCGTCGGGCGAATAGCGCACCGCATTGCCGATCAGATTGACCAGGATTTGCAGCACGCGCCTGAATTCGCCGGTCGCGGGGGCGCTATCGGTGTCCTGCGGCTTGTCGATCCGCACGCTGCGTTCGGCGGCGCGGACGCTGAGCAAGCCTGCGGCACGACGCCCGACATCGGCCAGATCGATCGGCTCGGCCGCGACCACGAAGTCGGGGCGCTCGATCGCCTGGAGATCGACGAGGTCGTCGACCAGCGCCATCAAATGCCGCCCTGCACTGGCAATGTCGGCGGCATAATCGACATAATCCTGGCGGATCGGCCCGTCGGTCTGGGCATTGATGCTGTCGGCGTTGGCGACGATCCGGCCGAGCGGCAGCCGCAACGCGCGTTCGAGCCGCGCGCCGAATGCCTCGGTCAGCGCCTCTCCGTCGGACTCCGCGTCGGCAGCGGGAGCCGCTACCGTCCGCGCCGCGCCGACATAGCCCGCGAACTTACCCGCCGTATCAAGCCGCGGCCGCGCCGATAACATGACCGTGGCGCCCGTCGCGCGGATCGCCGCCGGCTGATCGTCGAACGGGCCGTGCGCCAGCAGCACCGTGAACATCGGCATCGTGCCTTGGGCGTCGGGCTTGGGCGTCATCAGCGCGTCGAGGGGTTGCCCAAGCAATCCGGTCGGTTCGATCCCGTGCTGTGCCGCCTCGGCGCCGATAGCGGTCAAATGCAACGTCGCGTCCGTCTCCCACGACCAATCGGCGTCGCGCAGCAACAGGTCGCGGTCGCGGCGCGCGGGATCGACCGGCGGCGTCCACGGCGCCTTCACGCGCCACCCACTGATCGCCAGCTTGACTCCATCGTCAACCGGCTGCGCGCGGACCCACAATTCAACGTCGTCCGGGCCGTCCGCGGCTAGGACATGCCGCGACACGGTGATGCCGAGCCGCTGCGCGAGCCGCGCCAATACGGCGACCTGCGGCACCGCAAAGTGCTGGCCGATCGCCCCGCCGGCGCGCGCGTTCAGCTCGTCGAGCGGACCGCCTGCCTCGACCAGCCGCCCGTCGCGATCGATCAGGCCATGGACTGCTACCTCGCTCATCGCGCAGCCGCCAAAGCGGCAATCGCCGCGCGAAAATCGGCGGGCAGTGCCAGCGGCGCGAGCGTAGCGCGCGCTTCGGCTGGGTCGATCGTAATGATCGCGTCGAGCTGATCGGCGAACGCTTCGACATCGCCGCTCAGCGCCAGCCCGATCTTGGCGACGGTGGCGCGGTCGAGATCGATCGCGCGGAGTGCCAGCCACAGCGGATCACCACCGGCGACCACGAGCAGCCGCGCGACCGCGAAGTCGAGCCGCAGCGCGAACGCCAACAACGCAACGAACAACGCGACGTTGCGGTCGCCGAGTGAATGGGTGAGCAAAGCGGGCAATTCGCCCGGCTGCGGGTCGATCGCCGCGGCCAGGCGCGTCGCCGCGCCTTCGACACGGTCGCTTTCGTCGTGACCGCCGAGCGCGCGCAAAGCGGCGTCGGCCACCACGCGGCCCGCTTCGCTGTCGACGAGTTGTTCGTGGATCGCGGCCGCGACCCACCAGATCAAGCGATGATGCAGCTCGGCGGGAAGCTCGGTTTGGCTGAGTCGTCCGGTGTCGAGGAATCCGCGCCGACGACCCTCCGCCGCCATCGTCGCGCGCGCTGCGCCGGCAACATGCGTGTCGGCGCTGGCGGTCAGCCGGGCGAGCAGGCTCGCCGCACCTTGCTCATCGGGCGCAGCGTTGGTCAGCGCATCGGCGAGCAGGTCCAATCGCGTGCGATCGATCAACTCGCGCATCATCGCCGGATCGCGAAGCATCCCGGCGGCGATCAGACGGTCGAACACAGGTGCCCCTTCGCCCGCCGCGGCCAACGATCGCGCGGCACGGTGGCGCAAGTCGCCCTCGACCGCCGCGACCATCGCCGCCAGCGTGACCGCCAACGTCGCTCGTGTCCGGTCGTCGAGCCGGGCATCCTCGTCGATGAAGAAATCGTCGATCGTCTGCGCCAATCCGCGATCGGCACGACCCAGCGCGGCCGCCGCGCGCGCGAGCAGCTGACTGGCGCCTTGGCGGTCGCCGTCCTCAATGTCGCGTCCGTCGGTCGACATGGGAAAGCTATAATGTTCACGTCGTTAAATTGCGGTTAGCCAGACGCCTCAGCTGGCAATCCGAATCCGCAATTGTTCGATGGCGTGTGTCAGCGTCGCTACCGCATACGCCGCCGCCGCCGCGAGCCCGATCAGCGGCTGACCGGCGATTGCTGCGGGTAGCAGGATGAGCGGATAGGCCGGGGGCGTCGCCCACCACAATCGCCGCTGCCCCGATCCGGCCGCGCGCTCGGCCAGCGCCCCCGCGACGACGATCGAGAGCGCGAGGAGCGGCGCAGTCGCGGTACCGGCGTCCAGTCCGGCCTGACGCCCGAACAGGATCGTCGCCAGCCCGACGACTGCCGGGATCGACCATTTCACCACGGCAATCAGCCGCCGCTCGTCGCGCAGCCATGCGAGCACATCCGACAGCGCCAACAAGGCGAGCGCGACGACAACCGCACCAAGCCCCGACCCCGCCCAACCCAGAGCCAACGCCGCCAGCCCGCCGGCTCCGACGACGAGTCCGGCCGCGGCGAGCATCGTCGCCGGGACGCCCCGCGCGACGAGTGGCGGTAGTGCCAGCTTGGCAAGCGGCGCAATCAGGAAGCGGTCGACCCAGTTCGATCGCTTGCCGAGCGCTGCGACCAGGGCCGCGCGGCCCTTCGCCACCAACGCGCGCGAATCGCGCTGGATGCCGTGCCCATCGCGGATCGCCGCCGCCGGCAACGCGAGCTGCGCGGCGCCGCCTTGCGCAACCACGCGGAGCAAGGATGACGCGAAATCGTATTCGCTCGGCAGTTTGGCGACATCGGCAATGCGTTGCGGGTCCATCGTCGCGACCCCCGCCCACATCACGCCCGGCCCGATCCGCTCGAGCCCTTCGGCATCCGGCGCGACAAGCAACGTGTCGCCATCGCGATCACGCATCGCCTCGACGACGCCGTTGGTTGTGACCAACCCGTCGGCGAGCCAGATCACATGCGCCAATGGGTGAAGCTTGGCGATCGCCTCGGCGGGGCCGCGCACCGTATCGACGGAGACTCCGCGGTGGCTCATCCGGTTGACCGCGCCAAGCAATTCGGGGGTGAGCCGCGACACCACGACGATGATCTGGGAGGCGCCGGCGGCGATCAGCAATCGCGCCTGGAATTCGATCAGCGTGACGCCGCCGATCGGCAACGTCGCCGCGAGCGTGTCGTGGCGATCGGAAGCATCAGCAGTCGCGAATAGCAGCCCCGCAAGCATGACGGGGCTGTTACGGGGTGATTGCGCTCAACGCAAAGGTTAGAGTCTGGCCACCGCGCGGCGAAGTTTGCGCACTATTTCCGCGTCGTGCGGTGTCTGCGCCGCTTCGGATGCGAGTGCCATCAGCCGGATCGCGCCGAAGCTGGCCGCCAACCCTTTGAGTCGGGCCGCGCCGAGCGCCCAGCCGGCGTCGTCGGTGGCGTTCTCGATCGCCACGATGGCGCGTTCCGCACTGTCGACGAACGCGCAGCGCAGCTCCGCGATCAACGTGGGTTCGTCGCCGATTGCCGCCGCCAAAGTGGCGTCGATTGCTCCAGGATCATAGGCCATGACGACGTCCTAGCACCCAGGCGTTTAACGGATCGTTGCGTAATCGCTTTGATCGGGGCCTTTTTATGGTAAACAGGCTATTATGAGCGGGGGTTCAACCATCGTCGATCTGCGCATGAGCGATGTCGACTTCGCCGCTTCGCCTCCCGCGAAGCCCGTCAACGACGATTACGCGGAGGCGATCGGCGAGGCCGAGATGCCGCTCGAACTCGATCAATACGAGGTGCCTTCAAGCATCGCAGCCAAGGTGTGGGGCACGCTCGCGATTCTGCTCGCGCTGGGCTGGATCGGCTATTTCGGTTATTTCGCAGCGCCGATCTTTCTCTCCGTGCCGCAGCCGATAGCGATCAACATCACATCGACGCTTGGCCTGATCACGATGCCGTTGATCTTGCTCGGCGTCGTATGGCTGATCGCCCGGCGGTCGAGCGCGGCGGAGGCGCGGCGCTTCAACGCCACTGCCTTGTCGATGCGAGTCGAGGCGGGGCATCTCCAGGCCGTCATCACGGCGATGACCCATACGATCGAGACCAACCGGCTCGCGCTCGGCGACCAGATCACCTCGATGATGGCGGCCGCCAGCGGCATGGCCGAACAGATCGCCAACGCCCAGGAACAGGCTGCCGGGCTCGACGCCGCGGCGCGCACGGCGGAGGAAAAACTCAATGTCCTGCTCGCGACCTTGCCCAAGGCGCATGCAGAGACCGAGGCACTTGGTGCGAAGATCGAAGCGACCGGCATGACCGCCAGCGAACGCGCCGCGGCACTCGACGCGCAGATCGTCGCCCTCACCGAGCGCGGCAAGGAAGCCGACGCGCTGACCAGCGGTGCGGCGGAGCGGCTCGCGGCGAATATCGCGCGAATGGAGGCGACCAGCGAGACTGCCGGCCTACGGCTCGAAAGCGTCACCGCGACGATGTCCGAAACGGTCGATGGCTTGCTCGACCGCACCGCCAGCGCGGTCGACGAAGCGCGCAAGGGCATTACGACGCAGGGCGACGCGATGCTGGCGATGCTGTCGGCGAACCAGGCCTCGCTCGATCGCACCGCGACCGACAGCGCGACAGCGCTCGCCGAGCGTATCGCCGCGATCGAAGCCGTCGTGAACCATGTCGCCGAGGTGTTGAACAACGGCCAGGCGCAAGTCGATTCGCTTACGCAGTCGATCAATGACAGCCATGGCGCCGCGGAACGCTTAGCCGGTGAAGCTGCACCGCAGCTGCTCGAAAGCCTGATGCGGATCCGCGACACCGCCAACGCCGCCGCCGACCATGCGCGCGAGGCGATCGAGCGGATCGTGCCTGAGGCCGGGGGTGCGATCGAAGCAGCCGGCAGGGAAGCCCTCGAAAAGAGCCTCGCCGCCATCGCCGAGGCGCAAGCCACTGCCGCCGCGTCCGCGACCGCGGCGTCGGACAAGCTCAACGAGCAGATGCGCGCGATCGCCGACGCGTCGGGCCATATCGAGGCGCGCCTCGCCGATACCAGCGACGCCGACGGGTTTGCACGGCGCGTATCGCTGCTGATCGAATCGCTGCAATCCGCGGCGATCGACCTATCGGCGATCTATGCCGCCGAAGTGCCCGACAAGTCGTGGGCGGCATATCTCAGGGGCGATCGCGGCGCGTTCAGCCGCCGCGCGGTCAAACTGGTCGGGGTGGGCGAACTGCGTGCCATCGCGCAGGCGTATGAGAACGACTACGCAATGCGCGACCGCATCAACCGCTACATCCACGATTTCGAGGCGATGTTGCGCGCGGTGCTGGCGCAGCGGGACAGCACACCGATGGGGGTGACGTTGTTGTCGTCCGACATGGGCAAGCTCTACGTTGCTCTCGCCCAGGCGATCGAGCGGCTGCGCACCTAGTCGAGGCGCCCGAATACGTCGAGCATCTTCGGCGTGATCCAGCCGAACTCGTAGTTCGCCACGAACAGGCACCACAGGATCGTCGCGACGATCGTCACGCGGATTGCGATTCGCTTTGCGTCGAACCGATGCGGCGCGCTTTCGGCCTGGCCGGGGACGTATTCACCCCCGGCCTCGTACGTGGTGCGGACGCCGAACGGCAGGACGAGGAACACCGAGAACGACCAGAACAGGAAGTATATCGCGACGAGCGACGTCCAGCGCATCTCAGGCCTCGATGATCAACACGTCGACGACAGGCTTCTTGCCGGTCCATTTCGTCGCGACCCGCCGCACCGCGAGGCGAAGCGATTCGCGTAGCGTCGCCAGATCGCCGCCCTTGTGCTTGCGCACCGCCTCCGCCGCGGCGTCGCACGCCTCATCGAGGAAGCCTTCCTTGTCTTCCTCGACCGGCACGCCCTGCAGGCGAACCTCGGGGCTGCCGACCAAGCGGTAATTGCCGCTGATCGCCACCGCGACCGACATTTGCCCGAAGCTCGCAAGGCGCCGGCGCTCGTTCATCGTCGCGCCGTCGGCGGGCAGGATAACGTCGCCGTCGAGCATCAGCCGTCCGACCGTCGCATGACCGATCTTTTCCGGCGCGCCGGGCGCCAGCCGAACGATGTCGCCATCGGTCTGCACCAGCGCGCGCGGAATGCCCTTCGACAGCCCGAACCGGGCTTGTTCCATCATGTGCCGCATCTCGCCATGGACCGGGATCAGCAGCTCGGGCTTGATCCAGCGATACATCGCCTCGAGCTCCGGGCGCCCGGGATGGCCGGAGACATGAACGTGTGCCTGCCGCTCGGTGACCATCTCGACGCCTTTGGCGGCAAGCTGGTTTTGGATGCGCCCTATCGCGAGTTCGTTTCCTGGGATCTGCTTCGACGAGAAGATAACGGTATCACCCGCCGCCAGCTTGATCGGGTGCGTGCCCTCGGCGATGCGGCCGAGCGCCGCACGTGGTTCGCCCTGCCCGCCGGTCGCGACCACCAGTACATCCCGGCCCGGCATTCCCATCGCCGCATCGGGCGTGACCGGCTCGGGGACGTTCTTGAGGTAACCCGTGGCGCGCGCAACGGTCAGGATGCGGTCGAGCGAGCGCCCGGTGACGCAGATGCGGCGCCCGGTCTTCTTCGCAACTTCGCCCAGCGTCTGTAGCCGCGCGGCGTTCGACGCAAAGGTAGTGACGACCACCCGCCCCTTGGCCTTGCCGACCGCTTCGATCAGGCCTTCGCGCACGCTCGTCTCCGACCCGGACGATTCGGCGTTGAACACGTTGGTCGAATCGCACACCAGCGCGAGCACGCCCTGGTCCCCGATCGCCGCCAGTTGCTCCGGGGATGAGGGTTTGCCGAGAACGGCGTCGCTGTCGTCCAGTTTCCAGTCGCCAGTGTGGAATACCTTGCCGAACTTTGTATCGATCAGCAGCGCGTTCGCTTCTGGAATCGAGTGCGCCAGCGGCACGAAGGTGACGCCGAATGGCTTGAGGTCGATCCGCTCGCCCGGCTTGACTATCTTGAGCTTCACGCGGTTGGCGATGCCCTCTTCTTCCAGCTTGCCGCGGATCAGCCCGGCGGCGAACTTGGTCGCGTAGAGCGGCACGCCGAGATCGTCGGCGAGATACGGCAGCGCACCGATATGATCCTCATGCCCGTGGGTCAGCACGATGCCGATCAGGTTTTCGGCCTGCTCCTCGATGAATTGCAGGTCGGGGAGGATCAGGTCGACGCCCGGGTAGGCCGGATCGGCGAAGGTCACGCCCATGTCGACCATCAGCCACTTGCCCTGGCAGCCGTAGAGATTGACGTTCATGCCAATCTCGCCCGACCCGCCGAGCGCGACGAAAAGCAGTTCGTTATTCGGTGTCACTCAATCACTTTCGAAACGGCGCGGCCCATTCCGGGCGGCGCATCAATTTGCGT
>JBDSWC010000115.1:0-11268 GCA_039926845.1 Sphingomonas sp. | reverse complement strand
CGACCTCAACGCCAACCGCGGCGGCCGGCCGAAGAAACCAGGGCGGAAGAAGTCGAAGAGCAATTCGAAGCGGAAACACCCGGTCTCGCCGACGCCGAGGGCAAGACACCGGCGTATGAAACTCCATCTCCCTCTCCCCTCCGGGGAGAGGGTCGGGGAGAGGGGCAGCCACCAGCGGCGTCGCCCGACACTGCCCCTCTTCCCGGAGGGGAGAGGGAGCAGAAGGCCGTCCTCGCCTCCCCCGCCGTGCGCCAGCGCGCCAAGGAGCTCGGCGTCGACCTCGGCCAGGTGAAGGCCGACGGCGACCGCGTGCGCCACGCCGATCTCGACGCGTTCCTGCGCTACGGCTCGGGCCAGGGCTATCACGCCCCGCACGCCAGCCGCGCCCGCGACGACGAGGCGATCAAGGTCATCGGGATGCGCCGCCGCATCGCCGAGAACATGGCGGCGTCGAAGCGCAACATCCCGCACTTCACCTATGTCGATGAGATCGACGTGACATCGCTCGAGGACATGCGCGCCGACCTCAACGCCAATCGCGGTCCGCGCCCGAAGTTGACGATGCTCCCATTGCTGATCGTCGCGATATGCCGCTCGCTGCCCGAATTTCCGATGCTCAATGCGCGTTACGACGATGAGGGCGGCGTGGTGACTCGCTCGGGCCGCGTGCATCTCGGCATGGCGGCCCAGACCGATGCGGGCCTCACCGTTCCCGTCATCCGCGATGCGCAGGACAAGAACGTCTGGCAACTCGCGACCGAGATTTCGCGCCTCGCCGAGGCGGCCCGCGCGGGCAAGCTCAAGCCCGACGAAATGGGCGGCGGCACCATCACCGTGACCTCGCTTGGCCCGCTCGGCGGGATCGCGACGACGCCGGTGATCAACCGTCCCGAAGTCGCGATCATCGGCCCCAACAAGATCGTCGAGCGCCCGGTGTTTGACGGCGACGAGATCCGCCGCGCCAAGCTGATGAACCTGTCGATCAGCTGTGACCATCGCGTCGTCGACGGCTGGGACGCGGCGAGCTATGTCCAGGCGCTCAAGAAATATCTCGAGACGCCGGTGCTGCTGTTCGCGGAGTGAGATGTCCAAACGAGTTCCTCGTGGCCGCGCTCGATCGCTTCGAAGTGCTCGACAGGAACCATGAGAAAGGATGACGCGCGGAGAACTGCCCAACCTAGTCGCGCCGATGCGACGGACCGCGCGGCGGGCGCGGCGGATTCGGTCGTCCGCAAGACCCAAAACCCGACGAAGGTGGCGGTCACGAAGAGTAAGTCCGCTAGAGACGTTAAACTAATCGGTTGACAGTCATCGGATGACATCATAGCTCAACCACATGGTTGAACGACTCGACATGACTTTCGCCGCGCTCGCCGATCCCACGCGGCGCGCGATGCTGGCCAGCCTTGCCGCGGGCGAGCGCTCGGTCGGCGAACTCGCCGCCCCGCACGCGATGAGCTTCGCCGGCGCGGCCAAGCACCTCACTGTCCTAGAACGCGCCGGGCTGATCGAGCGCCGCAAGGCGGGGCGGCAGCAATTGTGCCGATTGAAGGCCGAGCAACTCGGCGAGGCCGACCGCTGGCTGCGCCAGTGGGAAAGCTTCTGGACCGGCACGCTCGACCGGCTCGAGGCGATCATCCGAGAGGATCAACAGGAGCAGAAGAAATGACCGGGCCCGTCGTCTTGGTCGTGACTCGCGATTTCGCCGCCTCGCCCGAGCGTGTGTTCGATGCGTGGCTCGACCCGGCAGTCGCGCGGCGCTTCCTGTTCGCGACGCCCGACGGCGAGATGCTGACGTGCGAGATCGACGCGCGCGTCGGCGGGCGCGGGCTGATCGTCGAGCGACGCGCATCGGGCGACGCGCACCATCACCTGCAGTTCGAGGTAATCGATCGCCCCCGCCGGCTGGTCTTCCTGTTCCGCGCCGACCCCGCCGAGGAGGGGCAATGGACTCGCGTGTCGATCGAGATCGAGGCGCGCGGCGACGGCGCGCGGTTGACGCTCACCCACGACATGGACCCGCAATGGGCCGCATACGAGGACCAGACTCGCAAGGGCTGGACGACGATCCTGGGCAGCCTTGCCCGCACCTTTGGAGAAGACGAATGACCGACACCTTCACCGCGCACGAGCTGCGCTTCGAACGCACGCTGCCGGCTTCGGTCGACACCGTGTGGAAATATCTGACCGACTCCGACCTGCGCGCGCGCTGGTTCATGGGCGGGTCGCTCGACGGACGCGTCGGCGGCGAGATGGAGTTCATCTTCGACCACGACCAATTGTCCGACGGCGACGTGCCGATGCCCGAGCGCTTCGCCGCCAACAAAGGCCGGCGCTGGACCGAGCAAATCCTGCGCTACGACCCGCCGCACGCCATCGCCTATACGTTCGGGATCGGCAGCACGTCGGTGGCGACGTTCGAACTGGCCGATGCGGGCGACGGCAAGACCTTGCTCACGCTGGTGCACAGCAAGATCCCCAACGCCGAGGCGGCGGCCAATTTCGGCGGCGGTTGGGCGTCGCACCTCGAAGTACTCGAGGCGCGGCTCAACGGGCGGAGTGTCCCCGATTTCCGGGCGCTGCACAAAGCGTGCGAGGACAAGGCGAAGGCCGAATTGGCCGACGCCTGACCGGCGCGAGGCGCTTGCCTAATCCAGGCAAGCGCCATTGGTCGCTATCACCTCGCGGTACAGTTTCGCCGAATCCTTCAGCGTGCGCTCCTGCGTGCCGAAATTGACATGCACGATGCCGAACCGCTTCGAATAGCCGAGCGACCATTCGAGATTGTCGAACAGCGACCACAACATATAGCCGCGCACGTTGGCGCCCGCCGCGATCGCCTTACCCATCGCGGCGATGTGGTGGCGGAGGTAGGAGACGCGCAGCGGATCCTCGACCTGGCCTTGCTCCGCCACCGGCGGATCGAAGAAGGCGGCGCCGTTCTCGGTGATGTAGATCGCCGGGTCGCCATAGTGCCCCTTCACCCACAGCAATACGTCGGTCAGCCCCTGCGGAAACACTTCCCAGCCGGTCGTGGTGTAGGTCGCGAGCGGCTGTTTCACCATGCCGGCCTTGAGTGGCCAGCTGTCGTCGGCCCTGGTGACGTTACGCGTGTAGTAATTGACCCCGACGAAATCGATCTTTTGCTTCGTCAACGCGAGATCCTCGGCTGACCAGTCGGTCCACGCCTCGCCGAAAATTTCGGCAAGCTCCGCGGGGCACGTCCCATGAATCGCGGGGTCGAGATACTGGCGGTTCATATACGCCGCCGCGCGTGCGGTCGCGGCGCGGTCCTCCGCTGAGTCCGACGCCGGATATTTGGGCTCGAGGTTCACGACCAGGCCGATTTCGTGCTTCCCGACCGCGCGATACGCCTTCACTGCGGCGCCGTGCGCGCGCATCAGGTTGCGGCTGGCGATCGGCGCCTCGAACATGTTCTTGTGTCCGGGCGCGAGCGCGCCATGGAGGTAGCCGCCATCGGTGATCACCCAGGGCTCGTTGAGCGTGACCCATTTCTTCACCCGCCCGTCGAGCCGCTCGAACATCACGCGGCCATAGTCGGCGAACCAGTTCGCGCTGTCGCGGTTGAGCCAGCCGCCGCGGTCGTCGAGCGCAGCGGGCAAGTCCCAATGGTAGAGCGTGCAGAGCGGCTCGATGCCGTGCGCCAGCAAGGTGTCGACCAGCCGTTCGTAGAAATCGAGGCCCGCTTCGTTCACCCGCCCCGTCCCCTCGGGCAGCACCCGGCCCCAGGCGGTGGAGAAGCGGTACGCCTTCAGCCCCATGTCCTTCATCAGCGCGACGTCGCTCGCCATGCGGTTGTAGTGATCGCACGCGACGTCGCCGGTATCGCCTTTCGCCGCCATCAGCCGCGGGTCGTGGCTGAAGCGCTGCCAGATCGACGCTCCCGCGCCGTCGGCGAGCGGCGACCCCTCGATCTGGTAAGCGGCGGTTGCGCATCCCCAGAGGAAATCGTCGGGGAAGGGAGTGGTCATTTCTTCGCTTTCTTCTTGGGAAGGTCGGGGTTGCCGGGGGCGGGGATGCTACGGCGCTGTTCAAGCAGCCAGCGCCACATCGCGGGATCGTCGTACGCTGGCTCCCACGATCCGTGCGTCATTTGCGGATAGATCGTCATGCGTGGGCGCACGCTGCCTTTGCACGCATCGACCGCCTTGACGATCGCGAAGCCCTGCAGCGGGTCGACAACATCGTCCTGGTCGCCGTGGAGGCCCAGATCGGCATGTCCTTGAGCACGCAGGGATCGGCCGCCTTGTTCTCATTGTTCGCCGCCACCGGGACGATCGCCGCGAACAGATCGGGCCGCTTGAGTGCCCAGTCCCATGTGCCATATCCGCCCAGGCTGAGCCCGGTCAGGTAGATGCGGGTCGAATCGACGCGGTAGGTCTTGCGCAGGGCGGTCAGCAGCGCGTCCAGTTTCGCGGTGTCCCAGCGATTATTCTCGACCCGCTCGAGCTGCGGCGACACGAGGATGAACGGCGATCCGGGACGCGCCGCGATGACCTTTGGCGGGCCGTTTTTCTTGACCGCCTCAAGATCGGTGCCGCGCTCGCCCGAACCATGGAGGAAAATCACCAGCGGCCAGCGCTGCGTCCCGTCCGCGCCATAGCCACGCGGCAGGAACAGCTGGTACGGATAGCTGCCCGCGGGCGCCGGTTGCGCGGCCTGCACACCCTCGGGCGGCAACGGCGCCGGCGCGGGATCGGCCGCGGCAACGCTCGCCAGTGCGGCCAGAGCCATGATCCACTTCATCCCTTCACACTCCCCGCCATCAGGCCTGCGATGTAATAGCGCTGCAGCAGCAGGAAGAGCAGGAGGACGGGGAGTAGCGTCACCACGCTGCCCGCCATCATCAGCTCGACGTCCTGGACATGCTCGCGCGACAGATTGGCGAGCGCGACGGGCAGCGTCTGTTTGCTGCTGTCGTTGAGGATGATCAGCGGCCACAGGAAATCGGACCACGAACCGAGAAAGCTGAACGTCCCCAGGGTCGCGAGGATCGGCTTGAGCGTCGGCAACACGATCGAGCGGAAGATGCGGCCCTCGCTCGCCCCGTCGATCCGCGCCGCCTCGAGCATCTCGTCGGGGATCGACAGCGCGTATTGGCGGACCAGGAAGATGCCGAACACGCTCGCGATCGACGGGATCAGCATGCCCGCGAAGCTATCGACCACGCCGAGCATCTTGCAGATCAGGAACAGCGGAATCATCGCGACCTGCGCCGGGATGACCAGCGCGGTCAGCAGGAGGCGAAAGATCCGGTCGCGCCCGGCGAAGCGCAGCTTGGCGAAGGCGTAACCCGCCATCACGTTGAAGGTCAGCGACATCGCCGTCGCGAGGATCGCGAGGATCAAACTGTTGACGAGATAGCGCGCCATGTCGGTGTCGGCGAACAGCGACGTGAAATTGCCGAAGGTCGGATGCGCGGGGAGCAGCGGCGGCGGGAAGCTGGAAGCTTCGCCCGGCGCCATCACGCTGACCGACACCATCCACGCCAGCGGCGCCAGCGCGAATAGCGCGATCAACCACAACAACGCGTTGGTCAGGAGGCTGCCCCGCTTCATCGCGTCCACCGTTCGGACACGCGCAGTTGGAGCGTCGTCAGCGCAAACATGATGGCGAACAGCACGAATGCCACGGCGCTGGCGAACCCCAGGTTCCACCATTTGAAGCCCTGTTCGTACATGAAATAGAGGATGCTGACGGTGCTCTCGGCCGGCCCGCCTTGCGTCATCACATAGGGCTCGGCGAACAGCTGGAAATAGCCCGCCATGGTCAGGATCGAGACGACCAGCAGCACCGGCGCGAGGCCGGGCAAGGTGACGTGGCGCAGCCGCTGCCACGCGGTCGCGCCGTCGATCCGCGCGGCCTCGTGCAGCTCCTCGGGGATGGTCTGGAGCCCCGCGAGAATGATGATCATGTTGTAGCCGAAATTCTTCCACACCGCGAACAGCACGATCGCCGGCATCGACCATCTGGGATCGCCGAGCCAGTCGATCGGCCCGACCCCGATCCCGCCGAGCAGCCAATTGACCAGCCCGTATTTGGTGTGGAGCAGATAGCGCCAGATCACCGCCACCGCGACGAGCGTGGTCACCACCGGCGCGAAATAGGCGGTGCGCAGGAACCCCTTGAATCGCGCCAGCTTGCTGTCGAGCAGCAGCGCCGCAGCGAGCGACATCGCGATCGACAGCGGCACGCCGAGCACGACGAACCACGCCGTGTTGCCGAGCGCCGTCCAGAACAACGGCGTGCGCAGAAGTTGGAGGTAATTGTCGAGCCCGACGAAGCGCAAATTGCCGATGTCGGCGACCGCATAGATGTCGAAATCGGTGAAGCTCAGCAGCAGCGCCGCGATCACCGGCAGGAAGAAGAACAGCACGAGCGCCGCAAGCGCCGGCGCGACGAACCCCCAGGCAGCGGCTTCGCGGTTCACGAGCGCCTCCGAGCCAGCATCCAGCGCCGCTTGGCGAGGATTTCCGCTGCGCGCTTGTCGAGTTGATCGGCGGCCTGGTCGACCGTCAATTGCCCGCGCGCCGCCTTCTCGCCGACGATCTTCATCTCGGCGCCGATCCGCTCCCATTCGGGCACCTTGGGCGTCGCGCGGACGCGCGTCAGTTGCTCGCCGAATGCCTTGGCATAGGGATCGTTCGCCAGCGCCGGGGTCGCCCACACGCTCTTGCGCGGCGGCAAGTCGCCGGTCAGCGCGTGGAATTTGAGCTGGATGTCGGGGCGCGACAGGAACGCGACCAGCTTCCACGCCGCATCCTTGTGCTTGGACGATTTGAACAGCACGAGGCTCGAGCCGCCCGCATTCGACACGCCCGGGCCGTCGGGGCCGGGCATCGGCGCGGTCATCCATTCGGCCTGGCGGTCGGCGGGCAAGCGGCGCTTGAACTCGCCGATCTGCCAGGGGCCGGTGATGTAGAAGCTGAAGAAACCGCGGTCGAATTCGTCCCAGACGTTGGCAATCTCTGTATTGGCGGCGACCGGGGCGAGCCGGTCACGCGTCAGCCCGAGGTAGAAGGTCAGCGCTTTACGGAAACCAGCGCTGCGGAAATTGGCGCGGGCATCGTCGGTGACCATCGGATCGGAAGATTGCAGCGCGAGGATTTCGAGCGGCTCATATTCGTTGAGCGGCAGGAAAACGGCATATTTAGACGGCCCGATGAGCTTCTTGATCGCCACCATCTGCGCGCGCCATTCGGCCCAGTCGCGCGGTGGGTGGTCGTATCCGGCCTGCTTCAGGAGGTCGCGGCGATAGAACAGCAACCGCGTGTCGACATACCAGGGTACGCCGTAGAGCATCCCGTCGATCACGTTCGAATCCCAGATGCCGGGGAAATAGTCGTCGCGCGGGATCGCCCGCGTTGCAGCGACACGCGCATCGAGCGGTTCGAGCGCGCCCAAAGCGGCGAATTCGGGGACCCAGCTGTTCCCCAACTGCGCCATGTCGGGCATCGCATCGCCGACGAACCCGGTCAGCAGTTTCTCGTGCGCGGCGGTGAACGGGAGTTGCTGGACGCGCACCGTGACGCCGGGATTCTCCCGCTCGAACTGCGGGATCAGGTCGCCGATCACCTCGCCTTCGCGGCCCATCGCCCAGACGTCGAGCACCGTCTTGGACGAGCTGGCGGAACAGGAGCCGAGGAGGAAAGAAGCCAAAGCGAATAAGATTGCGCCTCCCCGGCGAAGGCCGGGGCCCAGTATCGGGCCGCTCGCCACTGGACCCCGGCCTTCGCCGGGGAGGCGTGAAAGGAGGGCGACATTCACGACCCCAACCACCCGCCGGTGAAGCCAGCGCGCTTGAGACCCAGCTTCACCGCCGGCTCGCCGCGCATGTGCGCCCACACCAGCCCGCTGCGGTGGTTCTCGATCATCGCGACGATCGGGCCCTGGTCGATCCCCAGATAGTCGCTGTCGACCCACCCCGCCGTGTCGGTCACGCGCCCGCGCTGAAGCGGCACGTCGGTCGCGGTGAAGCTGGGGTTGAAGCTGTCGAAGAAGCCGTATTGTCCGTAGATCGCGCCGCCGTAACGGTCGTAGAGCGCGCGCGTCGCCGGCTCGACCAGGTCGGGCGCGAACGGCAGCGAGGCGACCGCTGCCATCGGCGTGATCGTGCCGTCGTCGAGTCCGTCGGGCTGACCGATTGGACCCCGCGCCGCATAGGTGTGAAATTCGCGGCCGGCGATCGTGACATCCGCGGGGCCATCGCACGCGCTGAGACCCCAGATGTCGTCCGAATAGCCCGTCCAGCCGCCGGGGTTGGCGATGGCGTAGGCCCGTTGCGCGATCGTCGCGCGGCGGCTGTTCTCGAAATAGTCGAACCCCGCCGCGCGCATCGGCGCGTCGCGCAGGCCGCGAAGATCGACCCAGCATTGCGTGAATTGGTGTGCGAAATGCGGGCCGAACGCGAGGAAACGGTTGGCGCCCTCTCCCCGCCAGCTGTCGGGATAGGTCGAGCACCACCCGTCATAGGCGTCGCGGCCGAGCGCGAAGTCGGGCGCACCGAGCGCGAGGATGTAGAGCAGCTGCCCTTCGGTATACCCGAACCACGGGCGTTCGAGGAAACCGCTCTCGGGGTGCCAGCCCATCGACACGCGCTTGGCCGCGTCGGCCTGCTGGAACCAGCGCCAGTCGCACCGCGCATAGATACGTTGCGCGAGCTCGCGGATCTCGGCCTCGCCGGGCTGGTCGAAATAGCGGCCCGCAAACAGGATGCCGCCAAGCAGCAGCGTGGTGTCGATCGACGACAATTCGCAACGCCGATAACGCAGCCCGGACTGCATATCGAGGAAGTGGTAGAAGAAGCCCTTGTAACCGCTGACCCCAGCACCCTGCGGGCCCTGCGGCGCGTTCCAGAAGAAGCGCAAGGTCGCCAGCGTCCGTTCACGCGCCTGCGCCCGCGTGATCCAGCCGTGCTCGATGCCGACCGGATACGCGGTCAGCGCGAAGCCGGTCGCGGCGATGCTGGAGAAACTCGGCGACGGCCAGCGGTCGGGCATCAGTCCGTTGGCCGGGTTGGCGCGGTCCCAGAAGAAATCGAAACTCCGGCGCTGGACGTCGCCGATCAGGTCGCGGGGTCGCGGCGCGGGCGCCGGCGTTCGGACGGGCCCGCCAGGCTTCGAACAGGCCGCCAGCGCCGCCGCGCCGAGCAAGAGTTGCCGGCGGTCAAACACGACGGCTGGACGCGCGCACGACGAGGTGCGGCACCATCATTTCGGTGGTGGGCGGCGCGTCGGGGTTTTCGGTCGCCGCGATCAGCCGCTCGACCGCGCGCTCGCCGAGCTCGGCGAGGTTGAGGGCCATCGTCGACAAGGCCGGGGTGACATATTGCGCGATCGGCACGCCGTCGAAGCCGATGATCGCGACGTCAGCGGGCGCGCGCATGCCGCCCTCCGCCAGCGTCGCCATGCACGCCACCGCCATCATGTCGTTCGCCGCGAACACGCCATCGGCGTCGCGATGATCGGAGAGAATCAGGCGCGCGGCGGCGATCCCCGCTTCCTCGCTGAAATCGCCTTCGATCACCTTGCCCGCGCCGCCGGTCGCCTCGACGAACCCTGCCCGGCGAGCGTCGGCGTCGGCGTTACCGCGCGGACCAGCGATATGGACGATCCGCGTGCAGCCTTGCGCGACGAGGTGCGCCACCGCGTCGCGTGCGCCGGCCAGATTGTCGATCGCGATCGTCGGGTGGATGCCGTCGGCGGCCGCGTTCATCACGATCGCGGGCAGCCCCTTGGGCAAGCTGCGGCCGAGGAAGTCGACGTCGATCTGCGGCGACATCACCAGCAAGCCATCGACCCGCCCGCGCATCGCGCGGATCGCAATCTCGGTTTCTTCGGCGCTGCCGTGCATGTTCGACAGCAGCAGTTGCAGGCCTCGCCTGTGCGCGGCGTAATCGATGCCGCGAATGATCTCCGAGAAGAACTCACCGAACAGGTCTGGAAGCACCACGCCGATCGTGTTCGACCGCCCGCGCGACAGGATCCGCGCGCCGAGATGCGGGACATAGTCGAGCGCCCGCGCGGCGGCGAGCACGCGATCGCGCGTCGCCGGAGTCACATTGCTGTGGTTGTTGAGCGCGCGGCTGGCCGACGCGACCGACACGTCGGCCCGGCGCGCGACGTCGCGGATGGTGATGGTCGCCATTATCGCGCCTCCTTCCTGATCGCGCGGCCTGCCTCGTCGAACAGCAACAGCGCGGCGCGCGGCAGCGATACTGTCAGTGTCTCGCCCGCGGGCCGTTCGGTCAGCGACGCGACCAGCGGGTCGGCAAGTCCCTCGACCGCGAGGTGAACGTGATGCGCCGATCCCAGCGATTCGACCATCCTGACCGACCCGGTCAGCGCATTTTCGGCGGCGTCCAGGCGCAGACGCTCGGGCCGGACGCCGAGCGTGACGGCCGCGCCAGTTGCCAATGCACTCGTGTCGATGTCGATGACTTGCCCGCCGGCCAGCATCGCCTTGCCCGGCCCGGCGATCGTCGCGAGCAGCAGGTTCATCGTCGGCGCGCCGATGAACCCCGCCACGAACAAGGTGTCGGGCGCGGTGTAGAGCTGGTCGGGCGTGCCGACCTGTTCGATCACGCCGCCGTTGAGCACGACGATCCGGTCGGCGAGCGTCATCGCCTCGACCTGGTCGTGCGTCACGTAGATCATCGTCGTGCCCAGCGTCTGGTGCAGGCTGGCGAATTCGTAGCGCATGCGGACACGAAGCGCCGCATCGAGGTTGGACAAAGGCTCGTCGAACAGGAACACTTTGGGCTGGCGCACGATCGCGCGCCCGATGGCGACGCGCTGGCGCTGGCCGCCCGACAATTCCTTGGGCCGGCGGTCGAGCAAATGCTCGATATCGAGCGTCCGTGCCGCCGCTGCGACCGTGTCGGCAATCTCGGCCTTCGACCGCCCCGCCAGCTTGAGCGCGAAGCCCATGTTCTCGCGCACGCTCATGTGCGGATAAAGCGCGTAGGATTGGAACACCATCGCGATGCCACGTGCCGATGGCGGCACGCCGTCCACCCGCTGCCCGTCGATTTCGATCGACCCCGCGGTCAGCGCTTCGAGCCCCGCGATGCTGCGCAACAAGGTCGACTTACCGCACCCCGACGGCCCGACGAATACGATGAATTCGCCGTCGGCGATGTCGAGGTCGATGCCGCGCAGCACCTCGACCGGCCCGAACGCCTTGGTCGCTCCTGTCAGGCGAACCGTCGCCATAATAACCTGCTCCCGCCGCCCACCGGGCAAAAGA
>JBDSWC010000114.1:0-7841 GCA_039926845.1 Sphingomonas sp. | reverse complement strand
GACTGGTGCGGGCGAAGGGACTCGAACCCCCACATCTTGCGATACTTGGACCTAAACCAAGCGCGTCTACCAGTTCCGCCACGCCCGCTTGGGACACCGCCGGTCGGCGGCGTCTATAGCAAGTGTCACCCGTGGGGCAACCCGTGCCGTGCGCGCGCGTTGAGACCGGCGAAAGGACTCGATCATGGCCACCCAGCCCCCGCCCGAATTCCCCGAACCGAGCCAGCCCGGCGCGCCGGAGTCGCCCCCGCCCGAGGTCAGCCCGCCGGCGCCCGATATCGACGTCCCCTCTCCCGGCGAACAACCCACCGGCCCCGCCAACCCGCAAGGATGATTGCCATGCCCGACCGTGATCCGCATCCCGATAGCCCGCCGGAGGCCGACAACGACAAGCGCGGGGACGTCGAGCAAGCGACGGAGAACAACGACGACGCCAAGCGCGGCGAAACGCGAAGCCAGGGTGATGATGCGCAGTAGCTTACCCGATAGTTGCGCTGTCCATGATCGTCTGCGCATCCAACAAACCGGCGTCGAAATATTGTATCGCGGGTGCTTCGTAGGTGATCAAATATAGCTTGCCGTCGACGATCGCGCCGGCGGCGAGCCCTTTTCGTGTTAGGGTCTGACCGTCGGTGTAATGATAGCTGAACCGGAAACCTTTTCGGTCGGCAAATTTTACCGGAGTGACGGTGTCGATCACAAAATCGTTGGCACTTTGCGTAATCCGGCTGGTGCGCTCGTACATTTCGGCGACTTCGGTCGCGTGCATGCTGGCCGCAAATTTGGGCAACGGGTCACGCTTCTTATTGCGTTCCTTAATCAGAGGTTCGCCAGGCGAGACGGCTGCAAAAAAATCGACGTGATTGAGCAACGGGCCATCGAAGCTCCACGTCTCTGATTTTTTCGATAGGCGCACTGATGCCTGATTCCATTTCGGCGGCGCCACCACCATCATTTTGCTCTTCGCGACAGCGACACGGCTGGCGGCGGGCATTTCGGTCCACTTCGCCTGCGCGGCGACGGTCGCCGCCAACGCGGCGCCAAACCCGATAACCTTCAAACCATTCTTCACTGAGTGTCCCCCATCGATTCCAACACGGCACGATCCTTGGCGTCGGGCCGCCGTTGCAGATATTCCTTGATCGCCGCCAGCGCCGCATTGCGCTCGCCGAGCCGCGCTTTCGTCAGCCCTAGCCCTCGCCAGCTTTCTGGTGGCGCATCGGGTAGCACACACGCCTGCTCGTAATAATTGACCGCATACAGCAGATCAGCCGGCCCGCCCCGGGCGCGATACAGTTCCGCGCGGGCGTAGAGTAGCGGACCCGTCCAGCCGTCCGACGCCAGATTGCCAAGCAGATATTCGCTGCCGCCAAAATCGTTCAACTTAACCTGGTCGTCAATCAGCATCGGCCAAAACGATGCGAGCGCGGCGCGATACTCGTTCACACCGACATAGCTCGGTGGGTCCTTCATCTCGTCAGCAAACTTGCGCAGATATAGCATGCGTTCGACGTTCATCGGATGGGTTGAGAAAGGGCCGCGCCAAGCATCCTTCAAGCTACTGACGCCGAGTGCAGCAGCGCGCTTATCCTCTTCCGTCCGCATCTGCGCCCAGATCATTGAGGCGCTTTGTGGGCGGAATCCACCGGTCTGCATATAAGCCAGGCCCGTCACATCGGCATCGCGCTCCTGATCGCGGGCGAAACTGAAATGCGAGGAAGCGAAAACCGGTTGATAATTATATGGTCGGCTGCCGATGAAGCTCGCCATCGTAAGCCAAACTGCCCAGCTCATGGCGTTGCGGGCGCTCTTGAGGCCGGCCAGTTGATGACGATGTTCAAAATGGGTAAATTCATGACCCAGGATCGCCGCCAGTTCGGCCTCATCCTGAATGCGCAACAGGGCACCCGTTTGAACAACGATCACACCGTTGGCCATCGCATAGGCGTTGAACAGCGGCGTCCGCACGATGTACAACCGCGCTGCGCCACAACTGTCGTGGCCCACGGTGCGGCAAAGCACGGACCGGAGATAGCCGTTCAAGGCCGGATCACGCAGCACCATTTTGGACGTTTTCAGCGCGCGCTCGTCTTCGTCGGCCGTCGCCCACAGTCCTTGTTCGTCCTTGCCGATTGGCTGGTATCCAGGAGCGGCCGGAGAGCCGGTCGGCTTCGGTTCGGCCGCTTTTGCCGGGGCGGCGGATTGCAGTCCGATCGCTGCAAGCGCCAGAAGCCACTTCATTTACTGGCCACCAGCGCGGGCTGCGGCAAGTCCTCCAGCAGTTGCGACACCCGCTTCGCTGCGCCTTCCGCGTTGCGGACATCGCCGCCCATCTGATAGTCTGCGTTGATCCACAAAAGATCACCAGTGCGCAGATCGACCAACGCCGCATAGCCGACATGCCGTCCGGACGTGACCCCGACCCCGGCGACGCCCGCCGCGAAAATTTGCAATAGTTTGCGCCCGGTCGAACCGAACGCGTCGTCGGTAAAGATGAAGAGGCCATAGTCGCCCGCCCCCAAGGCGCCCAATTTGGCGACGCCCGTCCCCAACGTATATTCGAACCCGGTCTTCTTGGTCGGCAGTCGGTTGCCCTTGAACAATCGATGCTGCAGCACGGTCTCAGCGACCGCGCGGAACAAGCCGCGATATTCAGCCAGCAACAGCGCGTCATCGCCCTCAAGTTCAGGCATAAAGACGATGTCGCTGGCGCCGCCGGGTCTTGCGGCTACGAGCGCTTCGCCGAGCAGTCTACGCGCGTCGCCGGTCCAATCGGCGCGTGATGACACGACGCCGCCCGCCGATTGCGACCCCACCTGCACGTCCGGGCGAAATACCAGAACCTTGGGTTTTGGATTCGCTGGCATGACAAAACCGGGTTTTACGGCCGTCTTTTCCTGCGCCACTGCACCAATCGGACACGCGACAACGACCATGGCGGCAAGCGCCGCCCAAAGCTTATTCATGATGCAACCCCCTGTATTCTGGGGCGGAAGCTATCGACCAACGGTTGCGCTTGCAAGACGGTCCGATTGAAAATGATCTTTTTTGCCGCTACTTCACCCTTCGCGCCGACAGGATACGCACCGGCGCAACCGGGATCTCGCCCTTGAACGCGCCGCGGATCGCAGCGGTCTTCGACACGGGCGCGTCGAAGATCTTGAGCACGACGTCTATCCCCTCGACCACGCGGCCGAATGCGGCGTAGCCGAGATTGTCGCCGGGCTTGGACGGGTCGGCGTCCATCGACGGGCGCTGGTCGCCGAGCATGATGGTGAAATCGCCGCGGGCGGTGCCGGGCTTGAGGCGCGGTGTCGATAGCGTGCCGTCGAGATGCTGGATGCCGGTGAGTGTGGTTGGCTCGTGCTTGATCGGCGGCAGCGTCTTGGCCGGGTCGCCGTTGGTGCCGAACTGGACGAAGCCGAACCGCGTGTCGACCTTGACCACGCGGTAGAAGGAGAGGCCGTCGAGCCGTTTCTGATCAACGTAGCGCAGGAAATTGCCCGCGCTGATCGGTGCGCGCTTGGTTTCCGCTTCGACAACGAAGCGGCCGACTGTGGTTTCTATCGCGACGCGCGGGAGCGGTGGACCGGCGGGCGTTGGTGCGGGCGACGGGGTGGGAACCGGCGCCGGTGCGGGCATCGTCTGGGCGAGCGCGGGCGCTGCCAGCAGTCCGAGGATGGTCGTCAGCAGCTTGCGCATCGCACTCTCCTTCGCCGCGCAGCCTATGGCGCGACGAGGCGCATCGCAACCGTCACCCCAGCGCCTTCTTGAGCAGATCGTTGACCACCGCCGGGTTCGCCTTGCCCTGCATCGCCTTCATCGTCTGGCCGACGAAGAAGCCGAACAACGCTTCCTTGCCGCCGCGATATTGTTCGAGCTGGCCGGGGTTCTTCGCGAGCACATCGGCGATCACCGCTTCGATCGCGCCGGTGTCCGATGTCTGTTTGAGCCCGCGTTCCTCGACGATCTTGCCGGGCGCATCGCCGGTTTCGAGCATGACCTCGAACACTTGCTTGGCGAGGCTCCCCGACAGCGTGCCGTCGGCGACCAGCGCGAGCAACTCGGCCGCCTGGCCGGGGCCGACGGGCGATTCGGTGATGTCCTTGCCGATCCGGTTGAGCGCGCCGAACAGCTCCGACGACACCCAATTCGCCGCCGCGACCGGCTTTGCGCCCGCATCGAGCAAGGTATCGAACCAGCGCGCGGTCTCGACCTCTGCGGTCAGGACGTTCGCCTGATAGGCGTTGATCCCCAGCGCCTCATACCGCGCACGCTTGGCGCCGGGCAGTTCGGGCAGGCTCGCGCGGCATTCCTCGAGAAACGCATCGTCGAGTTCGAGCGGGAGCAAATCGGGGTCGGGGAAATAGCGATAGTCGTGCGCGTCCTCCTTCGACCGCATCGACCGCGTCGTGTTTTTGTCCGGGTCGTAGAGGCGCGTTTCCTGAACGATCGTGCCGCCCTCCTCCAGCACTTCGACCTGGCGGCGTGCTTCCTGCTCGACCACGGCCATGACGAAGCGGATCGAATTGACGTTCTTGGTCTCGGTCCGCGTGCCGAACTCGCCGCCGGGCTTGCGCACACTGACGTTGACGTCGGCGCGCATCGACCCCTGGTCCATGTTGCCGTCGCACGATCCGACATAGCGCAGGATCGAGCGCAGCTTGGTCAGATAAGCCCCGGCCTCGGCCGGCGAGCGCATGTCGGGGCGGCTGACGATTTCCATCAGCGCGACGCCCGATCGGTTGAGATCGACGTATGACCGCGTCGGATGCTGGTCGTGCATGAGCTTGCCGGCATCCTGCTCGACATGGATGCGTTCGACCTCGATCGTCTTGGTCGGGCTGTCCTCGCCCTCCAGTTCGATCTCGATCGCGCCGGGCCCGACTAAAGGATGGTAGAGCTGGCTGATCTGATAGCCCTGCGGCAGATCGGCGTAGAAATAGTTCTTGCGATCGAATCGCGACCATTTGTTGATGTGCGCGTCGATCGCCATGCCGGTGCGCACCGCCTGGCGGATGCACTCGCGGTTGGGGACGGGCAGCATGCCGGGCATCGCCGCGTCGACCAGGCTGACCTGAGTGTTAGGCTCGGCGCCGAATGCGGTCGCGGCGCCGGAAAACAATTTGGCGTTCGAGGTGACCTGGGCGTGGACCTCCAGCCCGACGATCACTTCCCACTCGCCGGTGGCGCCGTGGATGCGATACGAGGACGGGGCGGCTTTGCTGAGAACGTCGGTCATGGCGGGCTGATAGAGCGTAGGCGGCAAGGTCTGCAAGCTCCCCAATCCTCCCCCGCCAGGGGGAGGTGGCGCCGAAGGCGACGGAGGGGGCGGAAACGAGACGAGAGTTGGTCGCCGACCTCCCCCTCCGTCAGCTACGCTGACACCTCCCCCTGGCGGGGGAGGATTATGAGGCAGCTGCCTCCTGGTCGAACAGCGAAAAGCCGCGTGGCAAACGGCGCGGGCGCGCGCGTCCCTGCATCTGGCCATCGACCGCGGCGATCGCGTCGATCAGGTCGGCGGGGCGATACGGCTTGGCGAGGCATCCACGCGCAAACGCCCGGCCTTCGGCAGGACAATCGCCGGTGCAGAAGATCACGGCTATCCCGCGCGCATGCGCATGGCGCGCCAGTTCGATCCCGCTGCCGTCGGCGAGCCTGACATCGGCGAGGACGAGATGGACGTCGGCATTGGCCTCGAGCACCGCCAGCGCATCGGCGACCTTGTCGACCGTCGCGACGACTTCGAATCCTTGCTCGGTCAGGGCGTATTCGTTGTCGAACGCCACCAGGGGTTCGTCCTCGACGATGATGAGCCGCGTGATCACCCTTTTCCGCCGTCCGAAGACCATCGCCGTTCATCCCTTGCGCAACGGATCGTTTCGCCCGCGCGTCGTTACGCTGCCGTCGCTTAACGCGCGGCAACGATTCGGGGTGCAAATAATCGGCCCACCCCGGACAAAACGGTATATTGGCGCGACCATGCCCAACGCCAAGAACCCGCCGAACGATTCCGGCGACCAGCGAATCGCAAAATTACTGGCCCGCGCCGGAGTCGCGTCGCGACGCGAGGTCGAGCGGATGATCGCCGAGGGGCGCGTCGCGCTGAACGGCGTCGTGCTCGATACGCCCGCGACGATCCTGGCGTCGCTCGACGGCGTGACGGTCGATGGCGAGCCGGTCGAGGCCCCCAGCGCAGCGCGGCTGTTCATCTATCACAAGCCGAGCGGCTTGCTGGTGACCGAGCGCGATCCCGGCGGGCGGCCGACGATCTACGACCGCTTGCCGACGACTCTGCCACGCGTGGTGCCGGTGGGGCGGCTCGATCTCAACACCGAGGGGCTGTTGCTACTGACCACCGATGGCGGGTTGAAGCGGCAGTTGGAACTGCCGGCGACCGGCGTCGAGCGGGCGTATCGCGCGCGTGCCTATGGCAACGTCACGCAAGCGCAGCTCGAGGATCTGATCGAAGGCGTCGAGATCGAGGGCGTGCGCTACGGCTCGATCGACGCGAACATCGAGCGGCGGACCGGCGCGAACGTGTGGATCGAGATGATCCTGACCGAAGGCAAGAACCGCGAGGTGCGGCGGGTGCTCGAATATCTCGGGCTGAAGGTCAGCCGGCTGATCCGGACACGCTATGGCCCGTTCGTGCTGGGCGATTTGCCGCCGGGAACGGTGGGCGAGGTGCGGCCGCATGACGTCGAGTCGTTCCGGGGCAATCCGACGCGCAAGGATTTGCCGCAGCCGGCGCGGTCACGCGAGGCCGGGTTGAAAGCGGTGGAACCGCGCGCGGCGCCTAAGCCGCCGCCTCGCGACACGAGGCCCAAGCGCGAACCGGAGCGGCCGTCGACGCGGATACCGCCGCGCCGCCAACCTAACCCGTCCCCTTCAGCCGAGGGGTCGGGGTGGGGTCGCGCCCCAAGCGCCCGGTCCGGTGAGACCTCTCCCGCCCCTCCCTCGCATGAAAGAGGCCCGAGGACCGCCCGCCCAGGCAAACCGGCCAAGGCGCCGCGTCAGCGCGCCGACGGGTCGCTGGCGGTCAAGGCGGGATCCACCGCGCGCTCATCCCGCGCGCGCAATTTCCGGCAGGAACGCGGCGACGCGCCCGCGCCCGCCGCCCCAGCCCGTCCCGCTCGCCCCGCCAAGGGTCCGGCAGGCGGCCGCGGCAAGCCCAGCGGGCGTCCGCCGCGCAAGCGCTCGTAATGCGGATCATCGCGGGGCAGTGGCGCGGACGCGCGATCGTCGCGCCCAAGGGTGACGCGACTCGCCCGACCGCCGACCGGACGCGCGAGGCGCTGTTTTCGATGCTGGTCAGCCGCGTCGGCAGCTTTGAGGGGCTGGCGGTCGCCGATCTGTTCGCGGGATCGGGCGCGCTGGGGCTGGAAGCGCTGTCGCGCGGCGCTGCGTCGTGCCTGTTCGTCGAGCAGGACAAGCCTGCGCTCGACGTGTTGCGCGCGAACGTCGCCAAGCTCGGCGCGAAAGCCGACATCCGCGCACAATCGGTGATGGCGCTGGGGCCGGCGACTGCGCCGCTCGATGTCATCCTGATGGACCCGCCCTATGGCACCGGCGCGGGCGTGGTCGCGCTCGATCGGCTGGCGCGGCTCGGCTGGGTCGGACCCGCGACATGGGTGAGCATCGAGAGCCAGCGCAACGAGCCGATCGAGCTGGCCGGGTTCGTCGCCGATGCTGATAAGATTTATGGCAAGGCGCGGGTGACGATCCTTCGCGAGGCTTAGCGCGTCCCCAACTATACGCCTCCCCGGCGAAGGCCGGGGTCCAGTCGGGAGACGATTATTGGCAGGCGGTGCGCACCGTTACCTCGACCTTGGCGACTG
>JBDSWC010000113.1:0-22863 GCA_039926845.1 Sphingomonas sp. | reverse complement strand
TATGCCGACGATCTCGAACAACTCGACGCCGGGATGCTGGTGTACGATGCGCTCTATCGCTGGTGTCGCGACGCGCGGGGGGAAACGCACGACTGGACCGCACACACGCCGCGGGGCGCGCAGTCATGAGTGGTATCGAGCCGATGGCTACGGGACCCGGCTCGCGCCCGACCATCCTGCTGACGCGCGCCGACGTAGCCGCGTTGATGGACCCCGCTGCCTATTTGGACGCGGTAGGGGCGGGTTTTCGCGCGGGCGCAACAGGGCGTGCGCAAGCGCCGACGCCATTATCGTTGCCCGTTCCCGGCGGCGGATTTCACGGCAAAGCGGCGAGCATCACGCTCGACCGCGACTATGTCGCGCTGAAATTCAACGCCAACTTTCCGGGTAATCCGCGCGGGCATGGTTTGCCGACGATCCAGGGCGCGATCCTGCTGTGCGACGGCGCAACGGGCGTGCTGCTCGCGATCATGGATTCGATCGAAGTGACGCTGGGGCGGACCGCCGCCGCAACAGCGCTGGCTGCGCGTTACCTCGCGCGCCGCGACTCGCGTGCGCTCCTGATATGCGGCTGCGGCGACCAGGCGCCGGCGCAACTTGCCGCGTTACGCGCGGTGCTGCCGCTCGAACGCGTCGCCGTGTGGGATGTCGACGCTGATCGTGCCCGCGCGTTTGCTCGCGTCACAGGGCGCGACGATTTTGCGGTGGTTGCGACCGATGACCTGACCGCCGCCGCGCGGCGCAGCGACGTTATCGTCACATGCACCAGCGCAACGACGCCGTTTCTCGACGAATCGATGATCGCGCCCGGAACCTTCATCGCCGCCATCGGCGCCGACAGTCCGGGCAAGGGCGAGATAGCCCCGACGTTGATGGCGCGCGCAACGGTGGTGGCCGACGTTATCGAACAGTGCGCCGTGATGGGCGATCTGCACCACGCGCTTGCCGCGGGCGCGATGACGCTGAGCCAGGTTCACGGCGATCTTGGCGCGCTGGTAACGGGACAAATCACCGTGCCGGATAGCGCCGGGATCACGTTGTTTGATTCGACGGGCACGGGAATCCAGGACGTCGCGACGGCCGTCGCGGTGTTTGGTCGGGCGTGCGCGGCGGGACGCGGAACGGCCATCGCCTTGGCCGCGGTCGAATGAGCGGCGCTTCTTTGTCATCGGCCGCATCGTCGCGCCCCGCACCGGTTACGCTCGGCGACGCGTTCTGGGTGTGGCTCAGGATCGCCGTATTGTCGTTCGGCGGCCCGGCCGGACAGATCGCGCTGATGCATCGCATCCTCGTCGAGGAAAAGCGCTGGATCGGCGAGCATCGGTTCCTCCATGCGCTCAATTATTGCATGCTGCTGCCCGGCCCCGAGGCGCAGCAGCTCGCGACCTACATCGGCTGGCTGCTCCACAAGACGCGCGGCGGGATCGTCGCGGGGGTGCTGTTCATCCTGCCCGGCGCCCTGGCGATCATGGCGTTGAGTTGGGTTTACGTGCTCTACGGCAAGCTCGGCATCGTCTCCGCCTTGTTCTTCGGGTTGAAGGCAGCGGTATTGGCGATCGTGCTTCAGGCGGTCATGCGGATCGGCAAGCGCGCGCTTCGCAACGGGGCGATGCGGTTGATCGCGGTTTTCGCGTTCGTCGCGATCTTCTTCGCCGGCGTGCCGTTTCCGCTGATCGTGCTCGCGGCGGGCATCGTCGGGTTCGTCGGCGGACGCCGTGGCAGCGCCGCGTTCAAGGCAGGGGGTGGCCACGGATCGAGCGGCGGCGCGATCGTCGCCGATGCCGACACGCTCCTCGGTGAAGAGTTGCCCGAACACGCCAACCCATCGTTAAAACAGTCGCTGCGCGTGGCGCTGGTCTGGCTGGCGCTGTGGCTGATCCCGGTCGTGGCGCTGCTGACGTTGCTCGGGCAGGGGAGCGTCTTCAGCCAGATCGCGACATTCTTTTCGGCGATGGCGATGGTGACGTTCGGCGGCGCCTATGCTGTCCTCGCTTACGTCGCGCAGGAAGCGGTGCAATCCTATCATTGGCTGACCGCGGGGGAGATGCTCGACGGGTTGGGCATGGCCGAGACCACGCCGGGGCCGCTGATCATGGTCCTCCAGTTCGTCGGTTTCCTCGGCGCCTTTCGCCACCCCGGCCTGTTGCCGCCGTTGCTGGCGGGGACGCTGGGCGGGCTGCTCGCGACCTGGGTGACGTTCGTGCCGTGCTTTCTGTGGATATTCCTTGGCGCGCCGTTCATCGAACGAATGCGCGGCAACGCGGCACTGGCGGGCGCGCTGTCGGCGATTACTGCGGCAGTCGTCGGCGTCGTGCTCAATCTCGCGATCTGGTTCGCGCTTCACACGCTGTTCCGCGCGGTGACGCCATGGTCGGCCGGGCTGTTGCGGTTCGATATGCCGGTTCTATCGAGCCTCGATCCCTGGGCGCTTCTCCTGGCGTTAGGGGCGATGGTCGCGATATTTCGCTTTAACGCGGGCGTGCTGGTCACGCTGGCGTCGACCTCCGCGCTCGGCGCCGCTTTTTACGCAGCCGGGATTATCGGACAGGTCTGAACGCGCCTACAATTGCAATCCGAAACGCGGCGCTGCCCACGTCATCGCCAGGTAAAGCGCGACGGTCAGCGCGCAGCCGGCGATCAGCGCGAGCCAGAACGTTACGCCGTGCCGCAGCAGGAGCGGGATCAACAGGAACATCGGCAGCGAGGGCAGCACGTACCAGAATGTCGCAGTGGCATGCGCCGCCATGTTGTCGGCGTCGGGCTTGTCGTTCCACAGCCACATCATGCCGAGCACCGATACCAGCGGCAGCGACGCGATCAGCGCCCCGAAGCCCGGATAGCGTTTTGCCAGGGTCGATGCGACGGCGATCAACACACCCGAGATCGCGGCTTTGATGGCAAGGTACAGCATCGTGGCATGTTGCGCGTTCCGTCGCGGCGCGCAACGCCCCCGCGGCAGTCGAACCGATCTAGATCAAAGACGAGTCGGTCGCGCGCGGCATAAATGGACCCGCAACAACACGTCAGGTTTTTCGCCGATGCCCCAATTCCATCTCAATTTGTCGAACTCGACGGTGAGTGCCGACGACGAGGAGGGTGTGGAGGTCGCCGACGTCGGCGAGGCGCGCGAGCGAGCGATCGCCGGGATTCGCGGGTTCCTGAGCCACGAGGTCGCCAAGGGCACGCTCGACTTGCGCGGCCGAATCGAGATCACCGACGACAACGGCGCCAGCGTGATGATCGTGCCGTTCAGCGATGCGGTGACGGTGCTGCGGTCGTAGCGGGTATTGTTGCGCGACCTTAATAATGGGCATCGGTCGGTCTGACTAATTCAGGTTAGAGCGCGTCACCGCCGGCACGCTATTTTACCTGCCACCAGAGCAGGGAAATCTTTGGAGCAGTCAATGCCGACGATCGAGGAACGAGACCGTTATGCGCGGCGCGCGATGGAATTGCGGGCGATGGCCGAAACGGTCCACGATTTGGGCATAAAACAGACGCTCGAAGAGATGGTGGCGAGCTACGACAGGCTGGTCGAGGAGGCCGACCGGATCGCCCATATGAGGGCGACGGTGCCGGCCTTCTAGAGGCGATCTGCCCGCCGGCTTGCCCGCGTCATGCGTGGGTCTGGTCGAGATGCAGATACAATGCGCTGAAATCGGCGACGGCGCGCATGCGATCCCAATCGGCGATGGTGATGAAACGCTTGTTGCGGCTGATCAGACCGTCCCCCTCCAGCGCCTTGAGCGTGCGGTTGACGTGGACGCTGGTCAGCCCGGTCGCGTCGCCCAATTGCTCCTGCGTCATCGGCAACTCGTACATCGTGCCGCGCTCCGCCAGCCCGACCGCCTCCATCCGCACGGTGAATTCGCACAGCAAATGCGCGATGCGCTGGCGGGCATCGCGGCGGCCGACGTTGAGCACCCATTCGCGGTAGATCGACGCGTCGACCAGTGCATCGATCCATAGCGCCCGCCCGATCGGCGGATGGCGCAGCACGAGATCCTGCAGTGCCTGGCGTTCGATATCGATCGTTTCCAGCCGGGTCAGCGCCTGAACGTTGTGATCGGCGCGCTTGAGGAACAGGTTCTGGAGGTCGATATAATCGCCCGGCACATGGATCGACACGATCTGGCGTGCGCCATTCGCCGCCAGTTTCTGACGGATGGCGAAGCCCGATATGAGGAAGCTGCAATATTGGATCGGGCTTCTGCCCTCGCGGACGAGATAGGCGGGCGGCTCGTAGCTGCGCCGCCGCGTCGGTAGCGCCCGGATTGCGTCGCAATCGTCGGGTTGAAGGTGGGCGCGCGTTCGCAAACGGTCGATCATGCGCTGCAGCGGTTCCGGGGCGGACATGCGAGGCTCTCCGTCAGGCAGGGAGCGCAAGCATCTCTCAGTCGCCGAATGCCGTTTATTCCGGCGGCGATGGAATGGGCCTAGCCGACTTCAGGACGAATACAATACATATGTTAACACGTGAGAAATAGCGCAATCGTTTCAGAGACATAAGAGGCGAAATACTTGCTGCCAACGTCGGCTGGCACAAATCGACGCCAAGCGCGTTGTGTCCGCCGTTGCGGCTCGATACCCGAGCCTCGGCCTGTATTTGCGTCTTACGGGAATCGCCAATGGCTACGCTCACCCACAAACTCTATCTGTTCGGCTGCAAAGTGTCCGATCGCGGTGCCAATCTGGCCGGGCACCCGGCGGCAATCGCCATCGTCGCGATCTTCTGCGCGGTGTGGTTCGTCCGCGGCGGACCGGCGGGGATCAATACGCTGACGCTGATCCTGTCGGTGCTGGCGATCACGCTGACTCAGATGGTGCTCAACCAGCAGCGACGATCCGAGGCCGCGCTGCACATGAAGATCGACGAACTGATCCTGTCGAAGCGCGGCGCGCGCGACGAACTGGTCGGGATCGAGCGCAAGACCGAGGACGAACTGGAAAAATTACGCCGCGACGACCAAGTGACGCGCGATTGCGACGCTCCTGATCCCGAAGCGCCGCGCCCGTCGCGTGCGGCGACGACGATAGACGAGGCGGCCTAGCCGCCCTGGTTGAGCTTGATCGCCGCGCGGATCAGCGCCTTCAGCGCCGCTTCATCGATCGTGTCGCCTTCGTGGAGGTCGATCGCGCGGCGGGCGTTGCCGTCGAGGCTCGCGTTGAACAGCTTCTTCGGATCGTCGAGCTTCGCCCCCTTGGCAAAGGTCACCTTGACCGCCGCCTTGTAGGTTTCCCCCGTGCAGATCATGCCGTCGCGATACCAGGTCGGCACCCCGCGCCATTTCCATTCCTCGACGACCTCCGGGTCTGCCGCCTTGATGACGCTGCGCACCTTGGCGAGCATCGCGCCGCGCCAGTCGCCGAGATCGGCGAGGCGCTGGTCGATCAACTCGGATGGGGTCTTGTCGGTCATGCGCGGCTTCCGCGGCGGAGGTAGGGGAGCGCGAACAGGTAGAGTCCGCTCGCCAGCATCAGGAACAAGGGCGGCAGCGGCGAATAGGTGATCCACGCCGGCACCGGCCCCAGCGCCATCGCGATGAAATTGGCGACGACCGCCGCGGTGAAGATGATCGACAGCCAGCGATGGCCCTGCCGCACCCACATGCTGAACCTCATTCCATCCTCCCGAGTATTGCTTCCAGTTTGTCGAAATTCTGCTGCCAGCCGAACTTGGCGCCGCCCGACGCGCGCGGCTGGTCGGGGCGGAAGCCGGCCTGTTCCATCCGCAGCAAGGTGCCCACGGGGGTCGGCGTCAGCGTGAAGGTGACGGTGCTGCGCAAGTCGAACTGCGGGTCGTCGTGGACGTGATCCCAGGTATAGGCGAGCGTCTCCTCGGGCTCGATTTCGAGCACTTCGCAATCGAGCGTTCCGCCCCATTCGCCGCTCAAGTTGAACTTGTGCCCGACCGCAGGGGCGAAATCGTTCTTCATCAGCCAGTCGGCGATCAGATGCGGCTGCGTTAATGCTCGCCACAACTTGCCCGGCGGGTGCGGGAACTCGCGCTCGATCGTCACGGAGCGGGTGTCGGTCGTCATTGGTCCATCCTCTTGAGCAAATCCTCGAGGTCGTCGAACTTGCTCTCCCAAAACCCCGCCATCCGGCTGGTCCAGTCGATCAACGGCGCGAGCCCGCCGCGCCGCGCGCTGTAATGCGTCTGGCGGCCGGCCTGGCGGTCGAGCACCAGCCCGGCATCGCGGAGCAAATGGAGATGCTTCGACACGGCGGGCTGCGACACTCCGGCCTGCGCGGTCAGCGCCCCGACGGTCTGCTCGCCGTCGCGGCACAACCGCTCGAACAGCGCGCGGCGAGTGGGGTCGGCGAGCGTGCGGAACAGCATGTCCTGGTTATGCGACGAATCCATAACTCATGGGTTATCGATCTAATCGATAACCGTCAAGTTATGAATCAGCGGCTCGGCCGATAAGCAATCGTCGCGGTGCCGTATGCCTGGACCGGCAGAAACAGCCCCTGGCCGGTCACCACGATCTTGCCGTGAGTCACGCGCGTTACGTTGGCCGAGAGCAGCACGTCGCCCTCGCGCCGGCTTGCGATAGCGGTGCGCGCGGCGGTCAGGACCTTGGCGTAATCCTTCGCGAAGTCCTCGGTCAGCGCGTTGCGGATCGATTCGAGCGTCTGCGGGTCGTTGAACAGCGCGACCAACATGTTGATCGCCTTGCTGTCGGTGCGCGTCGCGACCATGAGGTCGTCGATCCGGATGCGTTCGGAATTCTCGTCGTTGAGCGGCAGGCCAGACAGCCACACCTCGCCGCGCGTCGCGCCGATCAGCCCGCTGCGCAGCGTCGCTTTGACCGTTACGCCGACCGCCAGCCTGCCATTCTCCGTCGCGTAGATCGTGACCTTGCCGAACTCGGCGTCGACCGGGCCGAGCTTGGGGAGCGCGATGCCCTTGGCGGCGCGCTTCTGCAGCGCGCGCAGCACGACCGGTTCGAGTTCCTTGTATTGGGCGAGCACGGGGATGTTGAACGCCAGGCCTTGCTGGCCCAGCCCCGACGTCAACGGCGGCAGCGGAGTGGGAGCGGGGTCGCTGGGGCGGTCGCCGACGAAGGTTTCGGTCAGCGTTTTCGCCTGAACGTCGAGCAGCAAGTCGCCGCCGCGGACTCGATAGCCGCCGAAGCCGAGCGCTTGCGGCGTGGTGCGCATCCACACCGGTGGGCGCTCGCGATTGAGCTGGAGGACGGTGAATCCCTGGCGCCACGCCGCCGACAGCTTCTCACGGACGTGGAGCTTGGCGAGTTGTCCGGGCAGGCTGCGCTCGAGCCCGGCGATCACGCCCTTCAGCTTGGCGTCGGCCTTGTCGACAAAGACGATCCGCTTGCCGAAAATGTCGATCCCCGGCGGATTGGTCCAGTCGTACGCGATCCGCACGGTCGCGGTCGGGTTCCAGTCGCGGCTCAGCGATAAGCGGACGGTGGCGCGAACGTTTGCCGCACCGGTCGCCGTTTCGCGCTTGATGAGATGCCCGATGTCTTGCGCGCTGACAGTCGCGCGCACCGGAAGCGTCAGCGTAAGGACCGAGCCGTTGCCCGACAGCCGGATCGGCCCGCGCACCACCTGGCCGACGATCCGGCACGACAGATTGGGGGTGACCTTCAGCTTCTTGATGCCGATCCGACAGCTGCCGTCCTTGCGTTTGATCGCGCAGGCGGTGATGCGCTGCGCCGGGACGCACGCCTGTTCCTGGCGGTCGATCGTCCATAAAGTCTGCGGCGTCGCGCGGTTGATCTCCGCAGCAAGGTCGGCGAGCTTGGCCGACACCGGCACGACGATGGTCGAGGCGAGTTGCGGGATGTCGGGAGCAGTGTCCACGCGCTTGGGAATGTCGCCGGTATCGCGGCTGCATGCGGTCAGCAACAGCGCAAGACACAGCATCCATCGCGTCATTTAGGCCCCCGTTTTACCGCAGTCAGTCTTGCGGAACCGCGCCAACAAGTCGAGGGTTCCCCGCGAAACGAGTTCAGGAGGGCGACATGCGGATCGTAACGATGGCGGCGGCAACGGCAGTCCTGGCGCTCGCCGGATGCACCGACGAGCCGCGGGTCGGCGCGCCGATCGCGGGCGGGCGGGTCGCGGTGGCGACGCTGCGCACGCCCGCGGGCAGGGAGGTCGGCCGCGCGACGGTGCGCGAGGTTGCTGGCGGCCTGCGCGTGACGATCGACGCGCGGTTCCTTCCGCCGGGAATGCACGGCGCGCACCTCCACACGGTGGGCCGCTGCGAGGGGCCGGACTTCGCCAGCGCAGGGCCGCATTGGAACCCGACGGGGATGAAGCACGGCACGATGAACCCGCAGGGGCCGCACGGCGGCGACTTGCCCAATCTGTCGGTCGGCGCCGACGGGCGCGGGACCGTGGGCATCAACTTGCCGGGTGCGAGCTTCGAAGCCTTGCTCGACCCGGACGGTGCGGCGATGGTGATTCACGCCAACGTCGACGACATGATGACCGATCCGTCGGGCAACAGCGGCGGCCGCATCGCGTGCGGGGTGCTGGTCGCGGGCTAGCCCAGCGGATAGCGCGCGACCGCATCATAGCGCGCGCCGTCGCGGCCGAGGCGGCTTTCGTAGAGGATCAGCGCGTCGGGTGCGAAAGCGTCGCTCGACAGCGCGGCATGGCGCGCGCGCCATTGCTCGATCGCCGGATCGGCG
The DNA here is from genome assembly GCA_039926845.1 of Sphingomonas sp. GTDB lineage: Bacteria > Pseudomonadota > Alphaproteobacteria > Sphingomonadales > Sphingomonadaceae > Sphingomonas. The sequence goes on along the minus strand of JBDSWC010000113.1, from coordinate 14,194 downwards.
CTCGCCGAGCGCGGCAGGCGGGCGGGGGTGATATGCGGGAGGTAGGCGCGCCGCTCGGGTTCCAGACCGATCCGCACCAGCGCCTGATCGACCTTCTTGTGGAGCGCGGCGAGCGCGTCGTGCGGCGCGACCCCCGCCCAAAGGGCATCGACGCGCCCCTGTTTGTCGAACGCGCCGACTCCGGCGAGGGCAATGACGGGGGCGGGGGCGTGGACCTGGCCGAGCGCAAGTGCGACGTCCTCCGCCACTGGGCGCTCGACCTCGCCGATATACCGGATTGTCAGATGAAGCTGATCGTCGTCTTGCCACCGCGCGTGCGGCACCCCGCTTTGCAGTATCGCAAGCTGCGCGCGGATCGCGGGCGGCGGGCGGAGAGCGACGAACAGGCGGTGCATCGTGGTTCCTTAACCCATTTCGCCCAGCAGTACCTTTGTCGTGTTTCGCTTGAACAAGTCACGCGGAACTACGATATTGTCCGGGAACGGCCATAGGGGCCGTCCAAGAGGAGTTTTCTTCGATGGCCAATTGGTCTGATCCCCGTCCCGGTCTGGCGCCCGTCAGCGCCGCGACCGACGCGCGCGGCGTCGCGTACGACGCGGGGCTTCGCTCCTATATGCTCTCGGTCTACAATTACATGGCGTCGGCGGTGCTGCTTACCGGCATCGTCGCGATGGGCGTGTTCTATTCGGGCGCCTATACCGCGCTTCTCTCGCAAACCGGCCGCGGCCTGTCGGCGCTCGGCTGGATCGTCACGCTGGCGCCGCTCGGCATCGTGTTCGCGATGAGCTTCGGGCAACAGCGTATGGCGACCGGCACGCTCCAGGCGTTGTTCTGGGCCTATGCCGGCTTGCTTGGCGCATCGTTCTCGACGCTGTTCCTCGTCTATGCGAATTCGTCGATCGCTGGGGCGTTCTTCGCCACGGCGGCGGGCTTCGCGGGGCTCAGTCTATGGGGTTACACCACCGAGCGCGACTTGAGCGCGTTTGGCAGCTTCCTGATAGTCGGCCTCGTCGGCTTATTCGTCGCGATGCTAGTCAACATGTTCCTGAATTCGGGACCGATGGCGCTCGTCATCAGTGTCGTGGGCGTCCTGATTTTCGCCGGCCTCACGGCGTTTCACACGCAGCGTACTAAGAGCCTTTATGCCTATGTTGCCGGGACTCAGGATGAGGGACGGGTCAAGATCATGGCTGCGCTTCAGCTGTATCTCGATTTCATCAACATGTTCCTGTTCGTCCTCCGCCTGTTCGGCAGCAGCCGCAACTAGGTTCGGAGACAGCGCAAACAGATCGGCCCGGCGGACATTCCGCCGGGCCTTTTTGTTGGAACACGGAGCGCGTGGCGGACGTTGTCAAAGCGAAACGTTCACCAGGAGAGTATCATGGGCGACCATCCGACCACCGGCAGCGACGCTGGCAAGGAAAACGTCGCACAAAAGCCGGACCAGGACGCCGGCCGCGACAAGTCGATCGAAAAGCGGCTGAAGAAGGATCCCGAGAACCCCGAGGCACAACTCGACCGCGGGCTCGACGAGTCGATGGACGCCTCCGACCCGCCCTCGGCGACGCAGCCGGGGTCGAGCGGCGAGCCGCCCAAATCGTCCGGGTTCGACGAGGCGGCAGAGGCCGAGCGGCAACAGGACGCTTAGGCGGCTGACGCCAAACCGTTGCCAAAATCCCTCACTAATTAACCGATCCGCACGGATGACGCGCTTCGTCGCAATCTTCGTTGCGCCGCAGCACGATCCGTGATTCCATCCTGAATGCGGGGCGAATGACGCGTTAAGCAATGCGTTAACCATATCGGCGCATCATTCCCTTCGCATTGGTAGCGGGTGGGGTGTTCGTATGGGTGCCAGTAAGAGACCGGCCGACGGCGCGATGACGTTGTCCGAGATGAAGGAATTCGCGGGGTTCGCCGCATCGACGCAGCGCTATATCCGGCGCAGCCTCGATGTCGGGTTGGAGCGCGAGGACGCGATGCTGCGCTGGTCGCGCGACGCGGTCGAGGCCGCCAGCATTCGCGCGCAGGCCCGGATCTACGACCGGCTCGAGGAAATCCGCCAGATGGTGCCCGACGATAGCGGGCTCGACGCGATCGAGATGTTCATTGCGCCGCTGGTCACGGTGACTGCGTTCGACCTGGGGCAGGGGCGGATCACGACCTTTTCCGCCTATCGTTTCCTCTATGAGCGGCTGATCGGCGCGGAAGTCCGCCCGTGGCTGCCCGGCGCTTTCTGCGCCGCGGCGGCGTTGCCGCATCTGCACCCCGAACTGCGCCGCAAGTTGCTCCAGTCGATCAGCGAAGCCGCCGCGACCGCATCGGGCTGGTCGAACCGTCAGCCGAGCTTTTTCCCGGCCTGGGTCGAGAAGGTCGATACCGGGGCGGCGCTGTCGAATTGACTTAGCGACGCGCCTGCACGCGCTGGCGTGGCTCAGCCCGCCAGAATGGTCGCCGCAACCTCTTCGATCGTCCCGGCCACGAGCAACGAATCCCCACCGACGATGCCCACACGCGTCTGACCATTCTCGTCGGTGCGCAGCCACGCGATATTGGACACGATGACCAGATAGTCGCCGCCACGCGACTTGAGGGGCACGAATTTCATGGGATATCTCCTGACCTGACGACGCTTAGGGCGCGGGGATGCAAATCCCGTTAACGGGGCCGCGCGCCTAGCCGCGTAGCGCGCCCGTCAGCTGCTCGCTCGTCACCGGATAGCCGAGATCGTCGGGGATGCAGAGGTGCGGCACGCCGTCGCGATCCTCCGCGTACGGCGTGATCGTGCGCGGCGGATAGGCAAGCGCTTCCGCGACCGCGTGATCGTAATCGGCATATTGCGCGAGGCGTTCGAGGTTGCGGCGAGTGGGGAAGATCACCTTCGCGCGGCCCGCGTCGCAATCGGCGAGCACTTGGGCGGCGCTGGCCCAGAGCAAGCGGACGTTTTCGGTATCGTCGACCTCCGGCTCGGCCGCATTGGCGGGCCAGCGCGCCAGATAGAAGCGCGTGTCGAAGATTCGCATGTGCGCGTGCGCGGGCAGCCAACGCGCGAAATAGGTCAGCGCGTCGAGGTCGAGCGTCAGGCCGTGGGCACCCAACAACGCAGCGAAACTCTCCCCGGCGTGGAGGCCGGCGCGAATCGCGGCCAGTGTGGCGGGGTCCGGCATCGGGGTCAGGCCGACGGGCACGCCCGCTTCCTCGATCGTCTCGCGGATCGCGGCGATGCGCGCGGGCGTGTCCTCGGCATCGCCGCCCAGCGCAGCCGCCAGCGTATAGTCGCCGGGATCGACCCGGCCGCCGGGGAACACCAGCATGCCGCCGGCAAACACCATCGCCTTGGCGCGCTCGACCATCAGCAGATCGGGCGGTGCGGTCGCGCGGTCGCGGATCAGCACCAAGGTCGCGGCGGGGATGGCAGGCTGGATGTCGCTCACACCTTCGATATGCGCGAGCGACGTCCGTTTCGCCAGCCTTGCGTCAGAACAATCCCGGCGTCTCGCGTTGCGCGGTGCTGGCATCGGCGGGCACGATCAGCTCGCGCGGTTTCGCCTTGATTGCCAGCGTCGTGATGCCGCCGATCTTGGTGCAGGTCTTGCCCTGCAGGAAGTCGAGCGCCGAGCGAGTCGAGGCTTCGCGCGGGTCGCCCATGGGATAGTTGATGTCGTCGCCGGCCTGGCAGCTCGCCTCCATTTTCGAGGCAAGGCCATCGTAATAATCGCCGTCGCGATCGGCATTCTTGAGCGAGAAGGCGATCACGCGCAGGCGATCGTCGCAGGCCGACTTGTCGATCGCGATCTGGCCGACCGGCTTGCCGTAAGTGTTGGTGCCAATCAGCGCCGCGTTGGTGCGCAGATAGGGGCGCATCGCGTTGATCACGAGCTCGCTCGCCGACGCGGTGCCGCCGGTGCCGATGAACGCGATTCGAGTCGGCGCGATCGATTGCGGCTGGTTCTTGAAATAGCGCGTCGTGTTGTTGGTCTGCTTCTCCGAGCGATACATCATATATTCGAACGGGTCGGTCGCGGGGCGGTTGGCGCCCATCAGATCGCCCATCAAATCGGCGATCGAGACCAGCCCGCCGCCATTGTAGCGCACATCGATGATGATGTCGGTGACGCCCGCCGCGCGGAACTGGGCGAAGGCATCGCGCAATGCCGGGTCGGCGGTCGAGATGAACGTGCGCAAATTGACGTAGCCGTATTGCTTGCCGCCCTCGGTGATGATCTTTGCGCCGTAGCGGCTCGACACCGGCGTCAACGAATAGTCGGCCTTGGTCAGCGTGACCGTGCCGACCACGCCACCGGTGCTGACGCGCAGCACGCGGCTGGTGCCGGCGGTCGTCGGGCCGAGCGCGTCGGTGACGCCCTGCGCGCCGTTAGTCGTGATCAGGTCGCTGACGTTCTGGAGTTTCTGGGCTGTCGTGCCAACCGCGAGGATTTCCGTCCCGCGGTCGATCCCGGCGGCGAGCGCCGGCGCGCCTTCGAAGCTTTCCGACACGAACACGCGGCCGGCCGTTTCATAGGACAGGCGCACGCCGAACCCGGCGTTCGACCCGGAGGCGTAATAGGCGTCCTCGCTCTTGATCGAGGTCACGTAAGTGAAATTCCGGTCCTTGTGCTGCGCCCGCGCGGTCGCGGTCAGCGCATCGACATAGGCGCCGACGGTCGAATAGCCCGAGGGATCGAGGCTCGCGGGCATCGTGTCGGGGAAAAGGTACCATTCCTTCAACTGCGCGAAGGCCCAGTCTTGCCGTTCGCGGAGCGAACAGCCGGCAATCTCGATATTGGCATTGCCGTTCGCGTCGGCGGCAGGGGTGCTGGTGTTCGTGCCCGATGAGGCCACGACCGCTACACCCGAGCCTGCGGTCGTGCCGCCGCTACCGCCGCCGCAGCCGGCGAGCATGGACAGCGCCGCGAGAGTGCTCATCGCGCGTCCGAACCGGGTTACTTGCATCACTGCCTCACTTTTACGCGGCGGTTGGGGGAATTCGTTGCCACGCGCTTAACCAACAGCAAAGCGGTGGAATTGGGGCAAGAGCGTTAACTTCGATAGGCTTTGCGTTAACTTCGATTGTCTTGTCCAACGCCATTCGCCATGTTTTGTGCCGTGACCCGCAAGATCATCCACGTCGACATGGATGCCTTCTTCGCCTCGGTCGAGCAGCGCGACGACCCCGCGTTGCGCGGGCGACCGGTGGCGGTGGGATCGGCGACCGGGCGCGGCGTGGTCGCGGCGGCGAGTTACGAAGCGCGCACTTTCGGCGTGCGGTCGGCGATGCCCTCTGTGGTGGCGCTGCGGCGATGTCCCGACCTGGTGTTCGTGCCGCACAGGTTCGACGTCTACCGCCACGTCTCGCGCCAGATCCGCAACATCTTCCACGACTATACGCCGCTGGTCGAACCCCTGTCGCTCGACGAGGCGTATCTCGACGTCACGGCCAATCTCAAGGACTTGCCATCGGCCACTGCCACAGCGAGCGAGATTCGGTCGCGTATCCTGGACGACACGCGGCTGACCGCGTCGGCGGGCATTTCCTACAACAAGTTCCTCGCCAAACTGGCGTCGGACCAGAACAAGCCCGACGGCCAGTTCGTCATCCCGCCGGGGCAGGGGGCGGACTTCGTCGCGGGGTTGGACGTGGGTCGCTTCCACGGTATCGGGCCGAAGACCGCGGAAAAGCTCAACCGCTTGGGGATCGCGACGGGCGCTGATTTGCGTGCGCGCGACCCGGCGTTCCTCACCGGCCATTTCGGCAAGGTCGGGGCGTGGTATCACAAGATCTCACACGGCGAGGACGACCGCGAGGTCACGCCCGACCGCCCGCGCAAATCGTCAGGGTCGGAGACGACCTTCGAGCATGATCTTAAGACACCGGATGAGGTGCTGGCAGCGGTGGGGCGCATGGCGGACCAGGTGTGGGACTGGGTCGAACGGACGCGAACCAGCGGCAAGACCGTGGTGGTCAAGGCGCGCTATGCCGACTTCCAGATCGTCACCCGCAGCAAGACACTGGCGACGGCGGTCACCAGTCATGCCGACCTGATCGCGGTGGCGGAGCGGCTGATCGCGACCTTGTTCCCGTTGCGCGCGGGCATCAGGCTGATCGGCGTGACGCTGGCGACGATGGCGCCGCTCGATGAGGTGGAGCAGCTCGCCCTGCCGGTGGAATAGCGGCGCCGTCCGAATCGCTACGCAATCGTATCCTTCCTCCTTATCGTAGGCCGGTGGTCTTCCTATGTGGGCGCGCACCCACTACCGGAGCCGCGCGATGACTGAACCGACCGACTATGTGCCGCCCAAGGTCTGGACCTGGAACAAGGAAAATGGCGGGGCCTTCGCCGCCATCAACCGCCCGATCGCCGGCGCGACGCACGACAAGGAACTGCAGGTCGGTAAGCATCCGCTGCAGCTCTATTCGCTGGCGACGCCCAACGGCGTGAAGGTGACGGTGATGCTCGAGGAACTGCTCGCGCTCGGTCACACCGGCGCGGAATATGACGCCTGGCTGATCCGCATCAATCAGGGCGACCAGTTCGGTAGCGGGTTCGTCGCGGCCAATCCCAATTCGAAGATCCCGGCGCTGGTCGATCATAGCGGCGCGGCCCCCGTGCGCGTGTTCGAATCGGGTGCGATTCTGGTCTATCTGGCCGAGAAGTTCGGCGCGTTCCTGCCTGCCGAGTATCCTGCGCGTGCAGAGGTCATGTCGTGGCTGATGTGGCAGATGGGGTCGGCGCCATTCCTGGGCGGCGGGTTTGGGCATTTCTACGCTTACGCGCCCACCAAGATCGAATATGCGATCGATCGCTACGCGATGGAGGTCAAGCGCCAGCTTGACGTACTCGACCGGCGGCTTGGCGAGAGCGAGTATTTGGGCGGGCCGGACTATTCGATCGCCGACATGGGGTCGGCGCCTTGGTATGGAGCGCTGGTCAAAGGGCTGGCATATGACGCCGCCGAATTCCTCCAGGTAGAGGAATACAAGAACGTGATGCGCTGGACCGATCAGATTTTCGCGCGCCCCGCGGTCAAGCGCGGCCGCATGGTCAACCGCGCGATGGGCGACCCGGCAAGCCAACTCTGGGAGCGCCACGACGCGAGCGATTTCGAGACGAAGACGCAGGACAAACTCGCCCCGGCGGACTGACCCAAGCCGCCGATAAGTATCGGTAAAGGACTGATTTACATTAAGCCCACCTTTAACGGGGTCGTATCTTTTTGCGGCTAGTCAGGGCGGGTGGATCGTCCGACCGAATCAATCGCCGACGCGTTTCGCCGCGCGCTGCCGTATGTGGCGGTTGCCGCGGCCGTGTTCGCGGCGGCGACGATCGATCTGAAAGCGGCCGCGTTGTTCGGGGCGACGGCGGTCGCCTTGCTCGTCTGGAACCGGCGATTGCGGGACGATGTTACGCGGGCCGTGAGCCGAATGGATGCTGTCCGCGCCGATCCGTCGTCGTCGGTCAGTCTCGAGGACGGGGTCGCCGCGATCGAGCAACAAATGGCGTCGCTCACCCATCGGCTCGTCGCTGCGCACCCGGTGAGCGGACTGCCGCTGCGCGAGGCTTTGCTGGCGCAGATGGACGCCGACCGCGGAGGAATGCTTGGCGCGATAGCGTTCGCCGATTTCGATCGGCTGACGGCGTTCGACCCAGCGCTCGGCGAGCGCGTATTCGCCACTGCGGCGGCGCGGCTGCGCGGCATGTTGCCGCCGGAGCGCTTCGTTGCGCAAGTCGATCGCGGGCATGTCGGCCTGTGGTTTGGCGCCGCGATCGACGAAGCAAGCGCACGCGCCGAACTCGACGCGATCGGCTATGCGCTGGGCGAGGAGATCGAGGATAGCGGCACGACGATCGTCCCGCAGGTCAGGGTGCGGTTGGCGCGGTTCGACGAGGCCGAGGGAATCGAGGCCGGCGCGTTTCTCGCCCGCACGCTGGCATCGTTCACATTGGCGGGCGGCACGGCCGCCGCCGCCGCCGATCAGCCGGCGGTCGATTATGCCGAGCTTGCGCGTGACCGTTACGCGCTCGAACAGGATTTGCGGCAGGCGATGTCGCGGCGCGAGCTGCGGCTCGATTTCCAGCCACTGATCGACGCCGGGGCCGGCCGCGCGTGCGGCGCCGAAGCGTTGATCCGCTGGGACCATCCCGAACGCGGCACGATCCCGCCGATGCGCTTCATCCCGATCGTCGAGGCGATGGGCATGGCGAGCGAGATCGGCATGTGGGCGCTCAATGCCGCCGCGCGCGAGGCGCAGGGCTGGGCGGCGCAGGGACTTGGCAACCTGCGCGTCGCGGTCAACGTATCGGGACTTCAGCTCGAACGCGACGACTTGCCGATCCTGGTCCAACGCACGCTCGAACGCCATGAACTCGGCGCGAACGCGCTCGAGATCGAGCTGACCGAAAGCGTCGCGACCAGCGACGCCGAACATTGCCGGCGAATCTTTCAGGGCTTGCGCACGATGGGCGTAAAACTGGCGGTCGACGATTTCGGCACCGGCTATTCGGGGTTCAGTTCGCTCCGCACACTCGCGTTCGACAAGATCAAGGTCGATCGCGAGTTCGTCACCGACGTCGATACCCGCACCGACAGTCAGGCGATTTGCCAATCGATCATCGCTTTGGGCCGAGGGCTCGGCATCCGCGTGCTTGCCGAAGGAGTCGAGCGGCGCGAGGAATATGAATGGCTGCGCCGCCACGGCTGCCAGCATTTCCAGGGATATTACTTTGCGCGGCCGATGAGCGGAGAAGCGTTTATCGCGTTCGTCCGCGACACCGCGCAATTGGCCGAATTGCTGCGGCTCGGCGTTACGCCGAAGCAGATCGAGAAGCAGATCGAAGAGAGGCTGAAGGCATGAGTATCGTGCGTCTGAAGGTTGCGGTGGTCGGGCTGGGTGTGCTGACACTCGCCGCGTGTTCGGCGGGGCCGGGGCGGGTCAAGCCGATCGCTACGCCGCCCGCCGCGAGCGTGGCGAGTGAAACCGACGCGGCATTCGGCCTGCTGATGCAGGGCAAGGAAGCCGCCGCCGCCGGCAAGCTCAAATCGATCCTCAAGCGTGATCCGATGAACCCGGCCGCAACGATGTTGAGCGGGTCGATCAAGGGCGATCCGAAGGACCTGCTCGGCCCACAAAGCTATTCCTATACCGCAAGTGCCGGTGACACGATGGAGGGGCTGGCGCAGCGCTTCCTTGGCAACCAGATGAAGGCGTATCAGTTGGTCCGCTACAACGGTCTGAAGGCACCGGTTACGCTGGTCGCGGGGCAATTGCTCCGCATTCCCGGCGAGCCGCCGCGACCCGAGCCGGTCCGCCGGCCGGACCCGGAGCCCCCCCGGTCCGTGGCGACGACGCCGACGGCGCCCAAGCCTAAGGCCGTGACCCCCAAGCCTGCCGCCCCGGCGGTCAGTCCCGGGACCAATCCGATCGCCGCGCGCCAGTTGCGCACCGCGGGGCTCGCCGCGCTCAACCAGGGCAATGTCGATCGCGCCGTCGTGCTGCTGCGCCGCGCCAAGCAACTCGACCCCGCCAACCCGCTGATCGCGCGCGACCTTGCCCGTGCCGAGCGGATCGGCGCCACCGTTCGCGCGCGGAAGTGACATCAGTAAATGCTTAAAGCTTTGATTCTATGTCCATCGGCTGACCGATTCTCGGGACGCACGCGATGAAGAAGCTCGGCCGCTACCGGATCGACGATAGCCTTGGCGAAGGCGCGATGGCCGACGTCTATCGCGCGCACGATCCGGATATCGGCCGCACCGTGGCGATCAAGGTGCTCAAACCCGAATTCGCGCGCGATCCAGAGCTTGCCGCGCGGTTTCTGCGCGAAGCGCGCGCCGCGGGCGCACTCAGCCACGCCAATATCGCAACGATCTATGACGTCGGCGAAGCGCAGGGTGCCGCCTATATCGCGATGGAATTGGTCGACGGGCAACCGCTCGACGTCGCCCTCCAGAACCAGGGACGGATGCCGTACGAGCGCGTACTCGCGATCGGCCAGCAACTCGCCGCGGCGCTTGCTTACGCGCACCGCTGCGGCGTCGTGCACCGCGACGTCAAGCCGTCGAACATTCTGCTGTCGGCCGACGGCAAGACTGCCAAGTTGCTCGATTTCGGCGTGGCGCGCGTCGGTGAAATGGATCCCGCCACCGCCGACAAACAACTGGCGAAAACGCAGGTCGGCCAGTTGATCGGCACGCCGCGCTACATGAGCCCCGAGCAAGCGCTCGGACTGCCGGTCGACCAGCGCTCGGACCTCTTCTCGCTCGGCGTCGTGCTCTACGAAATGATCACCGGCAAGGTCGCCTTTCCCGGCACCGCGCTGGCGACGCTGGCGATCCAGATCGCGCAGGAACAGGTCGAGCCGATCGACCGCAGCGCCGGCGATTGCCCGCCGGGGCTGCGCTTCATCATCGACAAACTGCTCGCCAAGAAGCCCGAACAACGCTTCGCCAACGGCGACGCGCTCGCCGCCGCGCTGGCGCGCGAGATCGCCGCGCAGGGCGACAAGCCGACGGGCAAGCGGGGCTTGCCGCTGCGTCTCAAATTACCACTCGCCCTCGCTGCGGTAACCGCCGCCGCCATAGCTATCTGCGTCACGACGACGCTCGGCCGCGAACGCCAGACTCTCGAGCATATGGCGATCGTGTCGGGCAAATCGACCGCGGCGTTCGTGACCAACAACGCGGCGGTGCTGGCGGCGGAAAATGCCGGTCTGCCTGCGGATCAACAGGATTGGTCGGCGCTCCAGGCGTTCGCTGTCTCTGCCAGCGAGGATCCTGCAATCCGCGACCTGGTGGTCATCGACATGAGCGGGATCGTCCGCGCCGCGGGCGATGCCGGCCTGGTCGGCAAGCGCTATGTCCAGCCGATCGGCGAGCCGCTGATGGAAGCGGCCGATGGCACCCAGGTCGCGTCCGCCGCCGACCGCGGCCGCGGCGCCGGAATCCGATTTCTCCAGCCTATCCGCTACGCCGGCGCCGAATTCGGCCGCGTCGATCTGGTGGTCAAACGCACCGCGCTCGACGCCGCGCTCGACAGCGCGCGCGCATCCTTGTGGCTGCTGTCGGCAGTGGTGATGCTGGTCGTGCTGTTAATCGGCTACCTCAGCGGTGCGATGGTCGCGCGACCGCTCGCGCGGCTGCGCAAGGCGCTCGACGTCGCGGCCGAAGCTGGCTTCGCGCTGCGTATTTCGCACCACCGCCGCGACGAACTGGGCGCCGCGTTCGACGCGTTCAACCGCGCCGCCGCAGCGGTCGAGCCTCGGCTCGCCGCCGGCGGGGCCGACGACGGCGAGGCGAAGGTTCGCGCGACGGTGATCTCGTCGCGCCTGGCCGCCTGACGGAGCAAGCGACCCATGTACATGCTCCAACTGTTCGACACCGCGAACGAGGTCCAGCCGATCGACGCGCGGTTGATCCGCGACGGATTGATGCGGATCGGACGCGACAGCGCCGCCGACTGGTCGATCGCCGACCCCGATTGCGAATTGTCGCGCGCGCATTGCGAGCTGTCGGTAGCCGACGGTGCGCTCACGCTTCGGGCGCTCGGCGCCAACGGCGTGTTCGACGACGCGACCGGCACGCGCTTCCCCGACGCTGTCGAGGTGGCGATGCCGATCCCCTCGACGCTGCGGTTCGGCCGGTTCCGGCTCAAGGCGAGCCACGCCCCGCACGGCGACGAGCCGGTCGATGCCGCGCGCACGATGGTACTGACGCCCCCGCTGGGGACGTCGACCGCGGTGCCCGACGACTGGAGCGACGGCAGCGTCATCCTGCCGACCACCAACGGCTCGCTGCTCGAGGCATTCTGCGAGGGCGCGGGGCTCGACGCGTCGTTGCTGTCGAGCGAGGAGCCGACCGAGATCATGCGCCGCGCCGGCGCGGTCTATCGCCAGATGGTGCTCGGCATCGGCGACCTGATGACCGAACGCGATCGCGCGCGGGGTCAGTATAAGCTGTCGCGCACGACGATCGGCGGCGCGAACAACAATCCGTTCAAATGGGCGCCAACGCAGCGGCTGGCGATCGACCTGCTGCTCGCGGGATCGGGCAGCTTCCTGTCGGGGCCGGCGGCGCTGCAGGCGTCATTCCGCGACATCAAACGCCACTTGATCGCGACCTTTGCCGGGCTGCACGGCAGCCTGCGCGCGGCAATCGGCAGCTTCGATCCCAAGACGCTCGACGCCACGGTCGAGCCGCGCGTGTCGCTCCTCAAGAGCCGCGTCGCGCTCCAAGCCGAAGAAGTCGCCAGCCGCCACGCCGATTTGGCGAAGCAGCTAGAGAACGGCGAGGGGGGATCGCTCGAAAAGGCGTTCGTCGCTGCCTACGACGCCGCCGAGGGTCAGGCGGATGCGGGTGAGGAACAATGACCGCGATGCCGATCATGCCTCTTGCCGTCGACTCGAAAGAGTTTGCCGGTGCCCGGTCGGTTGCGCGTAGCCATGTCGGGCTGGTCCGCGTCATCAACGAGGACCGCGTGTTCGATTGCGCCGACCGTTGCGTCTGGGGGGTTGCCGACGGGATGGGCGGTCACGCCGGCGGCGATCTTGCCGCGCAATCGGTGATCGACCGGCTGCGCGCACTGACCGCGGTCGAGCAGGCGATCCGCTTCACCGACATGCTGGTCGCGCTCGGCCAAGCCAATGGCGACATCCGCCAGCGCAACGACCGGCTGCGCACCGGCGCCGGCGCGACCGTGGTTGCGGCGATGATCGACGGTGAGACCGCGCACATCGCCTGGGCCGGCGACAGCCGCGCCTATCGCTTGCGGCACGATGGCCTCGACCTGCTGACGCACGATCACAGCCTGGTGCAGGAACTGGTCGATGCCGGGCTGTTGCCCGCCGACCGCGCCGAGAGCCACCCGCAATCGCACGTCGTCACCCGCGCGCTGGGGGTCGACGACGACCCGCGTTTGCAGACCGTCAGCGTGCGGCTGAAGCCCGGCGATCGCTTGCTGCTTTGCTCGGACGGGCTGTCACGCTCGCTGGCGGCGGGGGACGCGGCCGGCGACAGCATCGATACGCTAGCCGACCGGATGCTCGCCAACGCGCTGGCGCGCGACGGCAGCGACAATGTTTCGCTGGTTATCCTGGAATGGTGGAGCTGAGGGGAATCGAACCCCTGACCTCTGCAGTGCGATTGCAGCGCTCTCCCATCTGAGCTACAGCCCCACTCCACCCCCAAAAGCGGCTTTCTGCCCTCGGGAGCGGTGGCTCTAACGACCATTTTCCGCCTTTGCAACACGCGCTTCGCCGTGCTTGCGCACCGTTTCGCGGCACGCCGCACGCCATGCGACGAACCGCTGGAACTTCGCCCGATTCTCCGCCGTTTGAATGTCAGGTGGGCGCCGCTTCCCCCCTTGCCGCGCCTGCTATCGAACGAGGCAAGAGGAGCTATTTCGATGGGCTATGAACGTTATCCGCGCGGGCGGTCGCAAGATGACTGGAACCGCGACGACACTCGGTTCGGCCGAGACGAGAACGAGGCCGCTGCGCGCGACTACGGCGCCGGCAACAGCCCCGGTGCCGGCCGCGACGATTTTGGCGAGCGCGGCTATTACAGCCGCAACCGGATGCAGGATTTCGGACGATCCGGGAGCCAATACGGCAACGACTATCGCAGCGGCGCCGGCGGCTATGGCTACGGCAATCGTGACTATCGGCGCGACCAGAACCGTGGCGCGCGCGATGATGGCCGGCGACCGCAGGGCTATGACCATGACAACCGCGGCTTCTTCGATCGCGCCGGCGACGAGGTCCGTTCGTGGTTCGGCGACGACGAAGCCGAACGCCGCCGCGAACTCGACGCGCAGAATGCACGCGACCGCGACTATCACGACTGGCGATCCAGCCAGATCGCCGCGCTCGACCGCGACTACGACGAATATCGCCGCGAGAACCAGCAACGCTTCTCGAACGAGTTCGGTACGTGGCGCACCGAACGCCAGGGTCAGCGCTCGTCGTTGAGCAAAGTAGCCGAGCATATGGACGTGGTCGGCTCGGACGGCGCGCATATCGGCACGGTCGACAAGGTGCGCGGCGACCGCATCCTGCTGACCAAGAGCGATCCCGATGCCGGCGGGCGGCACCATTCGATCCCGTCGCGTTGGATCCAGAACGTCGAGGACAAGGTGACGGTGCGCAAGACCGCCGACGAGGCCAAGGCGCATTGGCGCGACGAGGAGCGCGGCGCTTTC
>JBDSWC010000112.1:0-12892 GCA_039926845.1 Sphingomonas sp. | reverse complement strand
CCGGTGCGCAGGCCGAACTTACGGACCTGGTTGGGCGAGATGTAAATGTCATCGGGACCGGCGAGATAGTTCGCCTCGGGACTGCGCAGGAAGCCGAAGCCGTCGGGCAGCACCTCGATCGTGCCCAGACCCATGATCTGGTCGCCGTTTTCGGCCTGTTCCTTGAGGATCGCGAACAGCAGATCCTGCTTGCGGAGCGTCGAGGCGCTCTCGACGCCGAGCTCCTCGGCCATCGCGACCAGCTCGGCGGGGGATTTTTTCTTGAGGTCTTTGAGATGCATGTCGGGCGTGTCCGGGAGTCTGGGGGGAGTTTTCGAGCGTGTGTCTGCGAAGGAACGCGACAATGCTGGAGGAGAAGGCTGAGCACGCGACCCGAAGAGGGCGGCGCTCGCCGATGGGACTTATGGACGCGTGTCCTTCAAGTCAAGGCGATCAGAACGGTTTGACGACGACCAGGATCACGATCAGCGCCACGAACAACGCGGGCAGCTCATTGACGAGGCGAAGCTGCTTCGGCGTCAGCTTAGCCGTACCGCCCGCCAGCTTCTTGGCATAGGCGGTCATCCAGCCGTGATAGCCGGTCCTCAGGATTACCAGCAGCAGCTTGCCGTGGAGCCACCCCTCCTGCCAGTGCTGCCCAACCGTCGCGATGGTCAGACCCAACACCCAGACCAAGATCATAGAGGGAGTCATGATGATACGGCGCAGCTTGCCCTCGCGTTCGATCCATTTGTCCGCCTCGGGCGTGCCGAGCGCTTCCTGGTGATGGACGAGATAGCGCGGCAGCATGAACAGACCCGCCATCCAGAAGATCACGAAGATGACGTGCGCCGCCTTCAGCCACAGATAGATCGAGGCGAGGAATTCCATCAGCCGTTCCTTACCAGCGCGAGCAACTGTTCGACATGCGCGATCGGCGTGTCGGGCAAGATGCCGTGGCCCAGGTTGAAGATATGCGGGCGATCGGCGAACGCGGCAAGGATTCGCGCGACGGCCGACGTCATGGCGTCACCACCCGCGATCAGCGCGAGCGGATCGAGATTGCCCTGGACCGGAAGACCCTCGGGCAGCACCTCGTTCGCCCATACCGGGTCGACGGTTTCGTCCACTCCGATTGCAGCGATCCCGGTTTCGCGGGCGTAAGCGGGTAATTTCGCGCCGGCGCCCTTTGGGAACCCGATCACCGGCGTATCAGGATGAAGCCGGCCGATCGCATCGACGATCTGTGCGGTGGGTGCGATCACCCAGCGTTCGAATTCGCTGGGGGCCAAGCTGCCCGACCAGCTGTCGAACAACTGCACGGCCTCGGCACCTGCCTCGATCTGCTTCGACAGATACTCGACCGTCACCGCCTGGATCACCTCGATGATCGCGGCGAATGCGTGCGGGTCGCGATAGGCCAGCCGGCGCGTTTCGCCCTGATCGCGGCTGCCCTGGCCCGCGACCATATAGGTGGCGACAGTCCAGGGGCTGCCGGCAAAGCCCAGCAGTGTGGTTTCTGGTGGCAGTTCGGCCGCGACCCGCCGGACGGTCGCATAAACAGGATCCAGCCGCTCAGGGGCCATCTGGATCGCATTCAGCGCGCTATCGACCAGCTTAGGCGCCAGCCGCGGACCCTCGCCTTCCTCGAACCACAGATCCTGCCCCATCGCCCAGGGGACCATCAGGATGTCGGAAAACAGAATCGCGCCATCCATCCCGAAGCGGCGGATCGGCTGGAGCGTGACCTCGCACGCCGCGTCGCTGTCGGTGACGAGATCGAGGAACCCGCCCTTGTCCGCACGAAGCGCGCGATACTCGGGGAGATAGCGTCCCGCCTGACGCATCAGCCAGACTGGAGGCACATTCCGACGCTCGCCGCGCAGCGTCGCGAGCAGGGGCTTATCCCCAACCTGGCCCGATTCAAGAGTCATATAGATATATAGATAAGAAGGTTGTTGCAGTTGTTGGCGCGTGGATGCCGGGGGTTAGGCGTCTGTCCCGCAAATGCCAACAGCTTGACGGTCGAGGCCCCACGCAATGCTGCCGATTCGTTGTGGCCGTCCCCGTTACCCACAGGTTGTGGGCGGATCGATTGGCTGTTGGCGGGGGTGTGGACAGCGCGCTCGGTTTTCCACCGCCCGGCGTCGCTTGGCCGGACGGCCGGGTTGCGCTAGCGGTTTTGCCGATGTTCTCCACAGGCTTTCCGGATCGCCGCGCGTGAGGCTCCATTTGCACCTCTTGTCGGACTCCACCGGCGAGACGCTGGAGAATATCGCCAAGGCCGCGCTCGCACAGTTCGACGATGTGGAGACGATCCGCCATTTCTGGCCGATGGTGCGGTCGGAACCGCATCTCGAACGCATCCTGCAGGAGATCGCGCACAATCCGGGGTTGGTGCTGTTCACCTTGGTGTCGAGCGAAATGCGGCGGTCGCTCGAAACGCGATGCCGTGCGCTCGGCCTGCCTGCAGTGGCGCCGCTCGACCCGGTCAACGACGCGCTGAGCAACCTGCTCGGCCAGCAGGCCAAGGCGCGGCCGGGGCGGCAGCATGTACTCGACGCTGCCTATTTCCAGCGTGTCGATGCAATCCAGTTCACCATCGCGCACGACGACGGCGTCAATTGGGAGAATTGGGAGGAGGCCGACATCGTCCTCGCCGGGGTGTCGCGCACGTCGAAGACGCCGACCAGCATCTATCTCGCCAATCGCGGGTTCAAGACCGCCAACATCCCGATCGTTCCCGAATCGCCGCCGCCGCAAAAACTCTTCGAGCTCAAGCATCCCCTGGTTGTCGGCCTGACGACCAGCGCCGACCGGCTGATCCAGGTGCGGCGCAATCGTTTGCTGTCGCTCAACCAGAATCCCGAGACGGCCTATGTCGATCAGGAAGCGGTGACGCGCGAGGTCGCCTATGCGCGGCGGATGTTCGCCGACAATGGCTGGCCGGTGATCGACGTGACCCGGCGGTCGATCGAGGAAACCGCGGCGGCGATCATCGGCATGGTCAGCGATCAGGGCGGGGGCGCGTGACGCTGATCCTTGCCTCACAGAGCGCGTCGCGCCGGGCGATGCTCGATGCGGCGGGGGTTGCGTATGCGGCGGAACCCGCGCGAGTCGACGAGGATGGCGTCAAGGCGGCGATGGCGGGGCGACTGCCCCGCGACATAGCGGACGCGCTGGCCGAATTGAAGGCGATCAAGGTGTCGCAAGCGCATCCGGGCGCGCTGGTGCTGGGCAGCGATTCGCTCGTCGCGCTGGCCGATGGCACGATGCTCGACAAGCCGATGAGCCGCGAGGACGCCGCCGATCACTTGCGGGCGATGGCGGGCGGCACGCACGATCTGTGGAGCGCGGCGGTGGTCGCCGAGGGCGGGCGTCCGGTCTGGCGCCACGTCGAGCGCGCGCGGTTGTTCATGCGGCCTTTGTCGGCGGATTTCATCGACTCGTATCTCGATGCAGAATGGCCTTCGATCGCGGGCTGCGTCGGCTGCTTCAGGATCGAAGGACCGGGGGTGCAATTGTTCAGCCGGATCGACGGCAGCCACTTCACCGTGCTCGGCATGCCGTTGCTCCCGGTGCTCGATTATCTGCGGGTTCGCGGGGCGTTGGCATCATGAAATATGCCGAGGTGATCGGCGACCCGATATCGCACTCGAAGTCGCCGACTATTCATGGGTTCTGGCTGAAAGCGCTGGGAATCGAGGGCGAGTATCGCAAGACGCAGGTCGCGGCAGAAGGTTTGGGCGATTATTTCGCCATGAGGCGGGACGACCCCGCCTGGCTGGGCTGCAACATCACCATCCCGCACAAGCAGGCGGCACTCGATTTCGTCGAGGATCGCGGTGACGTCCGTGCGTCGATCGGCGCGATCAACACTGTATTCCGGAGCGATGGCGCGATCGTCGGCACCAATACCGATGCGGCGGGGTTCTACGCGCCGATTTCAGGGATGGACCTGGCCGGCCAGCCGGTGGTGGTGATCGGCGCAGGCGGTGCGGCGCGCGCGATTCTCTTCGCGCTGGGCCGGGTCGGGGTGGGGCGGGTGACCCTGCTCAACCGCAATCCGCTAAAGGGGGCAGGGTTGCTTGCAAGCTTCGGGCTCAAGGGTGACGCGCTCAAGCTCGATGCGCCGATCCCGCCCGCCGCGCTGTTGGTCAACGCCACATCGCTCGGGATGATCGGTCAGCCCCCGCTCGATCTCGATCTGTCGGCGCTGCCCGAGGATGCGGTGGTCTATGACGTCGTCTACGCGCCGCTCGAAACCGGCTTGCTGAAGGCGGCGCGGGCGCGAGACCTCGACACGGTCGATGGGCTCGAGATGCTGATCGGCCAGGCGGCGTTGGCGTTCGAATTGTTCTTTGGCGAGGCGCCGCCGCGCGACCGCGACGACGAGCTTCGCAGGCTACTGACGTCATGAAGACAATCGGCCTAACCGGTTCGATCGGCATGGGAAAATCGACCGTCGCGCAGATGTTTGTCGATCAAGGCATTGCCGTATTCGATTCGGATGCGGCGGTCCGCTCGTTGCAGGGTCCGGCGGGGCGGCTGGTCCCGGCGATCGAGGCGGCGTTTCCGGGCGCGACCGGGCCCGGCGGTGTCGATCGCGCCGAACTCGGCGCGCGCGTGTTTGGAAAGCCCGATGAACTCAAGCGACTTGAGGCGATCGTCCACCCCGCAGTTGGCGAGGAGCGCGCCGCGTTTCTGACACGACATGCCGACGCCGCAATCGTCGTGTTCGACGTACCGCTGCTGTTCGAAACGGGCGGCTACCGCCATGTCGATGTGACCGTCGTCGTCTCGGCCGACGCCGCGACTCAGGCCGAGCGCGTGCTGGCGCGGCCGGGCATGACGAGCGAACGTCTTGCCGAGATCCTCGGACGCCAGATGCCCGATGCCGACAAGCGCGCGCGCGCCGACTTCGTCATCCCCACCGATTGTCCGATGGATCAAACTCTGGCCGCCGTGCATCACGTCATCGCTTGCGTGTCGGCCAGCCAAGACCGATAACGGGATCAAATGCGCGAGATCATTTTCGACACCGAGACTACCGGACTGTCCTTCACCGCGGGCGACCGCCTGGTCGAAATCGGTTGCGTCGAGATGGTCAACCGAGTCGAGACCGGCCGCACCTATCACGCTTATTTCCATCCCGAACGGGCAATGCCGGCCGAAGCGCAGCGCATCCACGGCCTGTCGGACACTTTCCTGTCGGACAAGCCGAAGTTCCACGAAAAGGTCGAGGAACTGCTCGAGTTCATCGGCGATTCGGTGCTTGTCGCGCACAATGCGACGTTCGATTTCGGCTTCCTCAACGGAGAGCTCAAGAAGATCGGCCGCGAGATCATCGCGCTGGAGCGGATGATCGACACGGTGGCGATGGCGCGCCAGCGCCACCCGGGCGCCAAACATTCGCTTGACGCGCTGTGCAGCCGCTACGGCATCGACCGCAGCCACCGTGTGCTCCACGGCGCGTTGCTCGACGCGCAATTGCTGTGTCAGGTCTATGTCGAGCTGACCGGCGGCCGCCAGATCGGGCTGACGCTGGTCAGCGACGAGGATATCGTGATCCCCGTACTCGACGCGGACCCGCGCGCGGCGCAGCCGCGACCGATGCGTCTCTTTCAACCCAACGGCGTTGAGCTTGCGCGTCATGCCGCGTTCGTCGCCAAGTTGAAGAATCCGCTGTGGGGGGCCGACGCGTCCGGTTGACGCGTGTGCATGGCCGAGCGTAGCAGCGCCGGCCCGGCCAAGAATGGAGAATGAGAATGGATATCCGCGTCTCGGGACATCAGGTCGAAACCGGCGAGGCTTTGAAAACCCAGGTCAAAAATCGGCTTCAGGGTGTGGCGGATAAGTATTTTTCGCGCGCTATTTCGGCGCAAGTCACGTTCGGCAAGGGACCGCACGACGCCGGCTTCACCTGCGATGTCGTAGCGCACGTGATGCAGGGACTCGTGCTGAAGGCGCGCAACGACGGCTATGACGCGCACGGCGCGTTCGATGGCGCCGCCGACAAGATCGAAACGCAACTGCGCCGCTATATGCGCCGGCTGAAGGATCATAAGGGCGCCGCCGGCGCCGATGGCGGCGAGGCCAATGGCTACGACAATGCCGGCTATACGCTATTCCAGGAACCGACCGAGGACGAACCCGCCGACGCGCCGGCCATCATTGCCGAAACGCGAGTCGACGTGCCCGACGCCACGGTCAGCGACGCGGTGATGATGCTCGATCTGCGCAACACCCAGGCACTGATGTTCCGCAATTCGGGGACGGGCGCCTACAACATGGTCTACCGGCGCGGCGACGGCACGATCGGCTGGGTCGAGCCCCAGCGCGTAAGCTGACAAAGCAGGACATATGAACGATCTGTCGGACCTGATCCGGCCCGAAGGCGTCGCCGAAGGGCTGGCGGCGGTGAGCAAGAAGGCGCTGTTCCAGCAGCTCGGCCAGCTTGCTGCCATCGCTTATGGTGTTGACGCCAAGGCGGCAGCCGATGGTCTAGCTGAGCGCGAGAAGCTCGGTTCGACCGGGTTCGGCGGCGGTGTCGCGATCCCGCATGCACGGATTGCCGGGATCGACGCGATCCGCGGGGTGGTGGCGACGTTGGCGAAGCCGATCGATGTCGGTGCGGTCGATGAATTGCCGGTCGACCTGGTCGTCGCGCTGTTTTCGCCGCCTGATGCGGGCGCCGACCATCTGAAAGCGCTGGCGCGGGTGTCGCGTGCGCTGCGCGACGGCCAGTTCGTCGCCAAGTTGCGCGGTGCCGGATCCGAAGACGCGATGTACGTGCTGCTTGCGCGGGACGAGGCGCGGGATGCCGCCTGAGGTCGGCGCTTCGTGGCATTTCCGCGCGCTTGAAGCGCTGTATGCCGCGGCGCCGATCAACGGGCTTTTCGACTCGAAACTCGACATTCCGGAGGCCGGAGTCGCGCGAATCAGCTTCACGATCGAGCCGCGTCATTACCATGCCGGCGCCGCCGCGCACGGCACGAGCTATTTCAAAATGCTCGACGATGCCGCTTTCTATGCGTGCAACAGTCTGGTGACCGACCGATTCCTACTGACGACCGCGTTCAACCTGCTGTTCACCCGCCCGCTCAAAGCAGGGCCGGTGATCGCCGAGGGCCGCTGGGTCAGCGGGCAGCGGCGCGTGTTCGTCGGGGAAGCGCGGCTGATCGATGCCGACGGGAAGGAGGCGGCGCGTGGCACCGGCACGTTCATGCGCTCGTCGATCCCGCTCGCGGGTCTGCCGGGATATTCCGGCTGACCGCGCGACTCGCCAGCGGCGTGCTGGTCAACGCGCTGGTGCGGCGCGCGTATGCCGAAGGCGGGGTAGTGACGGTATTGGCGAAGGGCGACGCGACCGCAGGTGCGATCCTGATCGTCGCGCAGGAACGCGGCGAAAATCCACGTCTCGTCGAGCGTGGAATCGGTCCCGACGGGCGGACGGCGCTGATCGCGACCGGGCCGGCCGGCGAGTCGCAGGACGTCACCGACTACTGGATGCGGCGGCGGCGCACCGATCCCGATCTATGGGTAGTAGAGGTGGATATCGCATCAGCAGAACGATTCGTCGCTGAAACGATCTTAACGGATTGACTTGCTGCGCTGCACAATTCACGGAAAATTTATTATAGTTCGCGTTGTGTCGATGCGGGGTGCGATCCCGATCGGTTACGCAGTCGGGGGGTAGTCCGGCGCGGTCCTTTGAAAGATGCGACCACGTCCGCGCACCAACCGCACTTAAGCCAGTTGAATGTTCTCTGTTTCTCGCGCCACGGGTCCCGTGGCGACTGCCATTTGCCTTTTCGCGTTGCTCGGGGTGAGCAGCCCCAGCAAAGCCTGGGATCTGACACGCACGCCGATCGCGGCCGCGGTCACCGCCATCCCTGCTATGGAAAACCTCTCGGATACCGTTCCGGTTCCCACGCCGACGCTGAAGCCGGCCACCGACTCGACGCCCGACGAAGTCGCGCTGTCCACGACATCCGCCCCCGCGCCCGGTCTGGCCTTTGCCAGCCTCGCCGCTGCCGTTGCCGCGCAGAACATGCCCGGCACGATGGATTCGGAACTCGAATGCCTCGCCGGCGCGGTGTATTTCGAATCGAAGGGTGAGCCGCTCTCGGGCCAGCTCGCTGTCGCCGAAGTCATCATCAATCGCACGACGTCGGGACGCTTTCCGACCTCGATCTGCTCGGTGGTCAAGCAGCCGGGCCAGTTCTCGTTCGTGCGCGGCGGGCGGATCCCCGCCGTCGGCGCGAACGCGCAATATCGCACCGCGACCGCGATCGCGAAGGTCGCGCTGGCCGATGCGTGGGACAGCCCGGCGCCCAAGGCGCTGTATTTCCACGCGCGTCGCGTCTCGCCCAATTGGGGCAAGGCCCGCGTCGCGATGATCGGAAATCACATCTTTTTCCGCTAATCGCGGGGTTGCGGTGTTCGCCTAATGTTCTAGAACGGGGAGATGCTCGATGCGTCTCCCCGCTGTCCCCCGATCGGTAACGAAGCGCTGTGCGCGGCGGATGTCGCGCGCGGCGTCATCCGCATGCTCGCGCGCCACGATCTTGCGGCGATGACCGAGGTGGCACTCGACGGGGGCCGCCGCGCCGACATCATGGCGATCGACGCACGCGGCCAGATCGTCATCGTCGAAATCAAGGTGTCGCGCGCCGATTTGCTCGGCGACGGCAAGTGGTTCGATTACCTCGAGCATTGCGACCGCTTCTTCTGGGCGGTGCCGGCGGGGTTCGATCATGGGCCGCTGCACGGCGATGCGTTTTTGCCCGAGCGATCGGGGGTAATCGTCGCCGACCGCTATGACGCCGCGATCCTGCGCGAGGCGGCGACGCATCCGTTGAGCGGCGTGGGGCGGAAGAAATGCACGTTGGCGTTCGCGCGGCGCGCGGCGCGGCGCGCGAGCGGGCTGGCCGATCCGGAACTGGGGTTTTTGCTCCAAGCGACCTAGTGTCGGAAGTGGCGCATACCCGTGAAGATCATCGCGAGACCGGCCTCATCAGCCGCCGCGATCACTTCGTCATCGCGAATCGACCCGCCCGGCTGGATCACGGCCGTCGCGCCGGCCTCGACCGCCGCAAGCAAGCCATCGGCGAACGGGAAAAAAGCGTCTGACGCGACCGCCGATCCGATCGTGCGCGGCTCGGTCCAGCCGGCCTTGTCGGCGGCGTCCTTCGCCTTCCACGCCGCGATCCGCGCGCTTTCCAGCCGGTTCATCTGCCCCGCGCCGACGCCGGCGGTCGCGCCATGCCTGGCGTAGACGATCGCGTTCGACTTGACGTGCTTGGCGACGGTCCAGGCGAAGCGGCAGTCGGCGAATTCCTGGGGCGTCGGCTGGCGCTTGGTCACGACGCGTAATGCGTCCTCGTCGATCGAGCCATTGTCGCGGCTCTGGACCAGCCAGCCGCCGGTGATCGACTTCGCCGCCAGGCCGGGGCGGCGCGGATCCGGCAGCTCGCCGGTCAGCAGCAGACGCAGATTCTTCTTAACGGCGAACAGCGCTACCGCCTCGGCATCGGCATCGGGCGCGACGACGACTTCGGTGAAGATACCGGTGATCGCTTGCGCGGTCGCGGCGTCGAGCGGGCGGTTGACCGCGATGATTCCGCCGAATGCGGAGACGGTGTCGCACGCGAACGCCGCTTCATAGGCTTCGGCCAACGTTGCGGCCGTCGCGACGCCGCAGGGATTGGTGTGCTTGACGATGACGCAGGTCGGGCCTGCGTTGCGGAACTCGGCGATCAGATCGAGCGCGGCGTCGGCATCGTTGAGGTTGTTGTAGCTCAGCGCCTTGCCCTGCACTTGCCGCGCCTGGCTGATGCCGCGCGCGGCGGGGCCGGTCGCGGCATAGAAAGCGGCGGCCTGGTGCGGGTTTTCGCCGTAGCGGAGTTCCTCGCCCGAGCGCGTGAGCACCAGCGGTAGCGTCTGGGGGAAACGCTCGCCTTGGTCGGCGAAGGCGAACCAGCTGGCGATCATCGAATCATAGGTCGCGGTGGCGGCGAACGCCTTGGCCGCGAGCGTGCGGCGTTCGTCGCGCGTCGTCTCGCCGGTCGCGATCAACGCATAGTCGGCCGGATCGGTCACGATCGCGACGAACGCGTGGTTCTTGGCAGCGGATCGCACCATCGACGGACCGCCGATGTCGATATTTTCGATGATTTCGTCGCGTTCGGCGCCCTTAGCGACGGTCTCCGCGAACGGATAGAGGTTCACAACCACCAGATCGATCGCGCCGATCGCGTGGTCGGCCATCGCCTTGGCATGCGCCGGGTCGTCGCGCACCGCGAGCAACCCGCCATGGACCATCGGGTGGAGCGTCTTGACTCGCCCGTCCATCATTTCGGGGAAACCGGTCAGGTCGGACACGTCGCGGACGGTCAGCCCGGCCTCGCGCAAGGCGGTCGCGGTGCCGCCGGTCGAGACCAGCTCGACGCCCTGTGCCGCCAGCGCGCGCGCCAGATCGACGATCCCGGCCTTGTCGGACACGGACAGCAAGGCGCGCCTGATCGGGACGATGTCGGTCGGCATGGCTAGGCTCCTGGGCGCGGTCGGTGGCGTCCCGATGGCCGATCAGGTCGCGCGCTTCAAGGCCCAGCCGATCGTTTCGCCGCCCGCGGTTGCTTCACCGCTGATCACGACTTGCTGGGTCGATACCGGGCGACCGTCGGGATCGATCCACAGGCTTTCCTCGATCGCCAGCGCGCCGCCGCGACAGCGGAATTGCCACAGCTTTCCCGAGGGCAACCGGAGAAGTGCCGCCATGCCGTCGGCGGTCGGCGCGGCTTCGACGCCGGGGCCGAGGTGGAAGCGGATCACGAAGGTGGTCGCGGCATTCTTGCGCCGCCGTCCCGCGGGCAAGAGCATGTCGTCGCCGCGCAATTCGCGGCCGTCCGCAGAAAGCAGCAATTGCCGGCGGTGCAGGAAGCCGAAGCGGCGGGCATAGCCGTCGTGGCTAGCCTCGATCCGGCTGCCGGCGGCCGACTCCTGACGCGCCTGCTCGACCTCGGCGACGCCACGACCGAGCGTGCCGTCGGGGTGGATCGCGGTCGAATTGCTGTCCCCGACGATCAGCGTGGAATGCGCCGCCGTCGTGCGCAAACCATCGGCAAGCGCTTGCGGGATCTGCGCGATCGCGGCGCGTGCACCACCGCAATTGACCACCAGCCGCTCGGGCCCGTCGGACATTTCGAACGCCAGGGTCGAGGCGCAGCCGCCCGCGGTCAGCCGCGCGATCGGCGGCGGCGCGGCGTCCATGATCACCACCGCCCCGCCCTGCGCGAGCCGCTGATAGCCCCAATCGCGTGCCTGGCGCAGCGGTCGCGCACGCACGCCGGTGGCGGCAACGACTTCGTCGATCCGTTCGGGCCGGACCGGGCCGCCACCTTGCCAGCTCGACAGGCCATGATCGGCGTGACAGACGCCCTGCAGCGCCGGAACCATTCGTCCCAATGCAGCGGACAGCGCCGGGGGCGGCGCCAACCGCCGCGTGTCGTACACCGCGCGGAGCATCGTCAGCAGCATGACGATATCGAGCTGGATCAACGGCGCGCGGGCGGCGACGCCGCCATCTTCGTGCACCGCTTGCTCGATCGCGCGCGCCAGGCCGTCCTCGCCGATCTGGCGTCGCGTGTCGCCACCGGGGATCAGCAGCCCCGCGGTGATTACCCCGCACCAGGCGGCGATCCGCGGCAGCCCGGCGGGCGCCTTGTCGGCGGCGCGGTCGAGGTGCCGGGCGCCACGCGCCAGCGTGTTGAGCACCAAGCTGCGATAGATCAGGTCGGACGACGACAGGATCAGCGGGGCGTGCGCGGTCCAGTGCAGGATGCGGCGGCCCCACATCTCCGCGTTCCACGCCGGCTCGCCAATCTTTTCCGCATGCACGATGAGCCATTGGCGCATCAGCGTCTCGGCGATTGGAACGCCGATCGTACGCGGCGCGGCGGTCGCGAGATCGCGGAGCCAGACGAAGCTGTGGACATACTCGCCGAACGCCGGCGACCAGCCGGGTTTGGCGAAGTCGAGGTCGGCGAACGCGATGCTCTCGCCGCGAAACGTCAACCGGCCTTCGAGCAGCGCGTTGCCACGGCGCGGATCGCCGACGAACGGGTCTTCAGGGACAGCGATCAGCTTCAACGGATGGCGGCCGCGCAGGCGAAAGGCGTGGAGCGGACTGCGCCAGGCGAGCCGGCGGAAGCGTTCGGATACCCGCTCGGCGAGCGACAGGCCGCCGCTGCCGCCGTGGCGGATCAGCCGCTTGCCTTCCTCGATGGTGTCGGTCTCGTTGTCGTCGTTCACTCGCCCCTCAACGCGGCGATGTTGGCGGCAAAAGCGGACGGGCCGCCCTTGAAGGTTGCGGTGCCCGCGACCAGCGCGTCGGCGCCGGCGGCGATGGCGCGGGGCGCGGTCATTGGGTCGATCCCGCCATCGACTTCGAGATCGACCGTGAGGCCCTGCTTGTCGATCATCGTGCGGATGCTCTCGATCTTGCGCAGCGAGGATTCGATGAAGCTTTGCCCGCCGAATCCGGGATTGACGCTCATGACGAGGACGAGATCGACTTCCTCGAGCAAATAATCGAGCGCCTTGGCCGGCGTCTGCGGGGTCAGCACGACGCCAGCGCGCTTGCCGAGGTTGCGAATGTGGCGAAGGCTGCGGTGCGTATGCGGCCCGGCTTCGACATGAATCGAGATCGTGTCTGCGCCGGCTTCCGCGAACTGGTCGAGAAACGCATCGACCGGCGCGATCATCAGATGGACGTCGAGCGGTTTGGCCGTGTGCGGGCGGATCGCCTTCACGACGGCGGGGCCGATCGTGATGTTGGGGACGAAATGCCCGTCCATCACATCGACATGGATCCAGTCGGCACCAGCCGCGTCGATCGCGCGGACTTCCT
>JBDSWC010000111.1:0-6178 GCA_039926845.1 Sphingomonas sp. | reverse complement strand
GTAGCCGATCTGGAACGGGAAGCGCTCGGGCACTAACGGCGCCAGCCGTCGCGCTGCGAGCGCCGTCGGCAAGAAGAAGCGATCGGGGTGCGCCCAGGCGTCGGCATTGTGCCGCCGCGCGTAAGCGTTGACGAAGAAAGCGGGCGCGGTGAAGCCGTCGAGGTCGGTCGGGAAGGGATGGAAATAGCTCTCGAAACCGGGCGCTTCCGACCAGCCGCGAAAGCCGATGCCGGTCTTGTAGGTCGCGTTGCAGCGGGGCATCCACTCGGCTTCTGTTATCCCGAGCGTATCGAAGAACGCCTTCAATTGCGGGGTCGATCCTTCGCCGACCCCGACGATGCCGATCTCCGGCGATTCGACGACCGTTATCGACACCGCTTGCCCCAGATGGTGGGCGAATAGATTGGCCGCCATCCACCCAGCGGTCCCGCCGCCGAGGATCACGATAGTGCGCTGCGTGTCGCTCATCGCGTCGTCTTAAGCGTCGGCACTTCGTCCTGCACCTCGGTCCGCGCCGGGTTGCGGATCGACGGGCGCAGGCGGGCGATGCTGCACAGTCCTGCGACTACGGCCAAGCCGACCGAAACCAACGGCGGCACGCGTCCGGCGCCGACACCGAGCGCCAGCAGCATCGCCACCAACGTCGCGCCCGTCGTCTGACCGACCAGCCGCACGGTCGAGACCAGTCCGCCCGCCGCCGCAGCACGGGCCTTCGGCGCGCTGCCGATGATGAGGCGTGCGTTGGGGGGCATGAACGTGCCGAACCCCGATCCGCACAGCGCCATGCGCCATGCGACGTCGAAATAGCTCGGGTGGGCGGGGAGGAAGGCGAGCAGCAACAGCGCCGTGATACTGATGCACATCCCGATCCCGCCGAGCAGCCCGGCAGGAATGCGGTCGGACAGCCATCCCGACAGCGGCGCCACGATCATGTTGGTCAGCGGCCACGGCGCGATCGCCGCGCCGACCATTGCCGCGCTGAAGCCGAACTCCTGCGTCAAGCGGAACGGCGTCGAGAGTAGCAAGGTCATCGACGCGATGAACGCGGTGTAGGCGCCGATCGCCGACAGCGCGAGCACCGGTCGTGCCAATAGGTCGATCGGCAGGATCGGGTTGGCCTCGCCGCGTTCGCGCCGGACGAAATAATAGCCGATCAGCGCACCCGCGAGCACGATCGCCGCCGACACCACCGGGCTGTTGCCATGCACCGCGCTTTCCGCGCCGCCGATGACGAGCCCGAACATCGCGGCGCACAGGATCGCGCCGAGCAAGTCGAAATGGCGGTCGCGCGCGGGCGGATCAGGCAGCGAGCGGCCAAGCGCCAGACTGAGCAACGCGAACGGGATCGCGCAGGCGAACACCCACGGCCACGGCGCCACCGCCAGCACCAGCCCCCCGATCGTCGGCGCGGCCGCTGCCGAACTCGACACGATCACCGAATTGACGCCCAGTCCCCGGCCGAGCTGCGTCGACGGATAGGTCGACCGGATCAGCGCCGACGACACGCTTAGCGCGCCGGCCGCGCCGATCGCTTGCGCCGCGCGAACGATCAGCAGGAACGGGAGGCTCTTGGCGAAGAAACAGAGCAAGGTCGCGACCGTGAAGATCAGCTGGCCGGTCTGATACATCCGCTTGAGCCCGATCCGCTCGCCGAGGCCGGCAAAGGGCAGCAGCAGCATCACTAGCATCAACTGGTAGATCGTGACGATCGATACGACCGAGCTCGAATCGACGCGAAGGTCGCGCGCGATGCTGGGCAGCGCGACGTTGGCGATACCGCCGTCGATGATGATCAGCGCGGTGCCGCAACACAGCGCGCCGATCGCGCCGTACCGGCGGGGCAGGGGCAAGCCGTCGCTCATCCTGCCGTCATGCCGATTTCGCCGCGGCGCGCAACACCGGCAGATTGATCCATGTCAGTCACTTTGCACGGAACGGATGACCCGTGCGCCGGTTGTATCGCCACCGAAATCAAAAAAGAGAGGCATGGCCATGGGTAAGGGCATTCTGATGTGGCTGATCGGCATTCCGATCCCGATCATCATCTTGTTGCTGCTTTTCTGGCACTGATCCGGGCGCCGGTCGCCTTGGACGAAGGTGGCCGGCAGGCTTTGTTGCGGGAACGCTGATCCGCGCCCTACGCCGTCTCAATTCTCGCCGGGTTGGGGCTGATTCTGTCGCCGGTCGCGGGCGCCGGATCGTTTACGCCGTGGGTGCTGACGCAGCATCCTTGCTGCACCGCACCATAAATGCTATGCCGACGGCATGTATCTGTCCGAGAAGCCCGAGCCGGCGCCGAGCGGCGCGACCCCGACGATCCTCCAGGCGATCGTCATCAAGCATTGCGTCGCCGCGACGTATAACCGCCAGCCGGTAATCTTGGCGCCGCACGTGCTGTTCATGAAGCACGATGCGTTGCACGTCGGCGGCGTCGCGCTGGAGCGCGATGGCGTGGCGCCCAAGGAATATAAGATGGGCGTGTTCAAGCTCGACGGACTAGGCGAGATCAGCATCACCGACCGCCCGTTCCAGGCCAGCGAATTGTGGAACCCCGCCGACGAGCGGTTTGCCGACAAGGCGCTGATGACGGTCGAGCGCTAGCCCTAGCGCCCTCAATTATGCCAAGGTTGCCGCGGTGACCGAAGATATTCCCCATACAAAAATCCTGCGCCCCTGGCTGTGGCCGGCGCTCGGGTTGCTCATCGTGTCGCTGGTCGGGCTCGGCGCGCATCTCGCCGACGAGCTGATCGAGGGCCAGGGCTGGAGCATCGACACGCGGCTGCTGCTCGCCTTGCGCGTGCCGGGGCATCCGCAGACGACGATCGGGCCGCATTGGCTGTTGCAATCCGCTACCGACATTACCGCGCTGGGCGGCGCGACGCTGATGTGGCTGTTCGGCATCGCCGGACTTGCCTGGTTGCTGTGGGTCGGCAAACGCGCCGAGGCGGCGTGGATCGCGGTGTCGCTGATCGGCGCGTCGTTGATCGACAACGGCCTGAAGGCGTGGATCGCTCGCCCGCGTCCGGCGCTCGTCCCGCATCTGGCGCAAGTCACCGACGCGAGCTTTCCGAGCGGCCATGCGATGGTCTCTGCCGCGCTGTATCTGACGCTGGCGCTCATGCTGGCGGAGGGCGCGAAGAGCTGGACGGCGCGGGGCGCGATCGTCGGGTTCGGCGCCTTCCTCGCGGTGCTGATCGGGTGCAGCCGCGTGTATCTGGGCGTGCATTGGCCGAGCGACGTGCTGGCCGGGTGGAGCTTCGGCACCGCCTGGGCGCTGGCGGTGTTCGCCGCCAACCGGTGGCTGCGCCGCAAACGACTCGCAACGGGAACGGATCGTGGCGGACGCGGTTGAACCCGCGATGTCATCACGGAGGAAACCATGGCCGACAAACAAGACGCGATCGCGCTGCTCAAGGCGGATCACCGCGAAGTCGAGGACCTGTTCGAGAAGTTCGAGAACGCCAAGGGCGACGGTGCCAAGGAGAAGATCGCGCTTCAAATCTGCATGGCACTGACGGTTCACGCGCAGATCGAGGAAGAGATCTTCTACCCGGCGTGCGAGGGGCATGTCGCGGAAGACGACCTGAAGGAAGCCTATGTCGAGCATGACGGCGCCAAGGTGCTGATCGCAGAGATCGAGGCGGGTGGGCCCGACGACGAATATTACGACGCCAAGGTCAAGGTGCTGTCCGAACAGATCGAGCATCACGTCGAGGAGGAAGAGGCCCGGATGGAGGGCATCTTCAGCCAGGCGCGCAAGGCCGGGCTCGATATGGATGCGCTCGGCGACCAGTTGCGCACGCGCAAGGAAGAGCTGATCGCGGGCTACAAAGCGGGCGGGTTGACCAAGCTCGAGACGACGACGTTCGTCGAGGCGACCGTCTGACTTCCATCACTCACAAATAGAATGAGGGGGCGGCTCGCGGGCCGCCCCCTTTTTCGTGTCCGCCGATCAGCGACGATAGCAAACGCGCACCCAGCGATGGTGGCGGCGCACGTTCTGGCAATTGTTGCGCCAGCCGCGATGGCGGCCATTGTCGCCCCAACGGCGATCGTTGCCGCGCCAGCCGCGATCGTCACGGCCATTGCCGCGCCAGTTGCGGTCGTCGCGGCGGTCGCCACGATCGGCACGCCGGTCGTCACGGCGGTCATCGCGCCCGTTCCAATTGCGATCCTGCGGCGCTTCGATCCCGGGCGCAGCGCCGACGGGAGCAGCGACGGCGGGGGCCGCACCCAACAACATGGCCGCCATGCCGGCGGCGATCAAAATGCGTTTCATCGAGTTATCCTCTCTCATGCCCGACATAGGGCTACCCCGGTGATACGACCCAGCGCGAGCATGGTTCCTGAACGCGATGGTCGGGTGGGAGACAGGTTGCCGAGCGCCCGGCGCTTCGAAAGTTAGCGATAAACCGGGTTATGTTTTAACTTTCGCCGCCGCGCGGTGGGCAAAGCTCAGCGCCGCGAACGCGAGGCGATGGTCAAAGCGGTGGACCAGCGCGACGAAGCGCCCGCGATAGGTGCGCGGTGTGACATAGCCATGCCGCACGCGCTCCATCGCCAGGTCGAGCGCGTCGTCGCGCGCGTCGTCCAGCGCGCGGTCCCATGCGGCGGCGAAACCCTCGGCGCCGGGGCGCTTGCGCAGGTTATAGGCGCTGACTCCCGATTTCCCGACGGCGCGCGCCGCCGCCGCCACCACGCCCGTCGTGCGTAAAACCTCGATGAACCCGCGCTGCCGATCGGGTGTCCAGCCGTCGCGCCGGGCGCGGCCGGGGACGGTGGCGAAGGTCAGCAGATAATCGTCGGGGGCGATCTCTTCGGGCTCGGCGGCGGGCGAAGGGGAAGGAGGCTGGTCGCGCATCTATCAGCGTATTTCAGACGAAATCCTACATTGGAAGGAAAATCGAGTTCACTAAGGCGTCACCCCGGACTTGTTCGGGGGTCCACCGTGCCGCAGGATATCAGCCGCAGAGCATCGCGGTATAGTGGATGCCGGAACAAGTCCGGCATGACGGGACAGTAAGAATGGCGATCAAGCTTCACCCCGGTTTCGCGGTCCATCCGGGTGCGTGGCTCCGCGCGGAGATGATTGAGCCGCACGGCCTGTCGGTCACCGACGCGGCGGCGAACGCCTTCCTTATTGGTGATCAGTATGGCGTGGTCGCCCAAGGTGACAAAGATCGCAAACAACAAATTAATATTTGGCTAATTACGCGGGCCGGCCTTGAAGTAGTATCGCTTTTGCCACCAACAGATGAGAGGTTTGCTCTACGTGAGGCAGCCCAATGGATACAAAAAGTCGGGATCAATAAGATCGTTTTGGGTCGTTCGATCAAAAACAGAAGTCAAGTCACTGTTGTGCCTCAAGAAATAATTTGGGAAAATAGCGAAGACATTGTTGAGAGCTAGCCCACCGTCACAAAACTATCCATCACTCGCTTCCGCCCGGCCTGTTCGAATTCGATTTCGAGCTTGTTGCCCTCGATCTCCTCGATCGTGCCGTAGCCGAATTTCTGGTGGAACACGCGCATCCCGATCGCTACGTCGGACCGGCCCTTGTTCCCCAGGCTGACCGCGCTCGCGCGCGCCTCGACCACGCGGGCCGGTTCGCGCGTGAAGGTGCGGCTGGTGAAGCTCCCGCCGGGCTTGGTGAAATCGACCCCCGCGGCGCGTTGCCAGCCGGGGCCGCGGCCGGTGCCTCTTGCTACATCGGCGAACGGGTCGGCGCGTTCGGACCAATTGACGCGCCACAGGCTTTCGCCGCCGGCCATGCTGCTTTCGCTGTCGATATGCGCGTCGGGCAATTCGGCGACGAAGCGGCTGGGGCTGCTCGACGTCCACTGGCCGTAGATGCGGCGGTTGGCGGCGTGGATGATGACCGCGCGGCGCCGCGCGCGGGTGATCGCGACATAGGCGAGGCGGCGTTCCTCCTCGAGTGAGGCGAGCCCGCCTTCGTCGAGCGAGCGTTGTGAGGGGAACAGCCCTTCCTCCCACCCGACCAGGAACACGGTGTCGTATTCCAGGCCCTTGGCGGCGTGGATCGTCATGATCGTGACCTTGGGGTCCTCGGCGTTGCTCTCGTTATCCATGACGAGGCTGACGTGTTCGAGGAACGCGCCGAGGTTTTCATATTCCTCCATCGCGCGGACGAGTTCGGTGAGGTTTTCCAGCCGCCCGG
>JBDSWC010000110.1:0-5084 GCA_039926845.1 Sphingomonas sp. | reverse complement strand
GCCGCAACATTTCGGAGCTGCGGTCGATCCCCAACGCATGGGTCGCCTGGCCAGCAAACAATTCGAGCATCCGCCCGGTGCCGGTGCCGATATCGACCAGCCGCTTCACCCGCGTGTCGCCGAGCACCTCGACCATTGCCGCTTCGACGCGATCCTCGGCGATGTGGAGCGACCGGATCGCGTCCCACTCGCCGGCATTCACCTCGAACCAGCCCGCTGCATGAGCCGCGCGGTCGGCACGCACCGCGGCCAGCCGCGCGGCGTCGGCGTCCGCACGGGCGTGCGCGCGATCGCCTTCCCACGCGTCGAGCGCGGCACACAGTGGTGCTGCGACGTCGTTTGCGCCCATCGCGACGAACACCCAGCTGCCTTCCTTGCGGCGCTCGACGATCCCGGCGTCGGCGAGAATTTTCACATGGCGCGATACGCGCGGCTGGCTCTGGCCAAGCACTTGCGCGAGTTCACCGACCGACAGTTCCATCGACCGCACCAATGCAACGATGCGGAGCCGCGTCGAATCGGCGAGCGAACGGAAAATGTCGAGCGTGTTCGGCATGTCGCATATAGATATAAAGATATCTTTATATCACGTCAACGCGTTGCGCGGGGAACGGTGGCGCGATAGCGGTGTTGGCGACTTTCTACCCAGGAGATTCCCCAATGACCAAGGCACTGATCCCCCTCGCTCTCGTCGCCACGCTCGGTCTCGCCGCTTGCAGCCAGAAGGCGCAGGACGAAACCGCGACCGCCGCCAACACGATGTCCGCCGACGCCAATGCGACGATGGCGAAGGCGGCCAACGACGTCGATGCCGCCGCCGACAAGGCGTTTGGCGCGGCCGAGAACGGCATGGACAAGGTCGGCAACACCGTCGACCGCACCAAGGACAAGACCGGCGCCGCGCTGAAGGATGTCGGCAACGAGATCGAGGATTGATGCGCGCCGCCGCCGCTCTGCTGGGCTTCGCGCTGCTCGCCGGTTGCGGGTCGCGCAACGACGATGTCGGCGGCGTGACGCCCGACGAGGACCGCATGCTCAACGAAGCGGCGGCATCGCTCGACGTCAATTACATGGCGCCGATCGACAATAGCGTCGATGCCAACGCCGCCGATCCGGGGAACGCACAATGACCGACAGCCGAC
Organism: Sphingomonas sp.; assembly: GCA_039926845.1. Classification (GTDB taxonomy): domain Bacteria; phylum Pseudomonadota; class Alphaproteobacteria; order Sphingomonadales; family Sphingomonadaceae; genus Sphingomonas. The sequence continues at coordinate 3,942 of JBDSWC010000110.1, read as the reverse complement.
GCCTCGGATCGAGCAAGCTCCACACGCCCAAGCTCTGCCTGGGTGGCAATGTGTTCGGCTGGACCGCCGACAAGACGACCAGCTTCGCGATCCTCGACGCGTTCGCCGATGCGGGCGGAACCTTGGTCGACACGGCGGACGTCTATTCGGCGTGGGTGCCCGGCCACAAAGGCGGCGAGTCCGAAGCCGTTATCGGCGAATGGCTCAAGTCGAGCGGCAAGAAGATCGGCGTCGCGACCAAGGTCGGCATGCTGCCCGGCGAGGGTGGCGAGAAGCTGGCGCCCGCGCGGATCGCCGCGGCGTGCGATGCCTCGCTCCAGCGGCTCGGCGTCGAGCAGATCGCGCTCTATTACGCGCACCAGGACGACAACGAGACCCCGCAAGAGGCGTATATGGAAGCTTTCGCGAAGCTGGTCGCGGCGGGCAAGGTCGCGACGCTCGGCGCGTCCAACTTCCACGCCGCGCGGCTCAAATCGGCAAACGACATCGCCCGCAAGGCGGGCGGTGCGCATTTCGAAGTGCTGCAGCCCGAATACAACCTCGTCAGCCGCCACAAGGTCGAGGGCGAGCTCCAGGATTATTGCGTCGAGCACAATATCGGCGTGCTGCCCTATTACGGCCTCGCCTCGGGGTTCCTCACCGGCAAGTATCGCTCCGCGGAGGATTTCGGGAAGAGCGTGCGCGGCGGCCGGATGCAGGCGTATCTCGACGGCAAGGGGCCGGCGGTGCTCGCAGCGTTGGATGACGTGGCGGCGGAAACCGGCGCGACGCTGGCGCAGATCGCGCTGGCGTGGCTCGCCGCACAATCCGGCGTCACCGCACCGATCGCCAGCGCGACCAGCGTCGAGCAACTGCTCGAATTGCTGCCCGCGATGGACTTGGACCTGACGCCCGAGCAACTCGACAAGCTCGACGCCGCCGGCGCCTGACCAGGGCGGACGATGCACCTCGACATCGTCCAGTCGCTTTCGATCGCTGGCGACAGCGCCAAGGCCAACGACGATCGCGTCGGCGCCGGGCATGCCCGCGGCTGGATCATCGACGGCGCAACCGATCTTGGCGACCCCGGCCTCCTCGGCGATCGCGGCGGCGCGGCCTGGATCGCGGCCGAAGCCGACCGCGCCTTCGCCGCCGCGCCCGACGGATCGATCGAGTCGATGTGCCGCTTCGTGTTCGAGATAGTTGCGGCCCGCTTCGCCGAGGATAGCACCCGTCCGCCCGAAGCGTGGGAAATCCCGTCCGCCGCTTTCCTTGCGGTCGCGGTCGCTGACAACCGGCTCGACTGCGCATGGCTCGGCGACTGCCCCGCCTTGCTGATCCGCGACGGCGCTGCCATCCCGATCGGGCCGGAGATCGATGTCCGCGACGACGAAAGCGACCTCGCGCGCAGCGTTGCGCATCACGGGCTCGGCTCGCCGCGCCGCGCCGCCCCGGTGCTCGACACGTTGCGCACCGTCCGCGCGAACCCCGATCGCCGCATCCTGGGCATCGACCCGACCGGCGCCGATCACATCCTCTATTCGAGCCAGCCTTGCGTGGCCGGCGACGAGTTGCTGCTGATGACCGACGGATTCAGCGCCGCGATCGACCTCTACCGGCTGATTGATCGCTCTGCGTTGCCCTCGCTGCTCGCCACTGAAGGCCTGCACGGCATCACCGCCCGGCTTCGCGCGGCGGAAGCCGCCGACGCCGATTGCGCCCGCTGGCCACGGTTCAAGCAGGGCGACGACGCCACCGCGCTTTGGCTGCGCATCGCGGGATGATCGATACGCAATAGACCCGGCGGATTGCTCCGCCGGGTCTAAAGCATCCTCTCCAAGGAAGCTCTTCTATCGCTGGCCCGAGGTGGCAAAGCCATCTCGTCGGACGGGCTCTGCACGCCGGCCGGGCTTGGCCGTCTCGCCGCGAACAGGGTTCGCGACGTGCGGCCTACGCCGCAAACTGGTTCATCGTGTTGTGTGCGCCGCCAGCCTTCAACGCAGCCTCGCCAGCGAAATACTCCTTGTGATCGTCGCCGATGTCCGATCCCGACATGTTCTGGTGCTTCACGCACGCGATACCCTGGCGGATTTCTGCGCGCTGGACGTTCTTGACGTAGCCCAGCATTCCTTCGTCGCCGAAATACTCCCTGGCGAGGTTGTCGGTCGACAGCGCCGCGGTGTGATACGTCGGCAGCGTGATGAGGTGGTGGAAGATCCCCGCCCGCTTCGCACTTTCCGACTGGAAGGTACGGATACGCTCGTCGGCTTCTTCGGCCAGCGGCGTGCCGTCGTAATCGATCGACATCAGCCGGTCGCGCTCGAACCCCGACACGTCCTTGCCCGCGTCCTTCCAGGCATCGAAAACCTGCTGGCGGAAGTTGAGCGTCCAGTTGAAGCTGGGCGAATTGTTGTAGACCAGCTTGGCGGTCGGATGGACCTTACGGATCCGGTCGACCATCGACGCGATCTGCTCGATGTGCGGCTTCTCGGTCTCGATCCACAACAGGTCGGCGCCGTTGTCGAGGCTGGCGATGCAGTCCATCACGCAGCGGTCGGCGCCCGTTCCTTCGCGGAACTGGAACAGGTTCGACGGCAGACGCTTCGGCCGCAACAGCTTGCCATCGCGGTTGAGGATAACGTCGCCGTTGCGCGCGGTCGCCGGGTTGATCTCCTCGCAATCGAGGTAGCTGTTATACTGGTCGCCCAAATCGCCCGGTTCGTTCGACACCGCGATTTGCTTCGTGAGGCCAGCGCCGAGCGAATCGGTGCGCGTGACGATGATCCCGTCCTCGACCCCGAGCTCGAGGAAGGCGTAGCGGCACGCGCGGACCTTCGCGAGGAAGTCCTCGTGCGGCACGGTGACCTTGCCGTCCTGATGCCCGCACTGCTTCTCGTCGCTGACCTGGTTCTCGATCTGCAGCGCGCAGGCGCCCGCCTCGATCATCTTCTTCGCCAGCAAATACGTCGCCTCGGCATTGCCGAAGCCAGCATCGATGTCGGCGATGATCGGGACGACATGCGTCTGGTAATTGTCGATCGCGTGGATCAGGCGCTGCTCGGCGACCGCGTCGCCGCTCGCGCGCGCCTTGTCGAGATCACGGAAAATCATCCCCATCTCACGCGCATCGGCCTGGCGCAGGAAGGTATAGAGCTCCTCGATCAGCGCCGGGACGCTGGTCTTCTCGTGCATCGACTGGTCGGGCAGCGGCCCGAACTCGCTGCGCAGCGCCGCGATCATCCAGCCCGACAGGTAGAGGTAGCGCCGCTCGGTCGAACCGAAATGCTTCTTGATGCTGATCATCTTCTGCTGGCCGATGAAGCCGTGCCAGCAGCCGAGCGACTGCGTGTAGTTCGCTGGATCGGCGTCGTACGCCGCCATGTCGCGGCGCATGATCGCGGCGGTATAGCGCGCGATGTCGAGGCCGGAGCGGAAGCGATTCTGCGCGCGCATCCGCGCCACCGCTTCGGCGCTGATCCCGTCCCACGTGCCGTTATAGCCGGCGATCAATTGCCCGGTCTGTGCGATGTTATCCTGATAGGTCACGTGTCGTCCTCGCTCATTCGATACCGAGCGACGTACAATAATTTACAGAGCACGCCCGTTATTTGCGTGTGACGGCGGGGTCGCAATGTGGGCTAAGTCCACGAACACGAATGTCATGTTGTAAAGTCTTTTCAAACGCAATTTGCTATTTCGGCGACTAGCGCCCATATAGCACCGGCTACAGTCGCATATCGACGGTCTTCGGCGCTTTGCGGCTCCTTCTCCTTCTTTCCCTGCAGTTGCGGCATCGGGCCACCCGCATTTGGGCTGGCTCCGCATGAAAGAAGGAATACCAATATGACTACCGGCACCGTAAAATTCTTCAACGCCGACAAGGGCTATGGCTTCATCGCTCCCGATGGCGGCGGGCAGGACGCGTTCGTCCACATCACCGCGCTCGAGCAGTCGGGCATCAAC
>JBDSWC010000109.1:0-24225 GCA_039926845.1 Sphingomonas sp. | reverse complement strand
GATCAAGTCCATTTCATTTGCCCTTTTCGGTGAGGCGCAGGATCGATTCGGAGATCGAATTCCATTCGCCGAGCAGTTGCGCGAGCGTTTCCACGCCCTGGGTCGAAAGTTTGTAAAATCGCTTGGTACGCTTGGCGTCTTCGCGCCACTCGCTGGTCAGCAGGCCCTGCGTTTCGAGCCGGCGGAGCAACGGATAGAGCGCGCCTTCGTCGATCGGCAGCCCGGCCGCCTCGAGGCTCTGCCGCAGCGTGTAGCCGTAGCGTTCCTCGCGCAGCGCCCCGAGCACCGCGAGCGCGAGCGACCCGCGGCGCAGCTCGATGCGCATCTTTTCGAACAGATCGTCTTCGGTCGGCAAAGCCTGTGCCTCGCATAGTGTGTGACATACACTGTATGATACACAGTAGTTGATGAGTCAAGCCGCGGATGCGAAGCGGTGCGGATGGAGACAAAGGCTGGACTGCCCATCATCGCGTTCGCCGATCTTGCGGCGTGGGAGGCTTGGCTTGTCGATCAACCCGATGGTTCGCCGGGGCTGTGGCTCATGATTGCAAAAACGGGGAACACCGGCTCGGCGCTGACCAAGGCACAGGCGATCGACTGTGCGCTGTGCCATGGCTGGATAGACGGGCAGATTGACAAATATGACGACGCCTGGTTCCTGACGCGCTTCACGCCGCGCACGGCGAAGAGCAAATGGTCGGAGAAGAACCGCAAGCGCGTCGCGGAATTGATTGATGAGGGGCGCATCTCACCGGCGGGACGCGCGGTGGTTGAAGCCGCGAAGGCCGACGGCCGGTGGGACGCCGCTTATGCGCCCGCTTCGACCGCGACCGAGCCCGACGATCTGCGCGCGGCGCTCGACGCCAACCCAAAGGCCCGCGCTTTCTTCGATACGCTCACCGGCGCCAACCGCTACGCGATCCTGTACCGCGTGCACGACGCAAAGAAGCCCGAGACGCGCGCCGCACGGATCGCCAAATTCGTCGCGATGTGCGCGGCGCACGAAACGCTGCACTGACAAAGTTCCGCACGAAAGTGGTGAACGGGAAATTCACGGCGGTTTTGAAGGAGTTGTTGGGCGAGTCGGGCTGAACCTCCTTCCACGTCACGCGGGGTGACGGATCGAGGGGGGTTGTATCCATGCGTATTCTCTACGCCCTGTTGGGCACCGCTGTGTTTTCCGGCGCACTTGTCGTGGGCGCGCCAGCCGCTGCACAGACGTTCAAGCCGGCCGTCGTCAGCGCCGACATCTCGCCGCTCGAAACATTATGGCACGTCCGCGTCGCGCTGAACGTCGCCGCGCTCGGCTGCCGCGATGCGGACGAAGCGACCACCGTCGCTGCCTATAATTCGCTGATCCGGCGCAACACCGCCGTGCTCACCGCCGCCAACGACGCGGTCAGCGCGCGCTACAAGGCGCAATACGGCGCGCGGTGGCAGGACGTGCGAGAGCGCGACATGACCCGGCTCTACAATTTCTTCGCGCAACCGGCCGCGCAGGCCGATTTCTGCAACACGGCCAAAGCGGTGCTGGCGCAGATCGGCATGGTCGATTCGGCCGGGCTGATGGCCTTCGCGAAGACCGAGCTGCCGGCGCTCGAAGCACCGTTCTGGAGCCCGCAGGATCTGTTTGCGGCGGCACCGGGACCGAACGCGGTAGTCGCCGTTTCCGCGGCGATACCGGTGGCGCCATCGGGGTTCTAACCGAGATATCCTGTCAACTCCACGAGGTGATGCAGCCCAAGCGAGGGCACTGGCGTCCGCCGATTCCGGCGCTTAAAGTGCGCTCGAGGGAGAGGTCCCAATGCGCACTGCTTTTCTCGTTCTTTCGTTCGGGCTGCTCGCCACGCAAGTCGTGCCAACGCTGGCGAAATCCAATGCCAAGGCGCCCGCGATCGACGTCAAGGCATTGCGGCTGGCGGCGATGGGGCTGTCGAGCGGAACGGTGAACGACGCCAGCAAAGCCGTGAAGTTTGGCGCCCCGGTCAAGAACCAGGCCTATGCGGCGCGCGCGTTGGCGAAATGGGCGCGGATATTCCCGATCCTGTTTCCCAAGGGTTCCGATACACCCAACACGCGGCCCGAAATATGGACCGATCGCACTGGCTTCGAGGGCAGAGCGGCAACCCTCGCCACCGCTGCGGACGAACTGGCGAGGCTGGCCGACGCGGACGATGCGGCCGGTTTTGCGACGCAGATCGTTGTCGTTCGGACAGCTTGCGGCGAGTGTCACGACAGCTATCGGGCAAAATGACAGCCGGCGGCCGATAAATCGGCCGAGCGAGGACAGCCCGGCAATAGCGCCGCCGCCGCCGATCTGATAGCGGATCGGACATGGCCGTCACCGCCGCCGCTTCCGCTCGCGAGATCCTCGTCAACCTCCACGAGGTGATGGCCGCGCGGTCGAGCCCGCAGGCCAAGCTCGACGCCGTCGTCCGTATCATCGGCGAGGCGCTCGATAGCGAGGTGTGCTCGATCTACCTGCTGCGCGAGGGCCTGCTCGAGCTCTACGCGACGCAAGGCCTCGACCAGGCCGCGGTCCACGTTACCAAGCTTGCGCCCGGCGAGGGGCTGGTCGGGACGATCGCCGCCAATGTCGAGACGCTCAACCTCGACGAAGCCACCGCGCACCCCGATTTCGCCTATCGCCCGGAAACCGGCGAGGACGCGTTCCACAGCTTTGCCGGGGTGCCGATCATCCGCCGCGAGCGCGCCATCGGCGTGCTGGCGGTCCAGCATGTCGATCCGCGCAAATACGAAGACGTCGAGATCGAGGCGCTGCAGACCGTTGCGATGGTGCTGTCAGAACTGATCGCCAGCGCCGGGCTTGTCGACCAGCGCACCGACGCGTCGTCGCGCCCGCAATCGACCGCCGCGATCCGGCTCGACGGGCTCAAGCTGGTCGAGGGCATGGGCGTCGGCCACGCGGTCTATCACCAGCCGCGTATCACGATCGAGCATACCGTCGCCGAAGACACCGAGGCCGAGCGGCATCGCGTCTACGCCGCGTTCGACAAGATGCGCGAGCAGATCGACAAGATGTCGGCGCAGGCCGAGTTCGGGGTCGGCGGCGAGCATGACGAAGTGCTCGCGATGTACAAGATGTTCGCGTACGACGAGGGCTGGTCGCGGCGGATCAACGAAGCGATCGATTCCGGCCTGACCGCCGAGGCCGCGATCGAGCGCGTCCAACAGCGCACGCGCATGCGGATGCGCCAGATCGGCGATCCTTTGCTCCAGGACCGCATGCACGATCTGGAGGATCTGTCCAACCGGCTGCTGCGCATCGTGTCGGGGCAAATGGGCACCGCGGCACAGCTCGGGCTGCGCCAGGACACGATCCTGATCGCGCGCAACCTGGGGCCGGCCGAACTGCTCGAATACGACCGGCGGCGGCTGAAGGGCGTGGTGCTGGAGGAAGGGTCGCTGACCGCGCACGTCATCATCGTCGCGCGGGCGATGGGTGTCCCGGTACTCGGTCGCGTGCGTACCGTCCGCCAGCATGTCGCCGAGGGCGACCTGTTGCTGCTCGACGTCACTGGTAACGGATCGGCGCTGGTGCGCCCGTCGTCCGCGATGGAGGAGGCGTTCGACGCCAAGCTGTTGCTTCGCCAGAAGCGCCGCGCAGTATTCGCCGCGCTAAGAGACGAAGCGCCGATCACTAAGGACGGGGTGCGGCTGACGGTGATGTGCAATGCCGGGCTGCGCGACGACGTCGCCGCGCTCGACGTGACCGGCGCCGACGGGATCGGGCTGTTCCGCACCGAATTCCAGTTTCTCGTGTCCGCGACCTTGCCGCAGCGCGAGCGCCAGTTGCGGCTCTACAAGGACGTGCTGGACGCGGCGGGCGACAAGCCGGTGGTGTTCCGCACGGTCGATATCGGCGGCGACAAGGCGCTCCCCTATCTCCACACCCACGCCGAGAACGAAGAGAATCCGGCGATGGGCTGGCGCGCGCTGCGCCTCGCGCTCGAACGCGGCGGGCTGATGAAGGCACAGGCGCGCGCGTTGATCGAGGCGGCGGGCGGGCGCACGCTCAACGTCATGTTCCCGATGGTCAGCGAACCGTGGGAATTCGACGAAGCCAAGGCGATCTTCGAAGCGCAGAAGGCGTGGCTGGGCGAGCGCGGCAAGCGGTTGCCCACCGAGATCCGTTATGGCGCGATGCTCGAAGTCCCCGGCCTGGCCGAGCAGCTCGACATCCTGCTTCCCAACATCCAGTTTCTGTCGGTGGGCACCAACGACCTCACGCAATTCCTGTTCGCCGCCGACCGCGCCAACCCCAAGCTTGCCGAGCGCTACGACTGGCTGAGCCCGTCGATCCTGCGCTTCCTCAAACGCGTCGTCGGTCCATGTCGCGACGCCGGCGTCGATCTGGCGGTGTGCGGCGAAATGGGCGGCCGGCCGCTGGAGGCCATGGCGTTGATCGGATTGGGAATCGAGCGGCTGTCGATCACCCCGGCGGCGGTCGGACCGATCAAGGCGATGGTCCGGAGCCTCGACCGCGCAGCGATCATGAGGGAAATGGATCGCCTGCTGGCGGCAGCCCCGCGCGATGTGCGCGGCACGCTGATCGACTGGGCGAGCAAAAACGGGGTCGAGCTCGCCTGAATCGACGTTGAGTCGTGCCCGATTGGCGTTGACGGCGGCGGGGCTTTGGCCGACATCCTCTCGTCATGGCAAAGGGCCAATAACGGGTCGCACCCTGCTGCCGGAGATGTAGATGGACGAGGATCAGGCGCCGGATCAGGCTACGCTCTTTCCCAAGAGCACCGGCGACAAATTGCGTGAGGCGCGTGAGGCGCAGGGGCTGACGCTGGCCGATATCGCCAACCGCACCCGCGTGCCGACGCGCCACCTCGAGGCGATCGAAAACGGCGATTACGGCAGTTTGCCGTCGCCGACCTATACGATCGGGTTCGCCAAATCCTATGCACGCGTCGTCGGGCTCGACGAGAAGGTCATCGCGGCGGAAGTGCGCAACAATCCGCACCTGCCGCTCGCGCCGGTGACCGCTTACGACACCTACCAACCGGGCGACCCCAAGCGACTGCCGTCGCGCGGACTGGCGACGGTCGCCGGCGCGATCGGCGTGCTGGTCGTGATCGCCGTGATCATCTGGTACGGCACCAGTCTGTTCCGCGGATCGGCCGAGCCCGTCGCTACGCCGATCGAAAACGTCATCGCGGCTGCACCCGAACCGACCCCGGTACCGGTCTCGGGCGGCCAGGTCACGCTGACCGCGACCGACAGCGTCTGGCTCAAGATCTACGACGCGACCGGCAAGAGCCTGTTCGAAAAGACGATGGCGCCCGGCGAGCGCTACGACGTCCCGGCCGACGCCAACGGCCCGATGATCAATGTCGGCCGGCCCGACAAGATCCAGGTGTCGGTCAACGGATCGGCGGTCGCGCCGCTCGGTGATGGCAAGGTCGCGATCAAGGATGTGCCGATCAGCGCCGCCGCGCTTCAGGCGCGGGGCAGCGGGCAACCCGCCGCGGCGCCAACGGCGGCCCCAACCAGGACGCCCGCTCCCGCCGCCGCCGCGACCCCGCGCGCCCTCGCCCTGCCGCCGGCGTTCCAGCCGGCGCCTACCCCGACCCCGCGAGCCGCACCGACGCCCGCCGCACAATCGACGCCCGCCACGGGGCCAGCGCCGATACCCGTGATCGGTGGCGTGAAATCATGAGAGGCGATAGATTGGGTTCAAGGGTTAGCGCGGGGACGAGAATGCGTAAGTTTGCGATGATGGTGACAATCGCCGGCGGCCTGATCGCGACCGAGCCGGTCGATGCGCAAAGCGCGCCGTCGCTGGACGCGCGGATGACGCAGGTCGAAAAGCGGCTCAACACGGTCGAACGCGTGGTCTCGCGCCAGAACGGTGGCGGCACGCTGGTCCAGCCCGAGATCGGCCCGCCCGACGCCACGACCAGCGCCGCCGGCACGCCGGCCAGCGCACCGCTCGCCGACCTCCAGGCGCGGATCGCCAGCGTCGAGGGTGAAGTCACCGGGCTGACCAATCGCGTCGAAACCGCCGAACACCGCCTGCAACTCCTCGAAGCCGATTTCGCTGCCTATAAGAAGGATACCGATGCACGGTTGAAGGCGCTGGAGGGCAACGGCGTGCCCAGTAGCGCACCGGCCGCGCTCGACGACGGCCCTGCGCCCGCCACGCCGACCAGGCCGGTCATCGCCAAGCCGACCCCGACTCCCGCATCCGCAACCGACCCGGCCCGCGCTGATCGCGTCGCGGCGGTGCCCAGGCCGACCGGCGCCGACGCCCTCGACAAGGGAACCTACGCCTATAATTACGGCTACCGGCTGTGGAAGGCCGAGTTGTATCCCGAAGCCGAGACACAGCTCGAAAAATACAACACGCGCTTTCCCAAACACCGCCTGGCGAGCCGCGCGCAGAACGTGCTCGGGCTGATCTATCTCGACGACAATCGTGCCAAGGATGCGGCGCAGATCTTCTACGAGAATTATTCGAAGCTACCCGACGGCGACCGCGCGTCCGACAGCCTGCTCAACCTCGCCAAGTCGCTGATCGTGATGAAGCGCCCTGCGGCCGACATCTGTCAGGTATATAAGGAGCTCGGCGACGTCTATGGCGACAAATTGAGCGCCGGGCAAAAGGCCGAAGCCGACAAAGGCCGCGCCACTTACAAGTGCCGTTAGGCGATACCGAAATCAGGAATCCTCCCCCGCCAGGGGGAGGTGTCAGCGTAGCTGACGGAGGGGGAGGACGGCGACTAACAAGCCGTCATGCTTCCGCCCCCTCCGTCGCGCTACGCGCGCCACCTCCCCCTGGCGGGGGAGGATGAGAATAGTTGCCGGTGCAAACTGCGCGCCCGTTGGACAGCGCAGCAATCGCGAGGTTTGCGCGCGACCTTGCCGCGTTGGCCGATCCGGACGAGCGCTTGCTCGTCGCGGTATCGGGCGGACCCGATAGTGTGGCGTTGCTGCTGCTCGCGCATGCCGCATTGGGCGACCGCTGCGGCGCCGCGACGGTCGATCACGGCCTCCGCCCCGAATCGCCAAGCGAAGCTGCTTGGGTCGCTGAACTCTGCGCCGCGCGCGGCATCCTTCACACCATCCTGACCGCCCCGCTGCCCGACCGCGCCGGACGCTCGGCCAACCAGTCCGCCCGCGCCCGCGAGTTGCGCTATCGTTTGCTTGACGATCGTGCCGACGCGATCGGCGCAGACCACATCGCCACCGCGCACCACGCCGACGACCAGGTCGAGACGCTGATCATGCGGCTCAACCGCGGCGCGGGAGTCGCGGGGCTCGCCGGCGTGCGCGCCAAAAGTGGACGCATCATCCGGCCGTTGCTCGGCTGGCGGCATGCGGAACTGGTCGCCCTGTGCGCCGAACACGGCATCGTGCCGATCGACGACCCGAGCAACGTCAGCGACCGATACGATCGCGCGAGACTCCGCAAAAACCTCGTCGGGATCGACTGGCTCGACACCGATCGTGCCGCCGCCAGCGCCGCGGCGTTGGGCGACGCCAACGATGCGATCGGCTGGATGGTCGATCGGCTGGCGAAGCAATTGTGCCATCGCGATACGGCCGAAATCGTGCTGACGGTGCCCGACGACCTGCCGTTCGAGCTGCGTCGCCGGCTGGTCGAGCGTTGCGTGACCGCGCTTGACGCCATGGCGTCACTCCGCGGCGGTGCGCTCGCCGCTGCGGTGCGCACGCTCGAATCGGGTCGACCGGCGATGCTCGGCGCGGTATTGGCGCAGCCCTCGCGCATCGGCGAATCCGATGCGCACTGGCGCTTTTCCTTGGCTCCGCCGCGCCGATCAGGCTGATCGACCCAAAGCGCGTCTTGTTCCATTGCCATTAATAGTTGGTCGCTTATCTTGGGAGCGACCAAAAAGGTAAGCGACGACTATGAACGACGACAAACAGTCCCCGGACGGCGGCAATAATTGGATGAAGAACCTGGTGATCTGGGTCGGCATCCTGGTCGCGCTCGCCTTGGTCGTGTCGCTGATCGGCGAACGCGGCGCCGCGGCGCCCGGCAAGTCGCTGTCCTATTCGGCCTTCCTCAACCAGGTGAAGCAGGGCACCGTCTCCAAGGTCGAGATCGCCGGCACGGTGGTCAGCGGGACGATGAAGGACAATACAACCTTCCGCACCAACCTGCCTGCCATGTCCGATCCGCAGATGATGCCGGCACTGACCGCGGCCAATGTCGACGTCGTCGCCAAGCCCGAAGAGCAGGCGTCGCTGTGGCAATATCTGCTCGTCCAGTCGCTGCCGTTCGTGCTGATGCTCGCCATCGCGTTCTTCGTGCTGCGCCAGATGCAGAAGTCGTCCGGCTCCGGTGCGATGGGATTTGGCAAAAGCCGCGCCAAGATGCTGACCGAAAAGCACGGCCGCGTGACGTTCGACGACGTCGCCGGGATCGACGAGGCGCGCGAGGAGCTGCAGGAGATCGTCGAGTTCCTGAAGGATCCTACCAAGTTCGCCCGCCTGGGCGGCAAGATTCCCAAGGGCGCGCTGCTGGTCGGCTCGCCCGGCACCGGCAAGACGCTGCTCGCTCGCGCGATCGCGGGTGAGGCCGGCGTGCCGTTCTTCACGATTTCAGGCTCGGACTTCGTCGAGATGTTCGTCGGTGTCGGCGCCAGCCGTGTTCGCGACATGTTCGAACAGGCCAAGAAATCGGCGCCGTGCATCGTCTTCATCGACGAAATCGACGCGGTCGGGCGCCATCGCGGCGCGGGTCTCGGCAACGGCAATGACGAGCGCGAGCAGACGCTCAACCAGCTGCTGGTCGAAATGGACGGGTTCGAGGCCAACGAAGGCATCATCATCATCGCCGCGACCAACCGGCCGGACGTGCTCGACCCCGCGCTGCTGCGCCCGGGCCGGTTCGACCGCCGCGTGACGGTGCCGCTGCCCGATATCGAAGGCCGCGTGCAGATCCTCCAGGTGCACATGAAGAAGGTGCCGCTGGCGCCCGACGTCGATGCGCGCACGCTCGCGCGCGGCACGCCGGGCATGTCGGGCGCCGATCTGGCCAACCTCGTCAACGAAGCGGCGCTGATGGCGGCGCGGCTGGGGAAGCGGCTGGTCGCGATGGCGCAGTTCGAGCTCGCCAAGGACCGCGTGATCATGGGCACCGAGTGGAAATCGCTCGTCATGACGCCCGAGGAAAAGCGCATGACCGCGTATCATGAGGCCGGCCACGCGCTGGTCCGCATCCACGAGCCCGCGTCGGACCCGATCCACAAGGCGACGATCATCCCGCGCGGCGGCGCGCTGGGGATGGTCGTGTCGATGCCCGAGCGCGACAATTATTCGTACCACCGCGACAAGATGTACGCCGATCTGGCGAGCGTCATGGGCGGCCGCGTCGCCGAGGAAGTCATCTTCGGCTACGACAAGGTCTCGTCGGGCGCGTCGGGCGACATCCAGCAGGCGACCAAGCTGGCGCGTGCGATGGTGATGCGCTGGGGCATGTCCGACAAGCTCGGCCCGCTCGAATACGAAGAGCAGCAGGGCGAGACGTTCCTGGGCTATTCGCAGTCGCAGCGGCACAACATGTCGAACGAAACCGCGCTCCTCATCGACAGCGAGATCAAGCGGCTGATCGAGGACGGCCACAAGCGCGCGACGCAGGTGCTGACCGAGAATATCGATCAGCTCCACGCGGTGGCGGGTGCGTTGCTCGAATACGAAACGCTGACCGGCGACGAGATCAAGCGGCTGGCGGCTGGCGACGACATCGGGCGTGGCGATCCGAACGCGACCGTAACCCCGCTTCCCGCGGGCGGCACGTCGATTCCCAAGACCAAGCGCCCCAACGGCCCGTTCGGCAACCCGGCTCCTGCCGGGGCGTAATCGACGATCTGAGCCGGACATTTAATTGACGGTGCCCCCGCGAAAGCGGGGGTCCAGAGCCAAAGGCGTCGCATCTATGACCCTGGACCCCCGCTTTCGCCGGGAACGGGAGGTGGAGCGCTATCCCGAAGCGCTCACGATCAGAAGATCCCCAGAAACTTCTTCTTCTGCTTCTGCTTGTCGGCGGGCGATTCCTTGCCGCTTTCGGTCTTCGCAGTCGTGCCGTTGCCGACGTCGTCGCGCGGCTTGCCGCCTTTGGTGCGCATCGCCGCGGCGTGCGCGCCCGCCAGGACCGGGCCGCACTGAGCACTCTTGGCGTCGCCAATGTCGACGAACGCGAGGATCGCCGCCAGCGGGCTGGCGACGACGGCCAAACCGACCCCCGCACCCGCGCGGCCGATCAGTTGCGGGCTGATCACGTCGATCGCAGGCTTGGCGAAATAACCGCTCAGCCCGACCGGCGACTGGCCCGAAAACAGCGAGAATTTCTTGCCGTCGGCGCGGAAAGCCATGTCGAGGCTCTCGTTCTTGAAACTGAGCCCGCCACGCCCGAGGATGACGTTCTTCTTCGTGTCGATAATGATCGGATCGGCCGCCGCGATGCCGTCGCGCACGGTAAACGCGATCAATCCGCAATTGATCTGCACCGGCTCCTTCAATTTATGCTCGAACATCTTCTGGACGAAGGTGCCGATATCGAGCTCGCTGAGCTGGACGTTGCGCGTCCAGAAACTGCCCGCCGGGATGATGAAGGCCATCCGCCCGGTCGCGCTCGCAAGCGAATCGTGGATCGTGTCGCCGCGCCCTTTGAGCTGGATGCGGCCCTTGATCGTCCCCGTGGTGCCCGACTCGTCGACGCCATAGCCCGCCAGCAGCCGCCCCATCGGCGTCGGCGACAGGCGGATGTCGTAGCTGTCCGCCGCGGGCCGCGCGCGCGTATCGAAGATCACGTCCGACGCGACGTTGCCGCGCGCCATCGCGAAGGTCAGCGGCGACAGCGACAGCTTGCCGTGGTCGAGCGCGAGCGTGAGATCGACGTCGGAGATCGGCACGTTCTTCGATTTGATATCGCCGATCGTCCATTTGAGCCCGGCGTCGAAGCGCTGCAGCTCGGCGACCGGCAGCGCGGCGTCGGGCAGGATGCGCTGCGGTGCCGCACCCGTAGCGGCGGCGGCAGCCATCGCGCCTCTGGTCGCGACGATATCCGGATTGTAGCCGATGAACGGCGCGGCATCGACGATGTCGAGGCTGCGCGTCGCCAGCACCGAATCGAGCCGCGTCCGCTCGCCCGCAGTGACGGTCAGCCGCCCGGCCAGGTCGCTGTTGCCGAACCGCCCGGCCAGATGGGTGAAGCGATATTCGGTCCCGTCCTTCACCAGCTGCGCATGAAGCGAATAATCACGCGTATTGGGCAGCACGACATCGATGATCCCGAGCAATTCCGCCAGATTGCGCCCGCGCGCGCGCGTTTGCAGCGGCACATTCTCGACATCGGCGAGCGAGGGCAGCGTGCCGGCGACGTCGATCACGTTGTTCGCCGCCCAGGCGCGGAAGGTCAGCTTGTTCTCGCCGTTATTGGCGGTTGCATCGGGCGAGAGCAGTTGCGCCACGACGCGAAACGGCGTGTCGCGGATCTGCCCGGTGCCCTGAAGCCCCACCGCCTTGCCGATTTTCTTGTCGGTCGCGGTGATCGTATCGATGCCGAGATCCGCGAGTAGCCGCATCCGCGGGTCGATATAGCGCAGCGTCGTGCCGGCGACCGTCGCCTGATCGATCCGCGGCACTTCGAACGGCTTGCCGCCCGTATCGGCGAACGTCCAGGTATTGGTGGTGTGGCCGACGTTCCATTCGAGATCGATCGCGCCACCGGTCAGGTCGAGCCAGTATAGGCGCCGCTTGCCGAATATCAGGCTGAGCGGCGCTACGCGCGTATCGATCCTCTGCGCCTGGAACAGGTTGGGCTTGGTCGCCCACGCAGGGTTCGCGACGCTTAGGCCCTCGGCGTAGAATTTGATCCGGAGCGGCGCGAAATAGAGCTGGAAGTCGCCGCGGACCTTGACCTCGCGCCCCGCCATCTTGCCGGCAATGCTCTCGAACGGATGCTTCAGGAACCGGCCTTTGGTAATGTAGAGCACCAGCCAGATGATGAAGAGCGTCGCGACGATCCCGAGCACGACGTTGCGCATGATTCGAAACCACCGCCGTTTGTGGACGGGCAATAGCGCGGGTGTTGCACCCTTGGCGGCAACTGGTGCAGTCATATCCATCGCGCAATGAATCGCGCCAAGCAGCCCAAAGGTTGCATTTCCCAGGACTCGCGGTTATGCGCGCCAGCTTCTCGCAAGCGATGCGTGGAAAACGGTCCGGCCAGTGTGGGCTGCCGCGGCTGTTCGAGCGTCGCTTACAATCGAAAGGACCAAAATGCCCAAACTCAAGACGAAGAGCGGCGTCAAGAAACGCTTTAAGCTCACCGCGAGCGGAATGCTCAAGCACGGCGTTGCCGGCAAGCGTCACCGCCTGATCAGCCATAACGGCAAGTATATTCGCCAGAACCGCGGCACCAAGGTGCTGTCGAAGGCCGACACCGCCACGGTGAAGGCCTGGGCGCCGTACGGCCTGAGCTGAGAAAGGACTGATCAATGGCACGCGTCAAACGGGGTGTAACCACCCGCGCCAAGCACAAGAATATCCTCGAACAGGCCAAGGGCTATCGCGGTCGTCGCAAGAACACGATCCGCATTGCCCGCCAGGCCGTCGAGAAAGCCGGGCAATACGCCTATCGCGACCGCAAGGTGAAGAAGCGGACCTTCCGGGGTCTGTGGATTCAGCGCATCAACGCCGGCGTCCGCGCCGAGGGCCTGACCTACTCGCAGTTCATGCACGGGCTCAAGCTCGCCGGCATCGAACTCGACCGGAAGGTACTCGCGGACATCGCGATGCACGAGGGCGAAGCGTTTACCGCCATCATCGCTCAAGCGAAGGCGGCTTTGCCCCAGGCCGCCTGACGCGATCTGTAGCAGGCAACGAACACGGGGCGTCGGTGGCAACACCGGCGCCCTTTCGTTTCATCGGGCTGGTCCAGTCCCAAAAAGCGACACCGCGCCGGCGGGAATGGTAAAAAGGCG
Organism: Sphingomonas sp.; assembly: GCA_039926845.1. GTDB lineage: Bacteria > Pseudomonadota > Alphaproteobacteria > Sphingomonadales > Sphingomonadaceae > Sphingomonas. Next base: position 11,242 of record JBDSWC010000109.1, on the reverse strand, counting down.
GTTAACGCATGTTGGGGAGCGTTCCGACGAGTGTTATTATGCTGACTGTCCAACAATACGGCCGAGTCGCGCCGCGTTGAGTTAAGTGGCGTAAAGGGGAAGATCATGAAGAAGTTGATTCTCGTACTGGCCGCCTTGGCACTCCCGGCGGTCGCGCACGCCGGACCGTTCATCAACGGCAGCTTCGAAGCCGGCACGAACCCCGGCGTTTTCACCCCGCTGACGGCGGGATCGACCGCAATCACCGGCTGGACCGTGGGCGGCGACAGCGTCGATTACATCGGCAGCTATTGGAACGCCCAGAGCGGCTCGCGCAGCGTCGATCTGTCGGGTAACGCGCCGGGCAGCATCTTCCAGACGTTCGATACGGTGCTGGGCCAGATCTATAACGTGACCTTCTTCCTCGGCGCCAACGGCGACGGTCCGCCCCCGTTCAAGACGGTCGGCGTCACCGCGACCGGCAATGCGACGGGCAATTATTCGGTCGCCACGACGGCATTCCCGCCGAACGTGACCAACTGGTCGCCGTTCAATTATGTCTTCACCGCGACGGGCACGTCGACCACGCTGACGTTCGCGTCGACGGGCACTACCGCTTTTGGTGCGGCGCTGGACAACGTCAACGTGACCGCCGTGCCCGAACCCGCCACCTGGGCGCTGATGATCCTGGGTTTCGGCGCGGTCGGCGGCGTCATGCGCCGTCGTCGCCAGGACGGGTTTGCGATCGCCTGATCCGGAAGCTGCTGGCTCTATCGAAGGGGCGTCGGTGGCAACACCGGCGCCCCTTCGCTATGGGAGCTTTGCATGCACCTTCTTCCCATGACCGACGCGCATTTCGCATGGCTGCTTGATGGCCCGGTGCCGGCGGATGCGCCGCGTCTGCCCGAAGGCGGGATCACACCGCCTGAGATCGTCGATCTGCTGCGCGGGGTCGCGACGGAAGTCGGGGGCGAGGCAGCGTGGATGATGGTCGTCGATGGCGAAGGCGTCGGCATGATCAGCATCAAGGAGCGCGACGCGAAAGGCCGATGGGACATCGGTTACGGCGTGGCGCCGGCGCGCGAAGGGCGTGGCCATGCCACCGTCGCGGTTAGCGCGCTCAAGGAGATCGCACGCGCCGCGGGCGCCACCGGCTTGACCGCCGAGACCTTGCCCGACAGTGGAGCATCGCCGCTGGTGCTGCGGCGCAACGGCTTTCAATGCATCGGCCAGTTCGATCATCCGGAAGACGGCATGGTGGATCAGTGGGTGCTGGAGTGGGCGAAGTGAGCGATATCGACGCAATGCAGGCGGACCTGCTCGGCCAGATCGCCGCCACCGATACGCCCGAGGCGATCGAGGCGGTGCGCGTCGCGGCGCTCGGCAAGTCGGGCAGCGTTACCGGGCTGCTCAAGACGCTCGGCGGCATGCCGCCCGAACAGCGGCAAGTCGAGGGGCCGCGCATCCAGGGCCTGCGCGAGGCCGTCAGCGACGCGCTGACCAGCCGCAAGGCGGGGCTTGAGCGGATCGCGCTCGACGCGCGGCTGGCGAGCGAAACGCTCGACATCACGCTTCCCGTCGATGTGCCGCCGACCGGGACGATCCACCCGGTCAGCCAGGTGATGGACGAACTCGCCGAAATCTTCGCCGATCTGGGCTTCGCGGTCGCGACCGGGCCCGAGATCGAGAACGACTGGTATAATTTCACCGCGCTCAACATCCCGGAAACGCATCCGGCGCGCGCGATGCACGACACGTTTTATCTCGCGGGCGAGCATGAGAAGCCGATGGTCCTCCGCACGCACACGTCGCCGGTGCAGATCCGCGCGATGCAGGCGGCGGGCGGCGACAAGCCGGTGCGGATCATCGCGCCGGGGCGCACCTATCGCTCCGACAGCGACGCCACACACACGCCGATGTTCCATCAGGTCGAGGGGCTGGTGATCGACAAGGGAATCACGCTTGGGCACCTCAAATGGACGCTCGAGACGTTCCTCAAGGCGTTCTTCGAGCGTGACGACGTCGTGCTGCGCCTGCGCCCGAGCTACTTCCCCTTCACCGAGCCGTCGGCGGAAGTCGACGTCGGTTTCAGCATCGTCAACGGCAAGCGCGTGATCGGCGGCAGCGAAGGGTGGATGGAAGTGCTTGGCTCGGGCATGGTCCACCGTACCGTGATCGAGGCCGGCGGCTACGATCCCGACCATTGGCAGGGCTTCGCATTCGGCTGCGGGATCGATCGGCTGGCGATGCTCAAATACGGGATGGACGATCTGCGTGCGTTCTTCGACGGCGACGTGCGTTGGCTCAAGCATTACGGCTTCTCCGGGCTCGACGTGCCCACGCTGAGCGGGGGAGTCGGGGCATGAAGTTCACGCTTGGCTGGCTCAAGGAACATCTCGACACCGACGCTTCGCTCGACACGATCGTCGAGGCGCTGACGCGGATCGGGCTCGAGGTCGAGGGCGTCGACAATCCGGCAGCGAGGCTCGCCGGGTTCACCGTCGCGCGCGTGCTGACCGCCGAGCGCCACCCCCAGGCCGACAAGCTGCAGGTGCTGACCGTCGATGCCGGCGACGGCGTGCCACTCCAGGTCGTGTGCGGCGCGCCCAACGCGCGCGCCGGGATGGTCGGCGTGCTCGGGCGGGCCGGCGCCGTGGTCCCCGCCAATGGCATGGAACTCAAGGTCTCCGCGATCCGCGGGGTCGAATCGAACGGCATGATGTGCTCGACGCGCGAGCTCGAGCTCGGCGAAGACCATGACGGTATCGTCGAGCTGCCAGCCGACGCCGCGATCGGCACGCCGTTCGCCGATTATGCAGGGCTCAACGACCCGGTCATCGACGTGTCGATTACGCCCAACCGCCAGGATTGCATGGGCGTGCGCGGCATCGCGCGCGATCTCGCGGCTGCGGGGTTGGGCACGCTCAAGCCGCTGCATGAGGTCTATCGCATGACCTCACTCGCGTCCGTCGCAGGCGAAGGCCCGGGGCCCGACGTGCAGACCGAAGACACCGACGGCTGTCCCGCCTTCTACGCACAGGAAGTGCGCGGCGTGGCCAACGGCGCAGCGCCCGCATGGATGACCGCCAGGCTCAACGCGATCGGGCAGAAGCCGATTTCGGCTTTGGTCGACATCACCAACTTCGTCTCGGTCGATCTCGGTCGACCGCTGCACGTCTACGACAAGGCCAAGTTGTCGGGCGGGCTCGTCGCGCGCAAGGCCAGAGACGGCGAGCAAGTGCTCGCGCTCAACGGCAAGACCTACACGCTTGACGCCTCGATGACCGTGATCGCCGACGACGTGGCAGTGCACGACATCGGCGGCGTGATGGGCGGCGAGCATTCGGGCGTGTCCGACGCGACGACCGACGTGATCATCGAATGCGCCTATTTCGATCCCGACCATATCGCGCGGACCGGCCAGAAGCTGATGCTGACCAGCGACGCACGCCAGCGGTTCGAGCGCGGCGTGGATCCGGCGTTCCTCGACGACGGGCTCGCGATCGCGACAAACTTGGTGCTGAGCCATTGCGGCGGGACCCCGAGCGGGGTGACGCGCGCGGGCAGCCCGCCGACAACGCCACGGACGGTGAAGTATGACACGACCCGCGCCGAGACGCTGGGCGGGCTCGCGGTTGCCGAGGGGCGGCAGCGCGACATCCTGACGCGACTGGGCTTTGTGGTCGCCGACGACTGGACTGTCACCGTCCCGAGCTGGCGCCGCGACGTCGACGGCCCCGCCGATCTGGTCGAGGAAGTCATCCGCATCGAAGGGATCGACAACGTCCCCTCGACCCCGCTGCCGCGTGCGCCCGGCGTTGCTCGGCCCACCGCGACGCCCGAGCAGAAGCTCGAGCGCAAAGTCCGCCGCGCCGCAGCCGCACGCGGGCTCGACGAAGCAGTGACGTGGAGCTTCATCAGCCAGGCTGAAGCCGACGCATTCGGTGGCGGCGCGTGGAGCCTCGCCAACCCGATCAGCGAGGATTTGAAGGTCATGCGGCCATCGCTGCTGCCCGGCCTGCTATCGGCCGCGGCGCGCAACGCCAATCGTGGCGCGACCGGCATCCGGCTGTTCGAACTCGGCCGCCGGTATCTCACCGACGCCGAGCGTCCGACCCTGGGCGTCCTGCTGGCAGGCGACAAGCGTGCGCGTGGCTGGCAGGCGGGCAAGGTCGCGCCCTACGATGCATTCGACGCCAAGGCCGAAGCGCTGGCGCTGCTCGCCGCGGCGGGCGCGCCGGTCGACAATCTGCAAGTCATGGGCGAGGCCGGCGACACGTGGCATCCTGGCCAGTCGGGCACGCTGCGGCTCGGGCCGAAGACCGTGCTGGCGGCGTTCGGCATGGTCCATCCATCGACCGCGAAGGCGTTCGACCTCGACGGCCCCGTCGCCGCGGTCGAACTGTATCTCGACGCGATCCCCGCCAAGCGCGGGAGCGGCTTCATGCGCCCCGCCTACGCCCCGCCCGCGCTGCAAGCGGTAAAGCGCGACTTCGCCTTCACCGTCCCCGCGGGCCTCGCCGCCGACGCGCTGACCCGCGCGGTCAAGGGCGCCGACAAGGCCGCGATCACCGGCGCGCGCGTGTTCGACCTATTCGAGCGCGACGGCGTACGGTCGATGGCAGTCGAGGTCACCCTGCAACCGGCCGACAAGAGCTTCACCGACGCCGACCTCAAGGCGATCGCTGATGCAGTCGTCGCCGCAGCGACGAAGTTGGGTGCGAGCTTGCGTGGCTGAACCGGTGGAGATCAGGTCGGACGGGCTGTCCGCCCTGATCGATCCGCTCGGCGCAGAACTGGTGTCGCTCAAGGACGCCGACCGCCGCGAGCTGATGACCGATGCCGACCCTGCCTTCTGGACCGGGCACGCGCCGATCCTGTTTCCGATCGTCGGGCGACTGAATGGCGACGTCCTGCGGCTCGACGGGCGTGAGTATCCGATGAAGCAGCACGGGTTCGCGCGGCGAATGACGTTCGATGTCGTCGCGCAGGATGGTGCGAGTGCGACCTTCCGGCTGAGCGCCAATGATCAGACTCCCGCGAGCTATCCGTTCGATTTCGCGCTGGAGATCGCGTTCACGCTCCGCGCGGCGACGCTGACCATCGACGCCACGGTATCGAACCATGGCGACACGCCGATGCCCGCGAGTTTCGGTTTGCACCCTGCCTTCGCGTGGCCCCTGCCCTATGGCCAGCCGCGCGGCGAGCATTGCATCACCTTCGACGCCCGCGAGCCCGGCCCGATCAAGCGCCTCGCGGACGGTTTGATCGCAGGCGACCGACCTTCGCCGCTCGCTGGGTGCACGCTGCATCTGACGAACGACCTGTTCGCCGACGACGCCCTCGTCTGGGATTCCGTACGGTCGGATAGCGTTACATACGGCGCCGCAACCGGCCCGCATCTCCGGATCGATTTCCCCGACACTCCACAACTCGGCATCTGGACCAAGCCCGGCGCGCGCTTCGTCTGCATTGAGCCTTGGCACGGCCACGCCGACCCGGTCGGCTTCACCGGAAATTTCCGCGACAAGCCCGGCGTGTTCACCGTCGCACCGGGCGGTAACTGGACGGGTTCGATGCAGGTGACGTTGCTCGCCTGACCCGCTAGGGCCGCGCGATGACCAAGATTTCGGATCGCCGCACCTTTGCGATCATTTCCCACCCCGACGCCGGCAAGACCACGCTGACCGAAAAGCTGCTGTACTTCGGCGGCGCGATCCATCTGGCCGGCGAGGTCAAGGCGCGCGGGCAGAACCGGCGTGCGCGATCCGACTGGATGAAGATCGAGCAGCAGCGCGGGATTTCGGTCACGTCGTCGGTCATGACGTTCGAACGCGACGGGATCACTTTCAATCTGCTCGACACGCCGGGGCACGAGGACTTTTCGGAGGACACGTACCGCACCCTCACCGCGGTCGATTCGGCGGTGATGGTGATCGACGCGGCGCGCGGGATCGAGGCGCAGACGCGCAAGCTGTTCGAAGTGTGCCGGCTGCGGTCGGTGCCGATCATCACCTTCGTCAACAAGGTCGACCGTGAGGGCCGCAGCGCGTTCGACCTGCTCGACGAGATCGCCGACATGCTCGCGCTCGACGTGTGCCCGATGTCGTGGCCGGTCGGGATGGGCGGACAATTCGAAGGCGTGCTCAACCTCGTCGATAACACGATCGCGCGGCCCGAAGGTGACAGCCGCACGTTCCAGGGCAAGGTCGAGGCCAACCCGACGCTGCCCGGCGAAATCGCCGACGAGGTCGAGCTCGCGCAGGGCGGCTATGCGTCGTTCGATGCCGAAGCGTATCGCAACGGCGACCTGACTCCGGTCTATTTCGGCTCCGCGCTCAAGGATTTCGGAGTCGCCGAACTGATCGCCGCGCTCGCCGACTATGCGCCGCCGCCGCGGCCGCAGCCTGCCGAGCCGGCGCCGGTGTCGCCTGACAATCCGGAGGTCACCGGCTTCATCTTCAAGGTCCAGGCCAACATGGACCCCAACCACCGCGACCGCATCGCGTTCATGCGATTGTGTTCGGGCACGTTCAAGCGCGGCATGAAGCTGATTCCGAGCGGGTCGGGCAAGCCGCTCGCGGTGCATTCGCCGATCCTGTTCTTCGCGCAGAACCGCGAGGTGGCCGACGAAGCGTTCCCCGGCGACATCATCGGCATCCCCAACCACGGCACGTTGCGCGTCGGCGATACGCTGAGCGAGCGCGCCGACGTGCGCTTCACCGGCCTGCCCAATTTCGCACCCGAAATCCTGCGCCGGGTCGCGCTGAAGGATCCGACCAAGACCAAGCAGCTCCGCAAGGCGCTCGACGACATGGCCGAGGAAGGCGTGACGCAAGTCTTCTACCCGGAGATCGGCGCCAACTGGATCGTCGGCGTGGTCGGCCAGCTGCAGCTCGAAGTGCTGATCTCGCGGCTCGAGGCGGAGTATAAGGTCGCCGCGGGGCTTGAGATGGCGCCGTTCGAAACCGCACGCTGGATTTCGGCCGACGACGCGGCGGACCTCAAGACCTTCGCCGACCTCAACCGATCGGCGATGGCAAAGGACCGCGACGGCAACCCGGTGTATATGGCCAAGACCGCGTGGGACGTCGGCTATGTCGCCGACCGCTATCCCAAAGTGCGCTTCGCGGCGACGCGCGAGCGCTAGTCTTCCGCTTCGACCCAACCGCGCTTGAGCGGTTTGATCGACAGGAACGCAAGCAACGCCGCGACGAGGTACAGGCTGACGCAGATGATCGCGGCGTAGCGCAGCGATGCATCGCCGTAACTGTGCTTGAGCGCGTCCGACAGCGCGCCCATCAGCAACGGCCCCAACCCAAGGCCGAGCAGATTGTTGACCATCAGGAACGTGCCCGATGTGCCGGCGCGCATCCGCGACGGCGCGAGGTGCTGCGCCGCGGTGATGATCGGGCCGAGCCACAGCGTATTCAGCGCATTGGGGATCAACAGCAGGAACCACGCGAGCAGCGGTGTCGGCGTGTACAGTCCGAGCATGAACATCGGTGCGGTGATCAGCCAGGCGATCGCCGGGATTCGCGCATACCAGGCACGGTCGGCGCGCCCGAGCCGGTCGGCAAGCACCCCGCCGAGGAAGATGCCCGTCGTGCCGCCGATCAGCAGCAGCGCGCCCATGAACTGCCCGACCTTGATCAAGTCGGCCTTGTCGGTCCAACCGTAATGGACTGCGATGATCTTCGGCACCCACAACGCCAGACCATAGCCCGCCATCGAACTGCACCCGGCCCCAATCGACAGAAGCCAAAACGCCGGCTTCTTCATCAGGATCGGCACGACCGAAAACACCGGAGGCGCATCCGCCTGCGGCGCCGGTTTGGGTCGATCGCGCACGATCCACAGGAACACGGGCGCTACAATGATGCCAGCAATGCCGACCGTGACGAATGCGGTCTGCCAGTTAACCATCGCGGCGATATACGCGCCGAGCAGCACGCCCGATCCCAGCCCGATCGGGATGCCCATCGAATAGATCGCGAGCGCCTTCGCGCGCCGCTCGACCGGGAAATAGTCGGCGATCAAGGCGTAGGACGGCGCGACGCCCCCTGCTTCGCCGACGCCGACGCCAAGCCGGTAGAGGAATAGCGACCAGAACCCCGCCGCCGTGCCGCACAGAGCGGTAAAGCCGCTCCATACGACCAGCGATCCGGCGATAACCTGCGTCTTGCCGACGCGGTCGGCGAGCAACGCGAGCGGCACGCCGAGCGCCGAATAGAGGATCGCGAACGCGGTGCCGCCGATCGCCCCGAATTGCGCATCGCTCAGATCCAGGCTGGCCTGGATCGGTTTGGCGAGAATGCCGAGGATTTGCCGATCGAGGAAGTTGAAGGTGTAGACGAGCAGCAGCATCGCCAGCACCAGCTTGGGATAGCCCGGCCGTTCGGTCCGCGTCGTCATTGGCCTCTCCCAGCGCAAAAAAGAGGCCGGGCACGCGGTGCGCACCCGGCTCTCTTCCCCCTTATCAGTCGATCAGAACTTGAGCGAGAAGGTTCCGAACACCTGGCGCGGATTGCCGTAGAACGCGGTGGCGATCCCTTCCTTGCCCAGACTGTTGACATATGTGCCGGCCGGTACCGACACCCCGGTCGAAGTAGTGAAGCTGCCATCGGCACGCCCATAAAGATATTGGTATCCGCCGATCTTGTAGCGAACGTCGGTCAGGTTTTTGCCGTGGATGCCTATCGAATACTGCCCCTTCGACCCGAAACTGTAAGTGAGATTGGCATCGAGCAAGGTGTAGCTAGGCTGGTCCAGCAAAATGGTGGGTGTGTTGGCTTGGTGTGTGAGGCTACGATAAGAAACCGTCGTGCTGGCGGTCAGGTTACCAGAACCGACCGGCAGGTTGGTGCCGAGCGTACCCGACAGCGTCCATTTCGGCGTGTTTTGGAACGGGCTAACCTTGGCGATATCGGTGACGACCGCGCCGGTGAAATTTCCACTCAGGCCCGCAAAGCGCAAAAACTTCGCGTCGATGTAACCTAGCGCCCCTGTAAAGGTCACATTCGATCCGGCGCCCGCAAAACCACGTGCGAGTACTGCGTTCGTCTCGAGTTCGAGACCCTTGATCCTTGCCTTGCCGGCGTTCGTCGTGGCGCCGCAAAAAGTCTGGACTCCGCCCGCCGAAAGGCAACCCGTCGCCCCAGGGATCTGGACGTCAGTGTAGTTCGAATAGAAGCCGTCCAGTGCCCAGGTCAGCCGCTTGTCGAACGCCGAGCCCTTCCAGCCGATTTCATAGCTGGTCACGCTTTCCGGCTTGAACGCGAGATAATTGTAGATGTCCTGGTAGGTGCGCCCGGCGGCGGCGTTGCTGATCGGCGCGCTGGTGCCGGACCCGCGCGGATCGAACCCGCCCCCCTTGAAGCCTTGCGAATAGGAGGCATAGATCATGTGATCGTCGTTCGGCTTGAAGCTGAGCGACGCGCGCGGCGTGAACTTCTTGTAGTTGGCTTCGCCGCGGAAGTTGGTCGCAGCGCCCAGGTTGAGGGTCGGATTGCCGCCGAATTCGGTGCTGGCACCGAACAACGGGCCGCCGAGCAGGCTCGCTTTGTAGACGAAGGACTTGCGCTGATCCCACGTATACCGGCCACCGAGCGACAGGCTCAGCTGCGGCGTGAAATCATAGGTGAAGTCGGCGAATACGGAAGACGTCTCGGTACGAACGTCGCCGACCGTGAAGGCGTCGAAACCCGCCAATGTCGTGTTGAGGAGAACGTCAAACGCCGTGGCCGCCTTGGCGCCCAAATAATAGAAGCCGACGAGCCCGTTCAATTTGTCGCTCGAGTAGAGCAGCTGGAATTCCTGGCTGGTTTGCTCGTTGCGATAAACAGCAGGCACGTCGACATCGACCGACGGCGTCGAATCGAAATCGATCGGCGTGAAGCTGCGATCCTTACGCCACGCGCTGATCGACCGCAGCGTGAAGCCGCCGCCGAGCTTTGCGGTTACGGCCATCGACAGGCCGCCAGCCTGGATATCCTGCTTCGGAAAATTGAGACCTGCATTGGTATCGAAGACATTGGCGAGCACCGGCGAGCCGGTCAGCAGGCCGGCGAACATGCGATGGCCATTGCGCGAGTTGGACTTGTCGTGCGTGTAGTCGCCGGTGACGCGGACGAACAGGCCGCCATCGGGGCTTTCGAATTCGACCGTGCCGCGACCGGCCCAGATGTTCTTGTTGTAATTGTCGATGCCCAGATTGCGGTTACGGCCGAACCCGTCACGGGTCAGGCGAGCGCCCGACACGCCGACGCGGACCATGTCGCCGATCGGCGCGGACAGGCTGAGGATGCCGTCCGCTTGGTTATAAGAACCGTAGGTACCGCGCACCGACGCCGAGAAATCGTCGGACAGCCGCTTGGTCACATATTTGATCGCGCCGCCGATCGTGTTGCGGCCATATAGCGTGCCCTGCGGACCGCGGAGGATTTCGATCCGCTCGACGTCATAGATATCGAGCACCGCCGCCTGCGGACGATTGAGATAGACGTCGTCGAGATAGATACCGATGCCGGCTTCGAAACCCGGCACCGGATCCTGCTGGCCGACGCCGCGAATGAAGGCGGCGAGCGTCGAATTGGTGCCGCGCGCGTCCTTGATCGTGGTGTTGGGGGTGGTGTTCTGAAGGTCGGTCAGATCGACCGCGCCGGTCTTTTCGAGCTTGTCGGCCGTGAACGCGGTAACAGCGATCGGCACGTTGAGAAGTGTTTCCGACCGCCGCCGCGCGGTGACGACGATGTCGCCGGTGCCGCTGTTATCTTGAGCCTCGGGCACGGCGGGAGCGGATGCGTCCTGTGCGTGGGCGGGCGTCGCGAGCAATGCCGCGGCGGCGGCTCCCGTGTAGAGCGCCGTGCAAACCGAGCGCATGCGAGTGCCGATCATTGTCATCTCCCTCCCGAAATCTCTATCGTTCGCGCCGGACAACGACCCGGTTGAACGCTTCTTGAAGGGACGTATACTGAAACCTGAACCGGGTTTCAACTTCGGTGTGTGGGGGAGGCGTAAAATATGCGACAGCGTGGCGTAACGGCAACGCTTGGCACCGACGAAGGCGGTGGTCGTCGCGATCTCGACGCGACCGCCAGCGCGGGCAAGGCGCCGCGCACCGACCGTGGGCGCCGTACCTTGCGCGCGCTGCTCGACGCCGCCGCCGAGGAATTCGGTGAGAAGGGCTTCCACGACAGCTCGATCAGCGGGATCACGCGCCGCGCGGGCGTCGCCCTGGGCAGCTTCTACACCTATTTCGATT
>JBDSWC010000108.1:0-17603 GCA_039926845.1 Sphingomonas sp. | reverse complement strand
CGGCTACGGTTATCACTTCGACGCGCACCTGGTCGGCGCGTTCCTGCGCGACCATGCGGTCAGTCTGGGCGTGAAACACCTCCAGCACCGCGTGGTCGATGTCGCCGTCGAGGACAGCACAGTCACGCATCTCGTCGCCGAGGACGACATTTCGATCCCCGGCGATTTCTTCGTCGATTGCAGCGGATTCCGCTCGGTGATCGCGCAGGGCGCGCTCGGCGTGCCGTTCCTGCCGTTCGCATCCAACCTGTTCAACGACAGCGCGGTGGTGATGCCGACGCCGTGCGATCCCACGGGCACCAACTGCCAGACGATCTCGACCGCGATGCGGCATGGCTGGGCATGGGACATCCCGCTCACCAGCCGCACCGGCAACGGTTACGTTTATGCCGCCGGCTATTGCTCGGCGGATGAAGCGGAAACCGAATTGCGCGCGCATCTCGGCCTGCTCGATTCCGCCGCTGAAGCGCGCCATCTGAAGATGAAAGTCGGCCGCGTCGCCGATAGCTGGAGCGGCAATTGCCTGGCGCTAGGGTTGGCGCAGGGCTTTATCGAACCACTCGAGGCAACCGCGCTCCACATCGTCCAGGCGACGGTCGAGGAATTCGTCAGCGCGTGGCGCAACGGCGATTTCGGCCCCAAGCACCGCGGCGAATTCAACCGCGCGATCGCCGCGCGCTACGACGGCATTCGCGATTATATCGTCTGCCACTATCGGATGAACCGGCGCACCGACACCGCCTATTGGCGCGACAATGCCGCCAACCATGACTTGTCGGATTCGCTCAAAGCGATCATCACTTGCTGGTTCACGGGCCGCGATCTGGAAGAAGAGATCGCGCGGCAGGATATCGCCAAATATTATTCACCGATGTCATGGCATTGCCTGCTCGCGGGTTACGGGCAATTCCCCGACCCGGCCAAGCTGTCGCGCGACGCCACATTGCCGCCGACCGACATGGCGGCGGTCGATGGCTTCATCGCGCGGTGCGCGCTGAACTTCCCGTCGCACGACGAGGCGTTGGCGGCACTGCGCGCCTAAAAAACCGTCCGGGCCGTGGCCTCGTTCATCATCGCCTTACGCACGAGCGGAATAGCGGGGCCGCCAAAGCTCAGAAATTGATCGTGAAAGGGCTTCCATGCCGCCCGCCCGCCGCGCGTCGCCGTCCAGTCGCTACGAAGCCGGCGGATCATCAGCTTGCCCAGCGTATAGGTAATGTAAAGTGGGTCGTAGGTGCCCCGCAGCGCCGATTGGTTGGCGCTGCCTGCGCCCTGGAAACATTGCTGCTGGAACAGCGTCTGCGCCTGCGCGACGGTCATCCCCTGCGTATGCAACCCGATCGACGCCAGGAACCGGCAGTTGCGCAACAGCGCGTTGAACAACTGCCCGATATGCGCTTCGGGCGTCCCCCGCAGCCCGGCTTCCCACATCATTTCCTCGCTGTAATGCCCCCAGCCTTCCGCAAAACCGTAATCGATAAACGATTTGCCGACCAAAGAGGCGGAGCGATTGGAGTTCAGGAATTGCAGAAAATGCCCCGGCATCACTTCGTGCGCGGTGACAAACAGCAAGTCGGCCTCGCCGAACGAGGCGTTAGGCGATATATAATAGACGGAGGTCAGGCCGGTCTCCAACGGCCCCACGGGAGCGAACAAGGCGCCGCTGCCCAGCCTGAAGGGCGGACTGGGGCGTACCACGACCGGATCGTTGCTGGGGATCGTCAGCAAATCCTGCGCGATCACGAAGCTGCGCAGTTCGGCGATCTGCCGCGTCGCCGCTGCGATCATGCCGTCTGCGGGAACATTCGATTCCATCCGCGCGATGCAAGCAGGCACGCTGAGGCCCGGCGCATATTGCGTGCAGGCCGCGGTGATCGCATCCTGATTGCGCTTGAGGTCGTCGTTGCCCGCTTGCTGCAATTCGGCGATCGTCGTGTTGACGCCCTCGACGTCGCTCAGCATCCGGAGGAACCGGTCGGTCCCCAGCGCGAAGTTCTGCGTTGCCGTTCCCGTGTTGGCGTTCAAGAACTGGGCCAGGCCCGTCATGGCCTGGGACGCCGCACTCGCGGCGGTGGCTAGTTGCTGCTGCAGATTGGCATCGTTCACGTCGGCAAAGGCGGCGGGAATGTCGTTGCCGTAATAGGTGGCAAAGCCGCTGAACGACGATGCCCCGATCGTGATGAACGTCGCTGGCAAGGGCAGCTTGAGATTGGCGCGAATGGTCGTCGTGACCGCCGGAATGGCTTGCAGGAATTTGATCACCGCCCGCATCCGCGTCGGCGCGTCGGCATAGGCTCGCGTCACGTAAACATCGGGATCGAGGCCACCGTTTATATAGAAAGTCGGGCTGGTATGCGGCTGATCGGCGTCTTCCAGAACGAACAGCTGTCCCTTGGCAACCTGGACCAGATAATCGCGCTCGAACTGCTGTGAGGTATCGAGGCCGGTAAACGCGTTCGCTTGATCGACGACAGAATGCCAAAAAGTTCGCGCGCGCAGGAGGCCGGCATCCGACCAGTCCGGCAGGTTTCCGTCGAAATCGTGACGCCCTTCGTACACCGCGAACGATGGATCGAGCTGATACAGCTGTTCGAGCGTGGTGCCGACGAACGACGACCATGCCGTTGCAGGAGTTGGGGTCGGCGTTGGCGTCGGAGCGGGCGCTGGCGCGGGTGTCGGCGTCGGCGCGGGCGACGATGTGGTTCCGCCGCCGGTCGATCCGCCACCGCATGCGGCGAGCGCAAGCAAACCCATTCCCAACAGGGCAACGCGCCGCATGGACCCTCTCCCTATGTCGCGCACTATAGTGCTGCCGTATTAGAACGGCATAGCACATTGTGTTGGCGCGAATAGACTCGGGGTCTCCGCTAGAACACCGCCTTCGCGTCCCCGCCCATCATCGCCGCGCGGACCAGCGGGATCGGGGGGCCGCCGAACGACAGGAACTGGTCGTGGAACGCCTTCCACGCCTTGCGCCCGCCGCGCGTCGCGATCCAGTCGTCGCGCAGCTTGCGGATCATCAGCTTGCCCATCGTGTAGTTGAGGTACGCGGGATCATAGGTTCCGCGCGCGGCTTGCTGGTCGGCGTTGCCCTCGTCCTGATAGCATTGTTCGCGGAACATCTTGAACGAATCCGCCTGGGTCATGCCGCGCGCGTGCATCCCGATCGCCGACAGGAAGCGGCAATCGCGCAGCAGTGCATTGCTGATCTGGCCGATATGCGTCTCTGGATCACCGTTATTGAGGCCCGCATCCCACATCATCTCCTCGGCGTAATGCGCCCAGCCTTCCGCGAAGGCGTAGCCGACGAACAGCTGCCCGAAGAGCGACGGCGAGCGGTTGGCGTGGAGGAACTGGACGAAATGCCCCGGCATGACCTCATGGACCGAGGTGAACAGCAGGTCCATCTTGCCCGGCACGAACCCGGCCTGCTTCTCTTTCGACCAGCTCGGGTCGGGCGGTGAGATGTAATAGACCGATGGAATGCCCTTATCGAACGGTCCCGGCGGATCGATATAGGCGGAGTTCTGCCGGTTATACGGCGGGCTTTCCTCGACCAAGGCCTGTTCGGTGCCGGGCACCGAGACGATGTCGTTGGCCAGCACGAACGCCTTGAGCGTCGGGATCTGACGCCGCGCCTCCGCCACCGGATCGTTCCCCGCCGGCTTGTTGGCGCTCATTTTGTCCATGCACGCCTGAAGCGTTTTGCCCGGCGCGTATTTCGCGCACGCCTCCTTGAGCGAATCCTGGTTCTTCTTGAGGTCGGCGCGGCCCGCCGCTTCGAGCTGGTCGAGCGGGGTATCGACGCCCTCGGTCTCCAGCACCATCCGTTGGAACTTGTCGGCGCCCAACGCGAAGCCCTGCGTCGCCGACGCCGTCTGTCCATCGAGCCACGTCGCGAGATCGCTCATCGCTTTCGACGCTGCGGTCGAGGCGTCGGCAAAGTCCTTCTGCAGCGCCTTGTCCTTGACGCTCGCAAACGCCTTCTTCGCGTCGCCGGTATAATAGTCCGCGAAGCCCTTGAACCCGGCGACACCGTATTTGACGAAGCTCGCCGGCATCGGCGTCTTGAGATTGGTGCGAATGTTCGCCGCCGCCGACGGGATCTGACGCAGGAACTTGATGATCGCCTTCATCCGCGTCGGGGCATCGGCATAATTGCGCGCGATATAGACGTTGGGATCGAGCCCGCCGCCGACGTAATAGGCCGGGTTGGTGTGCGGCTGGTCCGCGTCGGTCAGCCAGAACAGCTTGTTACGCGCGACCTGAATCAGATAATCCCGCTCGAACGCGTCTTGTGTCGACATCTTGGTCTTGTCGTAGCCTTTCGCGTCGGCGATCGCCTTGCGGAAGAAATCGGCCTGCGCCTTCAGACCGGAGGGACTCCAATCGGGGATGCCGCCGTCATAGTCGTGCTTGCCCTCATAGACCGCGAAGGCAGGGTCGAGCTTGAACACGCCGTCGATGAAACCGTCGCGGAATGACGCCCACGGTTTCGCCGTCGTCGCGGTCGTCGTGTTGGTCGCCGTCGTGTTGTTGTTCGTGCTGGGCGACGAGGTGCACGCGGCCAGCGCCACGCAGGCGACCGCACTCAACAGCTTAACCTTCATCAGTCTCTCCGCGAATTTTCCGGCATTCTTGCTGCCAGATTGCGCGGGCATGCGCCAGAGCGCTTACTTCAGCGGAACGACAACCTCGTTGGGGTTAACGACGTTCAGCTGCTTGCGCGTGAGCTCGTCGGCCATGTCCGGATCGACCTTCTTGGGATCGAGCAACTGGACACGGTTGGCGACCTCCGCCTGGTGCCGCTTGAGCAGCGCGAGATGCTGCTCCTGCCGCTGCAGCATCCGCTGATAGTCGCCATAGGCCAGCGCGCCGTTCGACCCGACCACGGCATAGGTGCCGAAGAACGCCATGATCGCCAGCGCAAGCGCCGGGAAAGCGGCGCGGCGGAAAACCGAGCGGAAGGTCGTAGGACGGCGCGTCATCGTACCGTCATCTCTCGCCCAAGCGGACTCGCCGGGCAAGCTGAAAATTAACCACGATTCGGTGAGTCGAGTCCGATAAGCGGCGAAGTGAATCCCCGCGGGTGGAACTTACCGCGCCGAGCGCAATACGCCACGCCCGGCGTACACCCCGACGTCGCCCAGTTCTTCCTCGATCCGGATCAGCTGGTTGTATTTGGCCAGCCGGTCCGACCGCGCCAGGCTGCCAGTCTTGATCTGCCCGCAATTGGTCGCCACGGCGAGGTCGGCGATGGTCGTATCCTCGGTTTCGCCCGAGCGGTGCGACATCACTGCGGTATAGGAATGGCGCTGCGCCATCGACACTGCCGCCAGCGTCTCGGTTAGCGTGCCGATCTGGTTGACCTTGATCAAGATCGAATTGCCTAGCCCGCGCTCGATCCCGTCGGCGAGCCGCTTCGGGTTGGTCACGAAGAGATCGTCGCCGACCAGTTGGACCTTGTCGCCGACCAGATCGGTCAGCGCTTTCCAGCCCTCGAAATCGTCCTCGGCCATGCCGTCCTCGATCGAGAAGACCGGGTAGCGCGCGACCAGGTCCGCGTAATAGGCCGCCATTTCGTGCGGGCTGAGCACCTTGTTCTCGGCCGAGATATTGTATTTGCCGTCCTTGAAGAACTCGGTCGAGGCCGGGTCGAGCGCGAGCATCACATCGTCGCCGGCGTGATACCCTGCCCCTTCGATCGCACGCATGATGAAATCGAGTGCGTCGGTGGTGTTGGCGATGTCGGGCGCGAACCCGCCTTCGTCGCCTACCCCGGTCGAGAGGCCCTGGTCATGCAGCATCTTCTTGAGCGTGTGGAAGATTTCCGACCCGCAGCGCACCGCCTCGAACAGCGACTCCGCGCCGACTGGCACGATCATGAATTCCTGAAAGTCGATCGGATTGTCGGCATGCTCGCCCCCGTTGATGATATTCATCATCGGTACGGGCAAAACGTGGGCGTTGACCCCGCCGACGTAGCGATAGAGCGGCAGGCCGCGTGCATCCGCCGCGGCCTTGGCGGTCGCGAGGCTAACGCCCAGGATCGCATTGGCGCCCAGCCGCGCCTTGTTGGGCGTGCCGTCGAGCGCGATCATCGCATTGTCGACTTCGGCCTGATCCTCGGCGTCGATCCCTAGGATCGCGTCGGAAATCTCGCCGTTCACGGCATCGACTGCCTTTTGCACGCCCTTGCCCGCCCAGCGGCTCTTGTCGCCGTCGCGCAGCTCGACCGCTTCGTGCGCTCCCGTCGAGGCGCCCGACGGCACCGCCGCGCGGCCGAAGCTGCCGTCCTCCAGCATCACTTCGACCTCGACCGTCGGGTTGCCGCGGCTGTCGATAATCTGGCGGGCGTGCATGTCGATGATTGCGGTCATGGAACGGTCTTCCTAAATTAGTGCCGGCAAGGGTGTCGCGGCGGCGCTCTATCGGGTTCGTTTGTCTCGGGCAATTCGCTTGGGCAACGGAACCGGCAGGAGCCGCCTTGGTTGTTTGAAGAGTTAGAGTAAGGAACATCATCATGGCCGACACTGCACCGACCGATACCGTCGTGGACAACGATACTGGCGCCACGGCAACGGATGCCAAGGCGAGCGTCCAGTCGCTCAAGGACAATGTCATCAAGTTCGCCAACGATGCCGGCGACAAGGCGAAGGCCGCGGCCGAGGACGGCAAGACCCGCGCGGGCGGCGCGCTCGACGAACTGGCAGCGATGCTGCACGATGCCGCTGGCACGGTCGATGAGAAGGTTGGCGATCAATACGGCCAATATGCCCGTTCGGCCGCCGATGCCGTCGCCAATTTTTCCAAATCGCTCCAGTCGAAGCAGGTCGACGACCTGATCGACGAAGCGCGCGATTTCGTGAAGAAGAGCCCGGCGGTCGCGATCGGCACCGCGGCGGCGATCGGCTTCGTGCTCGCGCGGCTGGTGAAGGCGGGGCTGGATGCCCCGTCCGACGACAAAAAAGCCTGATCGGCTCGGCCGCGCGTGGAGGAAGAGCAGCCGCCCACCAACGAAAGCATCCCCACGTTGGTCAGCAGGTTGATCGACGATGGCGAGGGTTTCGTTCGGGCGGAATTGAAGCTTTACCGCGCGCGGCTGGTCTCGCGGCTCGACGAAGGGCGCAATGCGATCATCCTCGCGGTGATCGCTTTGTCGCTGGTTCAGGCGGTGATGGTCGCGACGCTCGTCGGGTTGCTGATCGTTCTGCGCCCGCTCATCGGGCCGGGCGGCGCGACCGGGGTGGTGGTGGTCGCGGGGCTCGGCATCGCCGGCTTGCTGGCGTTCCTGGCCTGGCGGCTGTTGCTCAAGGCGACCGAAATCAAGGACAAGGACGACCGGCGATGAGCCTGATCGACGACGAGCTTGCCAAGGCCGAAGCCAATTCTGTCGAGAGCCGGCAACAGCTGGCGAAAACCGTCGTCGCGCTGCAATCGCGACTCAAGCCAAGCGCGCTCGCACGCGATGCGATCGAAGAATTGAAGGAAATCGGCGGCGACGTGGCCCAGGCCGGCGTCGATACGATCAAGCGCCACCCCGTGCCGGCCATGGGCGTGATCGCGGCGTTCACCGGGTTTTTCGCACGCAAGCCGCTGCGGCGCTTGTTCCACCGCCGCTCGGCCGACACATAACCATTTTTTGATGAGGAAACGCGCGATGACCGAAGCAAAGACCAAACCCGCCGGCCGCATGGAAACCGCAATGACGACGGCGCGCGGCGCCGCCAATGACGCGCTGCGCGAAACGCGCGCCGCGGCGAAGGCCAACCCGCTCGCGGTCGTTGCCGGCGGGATCGCGATCGGGCTCGCGGCGGGCGCGTTGCTGCCGCGTACGAAGCGCGAGACGCAATTGCTCGGACCGACGGGCAAGCGGCTCAACGCCGCCGCCGCCGGGGCCGCCGAAGCCGCCCGGGACGCGGCCAAGGCCGAACTCGGCTCGCTGCCGCTGAGCAAGGACGCGGCGCGGGCGCAAGTCACCAAGCTGCTCGACCAAGTCGGGAAGGCATTGTCCGCCGGCGGTGATGCCGCACTCGCGGCTCGCGACGCAGTGCCCAAGCCGGCACCGCGACGGCGGGCGCGAAAGGCCGATTAACCTTTACTTGGGACCACCGCACGATATGGGGCCGCCATGAGCAAGCTCCATCTCGTGTTCGGCGGCCGGGTCAAGGATCCGCAGACTCTCGACTTCGATGAATCGACGATCGAAGTCGTCGGTATCTTCCCCAATTTCGCGCAGGCCGAAAAAGCCTGGCGCGCGGCGGCCCAGCGCACGGTCGACGACGCTGAAATGAAGTTCGTGGTGGTCCACCTCCACCGCCTGCTCGAGCCCGACCCGGACTTGCAGGCCGCCAACGACTAAGCCTTGCGGTAGCGCCAGAGCAGGATCGGGCGGGTCAGCAACAGCCCGGCGATGAAACCACCGATATGCGCTCCGATTGCGATCGGCTGATCAGTCAGCGTCGCAAAGCCGATCAGCAGGTTGATGATGGTCCACGCCGCACCCAGCCATAAGGCATGCAGCAGGCTTGCGGATAATGGCCCTATTTTGCGCGCCCGGTTGCGACCGTAAAGCAACGCATAGGCGGCGATGACAGCGGCGATCGCGCCGCTCGCCCCGATCACCGGCATCGGCGACAGCGGATTCTGTGCCCACTGCCCGGCAGCGGCGGCATAGGCGCCGAATAAATACAACACCGCTACACCACTCGATCCGAGCGCGCGCTCGGTCTCGCGCCCGCAATACACCAGCATCACCATGTTGAAGAGCAAGTGCACCACACCGCCGTGAAGCAGGGTGCAGGTCAGCGGCGTCAGCCAAACCGGAATCGTCACCCCAAAGCCGGTCAATGCCTTGTCGGGCACCAAAGCGGGGATGAACCCGCCCAACATCGTCGCCGGCGCGGCATAGCCCGATAGTAGAACGATCGCCGAGACGATCGTCGTGACCGCGGCGATGCCATAGGTAACCGGCGCGTCGCGCCAATTGAAGGACTGGCTCAGATGAACTCGATCTTGCTGACGACGTAGTACCGGTCGCCCGCGGGCACCGACACTTCGACTTCTTCATCGACCTTGCGCCCGATCAGCGCGCGGCCGATCGGCGAATTGTACGAGATGCGCGCCTTACTCGCATCGGCCTCGGTCTCGCCCACAATCTGATAGCGGACCGGCTTGTCGTTCTCGTCGAGCAGGGTCACGGTGGCGCCGAATACGACCTTGTCGCCCGACAATTCCTTGGGATCGATGATCTGGGCGCGGCTCAGCTTGCCTTCGATGTCCGAGATCGTCGCCTCGTTCTGGCCCTGCTGCTCCTTGGCGGCATGATATTCGGCGTTTTCCGACAGATCGCCGTGCGCACGCGCTTCCTCGATCGCATCGACGATCAGCGGGCGTTCCTCTTTCAGACGACGCAGATCTGCGGTGAGCTTCTCATAGCCCTCTTGCAGCATCGGCATCTTCTCGACGGTCGCCATCACACTTGTCCCCAAAAATTAGACCGAACTCAAAAATTCTTACCCCGGCGGCCCTGATAAGGAACGCCCGCACTTTTTCTCGATTGTGGGGAGGTTAATTGTGCGAGTGCGAATGATAAGACTGCAGCGGGCGAACTTCAAGTGACCGTGTCGAGAGGCCGATGATTGCCTTCGCCGCCTCGACGCTGGCTGGCGCCGTCGTGAAATAGGGGATCCGCTGGGCGAGCGCGGCGACCCGGATCGGTGTCGAGTCCTTAAGCGACTGCCAGCCCTCGGTCGTGTTGAAGATCATGTCGATCCCGCCATCGACCACGCGATCGACGATATGCGGGCGGCCCTGCGCGACTTTGTTGACGCGTTCCACCGCGACGCCGTTGGCGGCGAGGTAATCCGCGGTCCCGCCGGTCGCGACGATGGTGAAGCCGAAATCGGCTAGCGCGCGCACGCCCGGCAGGATGACGGGCTTGTCGCCGTCCTTGACGCTGACGAACACCGTGCCGCCCTCGGGAAGGATGGTGCCCGCACCCAATTCCGCCTTTCCGAACGCCGCGGTGAAGTCCCGGTCGATCCCCATCACTTCGCCGGTCGATTTCATCTCCGGCGACAACACCGGGTCGATCCCTGGGAAGCGATTGAACGGGAACACTGCTTCCTTGACCGCGAAATACGGGATGTGGCGGTCGATCTTGGGCAAATCCTTCAGCTTCTCGCCCGCCATCACGCGGCTGGCGATCTTGGCGATCGGCGACCCGATCGCCTTGGCGACAAACGGCACCGTGCGGCTGGCGCGCGGGTTGACCTCAATGAGGTAGACCATGCCGTCCTTGACCGCGAACTGGATGTTCATGAGGCCGACCACGCTCAGCGCATGCGCCAGCGCCTCGGTCTGGCGCTCGATCTCACGGACGATGTCGTCCGACAGGCTGTAGGGCGGGATCGAGCAGGCGCTGTCGCCCGAATGCACTCCGGCCTCCTCGATATGCTGGAGCACGCCGGCGACGACTACATCGGTGCCGTCACAGATCGCGTCGACGTCGACCTCGATCGCGTCGCGCAGATACTGGTCGATCAGCACTGGCGAGTCGCCCGACACTTGCACCGCGGTCTGGATGTAATCGTCGAGCTGCGGGAGCCCGTCGACGATCTCCATCGCGCGCCCGCCGAGCACGTAACTCGGCCGCATCAGCACCGGGTAACCGATGCGCTCCGCCACCGCGACCGCCTCGTCGCGGCTGCGCGCGATGCCGTTGGCGGGCTGGAGTAACCCGAGCTTGTTGATCAGCGCCGCGAACCGCTCACGGTCCTCGGCCAGGTCGATCGCGTCGGGGCTGGTGCCGAGGATCGGGATGCCAGCTTTCTCCAGCGCGCGCGCCAGGTTGAGCGGGGTCTGCCCGCCGAACTGGACGATCACGCCGACCAGTTCGCCCGCTTGCTGCTCGACATGGAGGATTTCGAGCACGTCCTCGGCTGTCAGCGGCTCGAAATACAGCCGATCCGACGTGTCGTAATCGGTCGACACCGTCTCCGGGTTGCAATTGACCATGATCGTCTCGAACCCGGCGTCCGCCAGCGCGAAACAGGCGTGGCAGCAGCAATAGTCGAACTCGATTCCCTGCCCGATCCGGTTCGGGCCGCCGCCCAGGATGACGACCTTGCGCCGGGTCGAGGGCATCGCCTCGTTCTCCGGCTCGCCAAAACTGGGCGCCTCGTAGGTCGAATACATATACGGCGTTTTGGCGTCGAATTCCGCCGCGCAGGTGTCGATGCGCTTGAAAACGGGCCTCACGCCGAGACGGTGGCGCAGCGCGCGCACTTCGTCTTCGTTGACGCCGCCGACCATCGCCTTGACCGCTTCGTGAATCAGCCCGCCGCGCGCCTGATAACGGTCGCGCAACCCCGCCGAGGTCAACGCGAGATAGCCGAGGCGCTTGTCGGAAAAGCCCATCGCCTTGAGACGCCGCAAGCCCGGCGCATCCTGCGGCAAGCCGTTGGCGAGCACTTCGTTTTCCGCCGCGACGATCTCCGCGATGCGTTCCAGGAACCAGGGATCGTATTTGGCGATCGCGTGGACTTCGGCGACGGTGAAGCCCTCGCGCAACGCCTGCGCCGCGACCAGCAACCGGTCGGGCGTCGGCAACGCCAGCGCCGCCTCGATCTCGTCCTTCGGCGCGCCGACCAAAGCATCCACGATGTTGAACCCGCTCAGCCCCGTCTCCAGCCCGCGCAGCGCCTTCTGCATCGATTCATGAATGTTGCGGCCGATCGCCATGACCTCGCCGACCGACTTCATTGCGGTGCCGAGCAACGGCTCCGCGCCCTTGAACTTCTCGAACGCGAAGCGCGGGATCTTGGTGACGACGTAATCGATTGTCGGCTCGAAGCTCGCCGGGGTCGCGCCGGTGATGTCATTAGTGATCTCGTCGAGCGTGTAGCCGACCGCCAGCTTCGCCGCGACCTTGGCGATCGGGAAGCCCGTCGCCTTCGACGCCAGCGCCGATGACCGCGACACGCGCGGGTTCATCTCGATGACGATCAGCCGGCCGTCCTTCGGATTGACCGCGAACTGGACGTTCGACCCGCCCGTCTCCACACCGATCTCGCGCAGCACCGCGATGCTCGCGTTGCGCATGATTTGATATTCCTTGTCGGTCAGCGTCAGCGCCGGCGCGACGGTGATCGAATCGCCGGTATGAACGCCCATCGGATCGACATTCTCGATCGAGCAGATGATGATGGCATTGTCGTTGCGGTCGCGCACGACCTCCATCTCATATTCCTTCCAACCGAGAAGGGACTCTTCGATCAGCACCTCGGTCGTCGGCGACAGGTCGAGCCCCGAGCGGACGATGGTCAGGAATTCGTCGCGGTTGTAAGCGATCCCGCCGCCCGATCCGCCCATCGTGAAGCTCGGCCGGATGATCGCCGGCAACCCGACCTTCTCCAGCCCCGCCAGCGCCTCCGCCTCGCTATGCGCGATCGCCGAGCGCGCGCTTTCCAGCCCAATCCGGTCCATCGCATCGCGGAACTTCAGCCGGTCCTCGGCCATGTCGATCGCGTCCGCATCGGCGCCGATCATCGTCACGCCGAACTTTTCCAGCGTGCCGTCGCGGAACAGCGCGAGCGCGGTGTTGAGCGCGGTCTGCCCGCCCATCGTCGGCAGGACGGCGTCGGGCCGCTCTTTCTCGATGATCTTGGCGACGACGGCGGGGGTGATCGGCTCGACATAGGTCGCGTCGGCCAGTTCGGGATCGGTCATGATCGTCGCCGGGTTCGAATTGACCAGGACGATGCGATAGCCCTCTTCCTTCAACGCCTTGATCGCCTGCGTGCCCGAATAATCGAACTCGCACGCCTGGCCGATGACGATGGGGCCTGCGCCGATGACGAGGATCGAGGAAATGTCGGTGCGTTTGGGCATTATTTTGAAAGCCACCAGATCAGAACTGCAACTGGGATCGCAATGATCGACGCAATTGCACCCCACTTGCCCCAATTGATGTCGTTCGACGGAGAAATAGGCTGTTGTTGTTTTTCCGGTTGCGCTGAAGACTTGGCCTCGACCGGATCAGCCATGTGCTGAAGCTGATTAAGAACGGTCAGAGGTCCAGGGCGGTGTAACACCACGTATCCTTCAGGCGGCACGGCATAGAATGTCGGCTGACTTTGAAAGCTTGGAGCGTTTATTCGAACGATTTTTTTTGAGGCTTCTAACTCGCGCAACCAATCATACGAATCGCCATTACGAACGAGCAAAACGGTCAGGATCGTCGTGCCTTCCCATGTGTGATCCGGAGACGTGTATCCTCGGCTCACAATTGCCTCGTAAAGCTGACGGGCAGGTTCGGAAATTTTGCTCACCGCAACGACCCCACAAACCGCTCGAACAGATAGAAGCTGTCCTGCGGCCCCGGGCTCGCCTCGGGATGGTATTGCACGCTGAACGCGTTGCGGTCGGTCAGTTCGAGCCCGGCGTTCGATCCGTCGAACAGCGACACGTGCGTCTCACGCGCGTTGGCGGGCAGACTGTCGCGTTCGACCGCGAAGCCGTGGTTCATGCTGGTGATCTCGACCGCGCCGTCGCTCAGCCGCTTGACCGGATGGTTGGCGCCGCGATGGCCCTGGAACATCTTGGTCGTGCGCGCGCCCACCGCGAGGCCGAGCAATTGGTGGCCGAGGCAGATGCCGAACAGCGGGATGTTCGTCTCCAGCAGCTTCTGGATCACGGGGACGGCATATTCGCCGGTCGCGGCGGGATCGCCCGGGCCGTTCGACAGGAAGATGCCGTCGGGCTTGAGCGCCATGACCTGGTCGAAGGTCGCGCCGGCGGGGACGACGCTGACCTTGGCGCCGGCCTGGACCAGGTTGCGGTAGATGTTGCGCTTCGCGCCGTAATCGATCGCGACGACGTGGGGGCGCTTCTCGACTTCGCTCGAAGCGAACGGGGGTAAGGAGGAACCGTTCGTGTCGAGCGCAGTCGAGACACCTGCCCCGCCCTCACCGTTATACCCGAACCCCAACCGCCAGACGCCGCCTTCCCAGCCGTAATCCATCTCGGTCGTGACCGCGATCGCGAGGTCCATGCCCTCCAGCCCCGGCCACGCCCGCGCCATGTCGAGCAACAGCGGAATGTCGAACTTCCCATCCGCCGCGTGCGCGATCACGCCGTTGGGCGCGCCACCGCTCCGGATACGCTTGGTCAACGCGCGCGTGTCGATCCCCGCCAGCCCGATCCGCGCGTGGCGCTTCATCCAGTCGTCGAGCCGCTCGGTGCTGCGGAACGACGACGGCGCGGTCACGTCCTCGCGCACGATCATGCCAAGCGCGTGCGGCAAATCCGCTTCGACGTCGTCGGCGTTCGCGCCGACATTGCCGATATGCGGGAAGGTGAAGGAGATGATCTGACCCGCGAACGACGGGTCGGTCATGATCTCCTGATAGCCCGTCATCGCGGTGTGGAAGCACACCTCGCCCACCGCTTGCCCCTCGGCGCCGAATCCGCGGCCCCATACGACCTCGCCGCTCGCCAGAACGAGAACGCCCGTGGCTCCTTCAGGCGCGCGAAAAGTCGTGGCGTCGGCCATGATGCGGCGGGCACTCCGTTGGTCTGAACAGCGATGTCGCTAAGGTCCGGCAGCTAGACCCCTACCCCCCTCGCGTCAACCGACTCGGGGCGCTATGGGGACCACATGATCAGAGACGACATCAAAGCCGCCCAGATCGCCGCCATGAAGGCCGGCGACAAGGAATCCCGCAACGCGATCAGCCTGATCCAGTCGGCGATCAAGAATCGCGACATCGAGGAACGCACCAAGGCGCAACGCACGGACGACGTTACGTTGGTGGTCGAAGTGCTGCAGAAAATGGTCAAACAGCGCCGCGAATCGATCGAGATGTTCCGCAAGGGCGACCGCGAGGAACTGGCCAAGGCGGAAGAAGCCGAGGTCGCGGTGATCGAACGGTTTTTGCCGCAGCAGATGAGCGAGTCGGAGACCGCCGTGGCGATCGAGGCGATCAAGGCGGAGCTGGGCGCGAGCGGCATGAAGGACATGGGCCGCGTGATGGCGGAGTTGAAGGCGCGGCACGCGAGCGAGCTGGATATGAGTAAGGCCAGCGCGGCGGTGAAGGCGGCGCTTTCTTAAACTCCCCTCCCGCTCGCGGGAGGGGAATTGATAAGGACCGCGCCTTCCGTCATAGCCATGCTATAATGCGCAGGTGAGTCTCACTCCCGCCTTCCTCGACGAACTCCGCGCGCGGACACTGCTGTCCGCGCTTGTCGGCAAGAGCGTCAAGCTGACCAAGGCCGGCCGCGAGTTTCGGGGTTGCTGTCCGTTCCACAACGAAAAGACGCCGTCGTTCTACGTCAACGACGACAAGGCTTTCTATCATTGCTTCGGCTGCTCGGCGCATGGCGATGCGATCCGCTGGATGACCGAGCAACGCGGCCTTCCCTTCATCGACGCGGTCAAGGAGCTCGCCCAGTCGGCCGGGATGGAAATGCCCGCGCAGGACCGTCAGGCGGTCGAGCGGGCCGAACGCGCCAAGGGGCATCACGAAGCGATGGCCGACGCCGCTACCTTCTTCACGGAGCAATTGAACGGCATCGCCGGCGCCGAGGCGCGCGCGGTCCTGGAGAAGCGTGGCGTGACCGCGAAGACCGCGCAGGCGTTCGGGCTCGGCTATTCGCCGGACACGCGCGGGCGGTTGCGCGAGGCGCTCAAGACTTACGGCGACCCGCTGCTGATCGAATCGGGGATGCTGATCAAGGTCGACGACAAGGAGCCGTACGACCGGTTCCGCGGTCGCCTGATGATCCCGATCCGCGATCCGCGCGGGCGGGTGATTGCGTTCGGCGGGCGCTTGATCGGCGACGGCGAGCCGAAATATCTCAACTCCCCCGACACGCCGCTCTTCGACAAGGGGCGCACGCTCTACAATCTCGACAAGGCCGCTGCGTATTCGCGCAAGTCGGGCCGCGTGATCGTGGTCGAGGGCTATATGGACGTGATCGCGCTGGCGCAGGCCGGGTTCGGCGAAGCGGTCGCCCCGCTCGGCACCGCGCTGACCGAGGCACAGCTCGAGCGGCTGTGGCGGTTGGTCGATGTGCCGATCCTGTGCTTCGATGGCGATGCGGCGGGGCAGAAGGCCGCGATCCGCGCGGCGTTGCGTGCGCTCCCCGGACTCGCGCCCGGACGCAGCCTGTCGTTCGTGACGATGCCCGAGGGGCAGGACCCCGACGATCTGGTTCGCGCGCGCGGCCCGGCGGCGTTCGAGGCGCTGCTCGCCAAGCCCGAGCCACTGGTCGATCGCCTGTGGGCGCACGAATATGCCGCGGAGCCGCTCGACACGCCCGAGCAGCGCGCGGGTCTCAAGCGTCGCCTCGCCGATCATGCCGCCACGATCGCCGACGGCAACGTCCGCCACGAATATCTCGCCGAGTTCCGGCGTCGCGTCGACGGCTTGTTTGCGTCGCCGAAACGCGAGTTTCAGCCGCGCACGTTCACGCCACGCCGGCCGGGCACCAAGTGGATGCCCCCGCTCCCGCCCGTCACGATCCAGGCCAAGGCGGTACACGCCGCGGGCAACATCGACCGGCTGTTGGCCAAGGCCGTGCTGGCTGGTTTGATCCGCCACCCGGCCGAAATCGCGCGGCACATGGAAGTGCTCGGCAGCTTCCGCCAGGCCGACGGCGCGCTAGGCCGATTGTTCGAGGCCGTCGTCGATCTGGCGTTAGAGGACCGCGCGCTTGATAGTCGGCGCCTCGTCACCATATTGGCGACCTCTGGACTTGGTCAGATTACCGACGAACTGCTCCGGCCGGATCAGACACCTTATTCGTTTACGCAGGATGGAGCCGATCCCAAGCGCGCTAGCGTGGATCTGGACGAAGCGATTTCGATCCTGGTGTCACGGCCCGAAGTGGACGCTGCGCTGCAGGCGGCGACGTTGGAATGCGAAGCTGCGACGTCCGATGCGGCGTTCGAACGGCAAATGGAACTGCTGAAAGAGCAACGCGCTTTGGAAGAGCGGCTTGCAAATCTTATCCAAGCGAACAATGACGCGGACGAATTCGAAATTGAGGGCGATTGATGGCGAAGAATAACGGCGGCGAAGGCGACGAAACCCTGGAAATGGGTGACGCACCGCTGATCGACCTGAACGATGCGAACATCAAGAAGGTGATCGCGCGCGCCAAAAAGCGTGGCTACATCACTTACGATCAGCTCAACGACGCCTTGCCTCAGGGCGAGATGTCGTCGGATCAGATCGAAGACATCAGTTCTGCCTTGTCCGAAATGGGTATCAACATCGTCGAGAACGAAGAAGCCGGCGAAGAAGGCGACGAACCCGCGAAGGACGACGACGACGATATCGATCCGGTCGATTCGTCCGAGGAAAACGCCCCTGCGCTCGAGACCAAGAAGAAGGAAACGATCGACCGCACCGACGACCCGGTGCGGATGTACCTGCGCGAAATGGGCGCGGTCGAGTTGCTCAGCCGTGAGGGCGAGATCGCCATCGCCAAGCGGATCGAGGCCGGCCGCGACACGATGATCCTGGGGCTGTGCGAAAGCCCGATCACGTTCAACGCGATCATCGACTGGTCGACCGCGCTCAACGAAGGCACGA
>JBDSWC010000107.1:0-19689 GCA_039926845.1 Sphingomonas sp. | reverse complement strand
CGATGCCGGTCGCGTTGTCGACCGCGCCGTTGTAGATGCGATCGCCCTTGGCATCCGGCTGGCCGACACCCAGGTGGTCCCAGTGCGCGCTGTAGTTCACCGTCTCGTCCGGACGCTGGCTGCCATCGATGCGGCCGACGATATTCTGCGAGGTGATCACCTTGGCATCGACGGGGTAGTCGGCCGAGAAGGTCTCACCCTTGAGCACCACCGGCTTGAAGCCACGCGTCTGCGCCTGCTGCTTGAGCGCGTCGAAATCCAGGCCCGCGCGTTTGAACAGGTCGACCGCGAGGTCGCGCTGGATCCAGCCTTCGAGCTGCGGATGCACCGCTGCGGGCTGGTCGCGCACGATGTCGAACATGGTGTTGGTGTTGGAGTTTTTCACCGTCGCCCAGCCGTACGAGGCCGGGTCGGTCTCGTGCACGATCAGCAGCCCGGCCGCGCCTTGGCGGGCGGCTTCCTCGAACTTGTAGGTCCAGCGGCCGTAATAGGTCATCGCCTTGCCTTCGAAGAGGCCGTTCTTGCCGGGCGTTTCCCAATCGGGGTCGTTGACCAGCACGACGACGGTCTTTCCCTTCACGTCGATCCCGGCATAGTCGTTCCAGCCCTTTTCGGGCGCGTTGATGCCGTAACCGACGAACACGACGTCCGAATTCTGGATGTCGACCTTGGGCGTCACGCGATAGGTCGCGAGCACCATGTCGGTGCGATACGTCAGGCTGACCGGCGTCTTGCCCCCGGTAAAAGTCATCGGCGTCACCCCGCCGGCGGTCAGCTCGACCAGCGGCACGTTCTGAAACCAAGAGCCGTTATTGCCGGGCTTAAGCCCCGCCGCCTTCATCCGCTCGACGATATAGCCGGTCGCCTTAGCCTCCGCCGGCGTGGTCGGCGCGCGGCCCTCGAACGCGTCGGAGGACAGCGTTTTCGTCACGTCCTTGAGCGTGTCGATAGAGATCGCGGGCGCGCTCGATTGCGCGAGCGCGGGCGCACCGGCGAGCGCCAGAACGGTGAGAGCGATACGGCGCATTGTGACCCCTTCGTTCAACGTGAGCGCTGTTTGGCAGCGCGGCACCGCACGCACAAGCCATCCCCAGTTGCGAATACAAGCGGCGGCGTTATTCTCTCGACAATCAAACAGTTGGGGGATTGAATGCGTAGATATCATACGGCGATCATCGGCGTCGCAGTGACGGCGTTGGTCTCGGCCAATCTGGCGGCACAGACCAAGACACTCGATAGCACGGAGGCCGCCAAGGCGTTCGGCGCGCGGGACAGCGTGCTCGACGTCAGTATTTCGCCGGACGGCAAGACACTCGCGATCATTCAGCCGACCGAGGGAAGAGGCTCGGTCGTCTCCATCCTGAAGGTCGACGGTTCTTCGGACTTCAAGCCGGTGCTCGCCTCAAGCGGTTCGCCGGACCGACTGACCAGTTGCGGATGGGCCAGCGATACCCGGCTGGTCTGCGGCATCTTCATGATCGGCCCGGTCTACGGTAACAATAGGGCCTTGTCGCGGATGATGGCGATCAATGCCGACGGCAGCGGCGCAAAGGAGCTGACCGCACGCCAGAAAGGCGAGGCTTTGGCGTTCGCGCTCAACGGCGGCGAGGTGATCGATTGGACCGGGGGCAAGGGGGACGGCAGCGTCCTGATGACTCGCATCTATCTTCCCGAAACGACCACCGGCACGATCACCGGCAACACGCGGGAGGGTCTCGGGGTCGATCGTGTGGATACCCTCACGCTGTCGCGCCAAACGGTCGAGCCCCCCAATGCGAGCGCAGACGAGTATATCACCGATGGCCGCGGACATGTCCGGATCATGTCGATCGCAAAGAGCAATACGCTCGATCAGTCGACCGGAACCTATATCTATCGTTATCGCAAGAGGGACAGCCGCGACTGGCAGACCCTCGATACCGTGACCTGGACCAACTATCAGCCTGACGGCTTCGTGCCGGGGGCGGTCGATCCCGATCTGGACGTCGTCTACGGCTTCGAAAAGGTGAACGGCCGCACCGGCCTCTATAAGGTCGCGCTCGACGGCAGTCTGAAAAAGGAACTGGTGTTCGAACGTCCCGACGCCCCGATCGACGATCTGCTGACAGTCGGGCGTCAGCACCGCGTCGTCGGCGCCAGTTGGGTCACCGATCGGCGAACCTACACGATGTTCGATCCGGTGCTGAAGGGCCTCGCGTCGTCGCTGGCGAAGGCGCTGCCCAAGACGCCGCGCATCAGCATCGTCGACGCAAGCGCCGACGAGCAGCGGCTGATCGTGTTCGCCGCCAGCGACACCGATCCCGGTCGTTTCTATTTCTTCGACCGCACGACCAAGCGCCTGAGCGAGATCATGACGGTCCGGCCGCAACTGGCCAATGTCCCGCTCGCCACGGTGAAGGCAATCCAGTTTCCCGCAACGGACGGCACGATGGTCCCGGCCTATCTGACCCTGCCGCCGGGCAGCGACGGCAAGAACCTCCCCGCGATCGTTTTGCCACACGGCGGGCCGACTGCGCGTGACGAATGGAGTTTCGATTGGCTATCGCAATTCTTCGCCAGTCGCGGGTTTGCGGTTATCCAACCCAATTTCCGGGGCTCGAGCGGCTATGGCGATGCCTGGTTCAACAACAACGCGATCCGGTCGTGGCGCGCCGCGATCGGTGACGTCGACGATGCCGGGCGCTGGCTGATCAAGCAAGACATCGCCGATCCGTCGAAGCTGGCGATCGTCGGCTGGTCGTACGGCGGCTATGCGGCGCTGCAGTCGCAGGTCGTCGACCCGGCGCTGTTCAAGGCGGTCGTCGCCATCGCTCCCGTCACCGATTGGGGAAAGATGAAGGATGACGCTTCGACCTACATGAGTAAGCCGAAGCTTGACGCCGTGTTCGGCGACGCCACCGTTGCGGAAGAAGGCTCGCCGGCACGCAACGTCAATCGGTTCCTGGCACCGGTGCTGATGTTCCAGGGCGATGTCGACCAGAACGTGCCCATTGCCCAATCCCGGCTGATGGCAGCGCGCCTCAAGGGTGCGGGCAAGAAGGTCGAGTTCTACGAGTATAAGGGATTGGACCACCAACTCGAGGACAGCGCGACACGCGCCGACGTGCTGGGCAAAAGCGACGCCTTTCTGCGGCGCGTCTTGAATATGTGACGCATTGACGAAAAAGGGCGGCCCCGCGGGACCGCCCTTTTTACGTGCGTCGGCAGGGCCGGATCAGCGCGAGTAGAACTCGACCACCAGATTCGGCTCCATCTTCACCGGATAGGGTACTTCGTCGAGCGTCGGCACGCGCGTGAAGGTCACCTTGGCGTTGCCGTCGGGGGCGACGTAATCGGGGATTTCGCGCTCGGCGAGGCCCTGCGCTTCCATCACCAACGCCATGTCCTTGGCCTTCGAGCCCAACGTGATCTCGTCGCCGATGAAGCACCGGCGCGAGGCGATGTTGCACTTCACCCCGTTGACGCGGATGTGGCCGTGGCTGACCAGCTGGCGCGCGGCGAAGATGGTCGGCGCGAACTTGGCGCGATAGACGATCATGTCGAGCCGCTGCTCGAGCAGGCCGATCAGATTCTGGCCGGTGTCGCCCTTCATCCGGGCGGCCTCCTGATAGCAGCCCTTGAACTGCTTCTCGGTGACGTCGCCGTAATAGCCCTTCAGCTTCTGCTTGGCGCGCAGCTGGATGCCGAAATCGGAGACCTTGCCCTTGCGGCGCTGGCCGTGCTGACCGGGACCGTATTCGCGCTTGTTCACCGGGGACTTGGGCCGCCCCCAGATGTTCTCGCCCATGCGGCGGTCGAGCTTGTGCTTGGCGCTGGTGCGCTTGGTCATCGGTAATCCTTCAATCGCTGTAACGTTATGTCCGGTATCGCTCTGCTGGAGTCCAAGGACCGGCAGGGCCGCCGCTTCACCGGAATGCGGGGCCGATTGCGAAGGGCGCGCCTCTTGCAGAGAAGGGCGCGTAGGTCAAGTGGCGCTCAGTGGTCGCCGCGCTACCTCGGCGTTCGCGTGTTGCCCAATAGGGCGTCCGCGCTCCGGGCATTGGCCGCGTCGATCGCAGCCCACTCGCTATTGGTATGACAAACCGCACGGACGCCGACGATCGATCCGGTCACAGCCTCACGGCGGCAGGATTTCTTTTCCTTCGGCGGCGGCGGTGTCGCAGCAGGATCGGCGGTGTTAGCGACCGCGGGCATGGAGAACGAAACCGCGGCGGCAAGCACCATCATCATCTTGAAACGCATGCCTTACTCCGAAAGACCATGATTGCTCCAATACTAACAATTTCGCTCCCGCAGCGAAAGTGGAAAAATGTCAACCTCGCTGTCGTGGATTGGCGAGCGCCGACAGCACGCCGCGTAGCGTGCGTACTTCCTGGCTCGACCAGCCGGGCTTGGTCAGCAGCGTGCGCAGCGCGCGCTTGGTCGTCGTCACCTTGTCGGGTGGGAAGAAGAAACCCGCCGATTTGAGCATGACGTCGAGCTGGTCGATCATGCCGTCAAGCTCGTCCTGCGGTGCCGGCGGCGGCAGGTCGGTGTCGGGCGGTTGCGCGAGCGCGACGTGCTTCGACCATTCATAGGCGACCAGGATCACTGCCTGTGCCAGATTGAGACTGCCGAAGGCGGGGTTGATCGGCACCGTGATAATGCTGCGCGCGATCGCGACGTCGTCGGTTTCCAGCCCCGATCGCTCCGGGCCGAACAGGATCGCCGAACGGCCGGGACCGGCATGGATCGCTCGGGCCGCCTCTTCGGGCGTTACCACCGGCTTGGTCACGCCGCGCTTCCTGACGGTGGTGGCGTAGACGTGCGGGCAATCGGCGACGGCGTCCGCGACACTGTCGAACACGCGCGCTTGTTCGAGCACCACGTCGGCGCCCGAAGCGGCAGGCCCCGCGGACGGATTGGGCCAGCCGTCGCGGGGACTAACCAGCCGCATCTCGGTCAATCCGAAATTGAGCATGGCGCGCGCCGCCTTGCCGATATTCTCGCCAAGTTGCGGTCGAACGAGGACGATGACGGGTTGCTCGGTCACGGCGCTGCGGTTGCGCGCTACCACGTCCCGCTGTCAACGCTTCCGGTTAGTCTGGCGTCATGGCGCCGCCGTTCGGCCAGGCGGTGTCGGCGACGCGCTTCAAGTGCATCTCGAAGAACTGCACCGGGGCCTGGCCGGGCGCGATCCGCTCGCCGATCTCGGTCCAAGTGTCGCCTTGGAGGCTGGCGGTATAGCGGATCGTCATCGGGCCAGTCGGGATTTCCCAGACATAACCGTTCGGGGTCGGACGGATCGTGAAATCGCCGCTGCGCCCTTGAGCATAGGAATGGAAAACATAGTGTTGCTTGGCGGCGTCGTAAGAAACGACCGCGAAGGCGTTGAAGCCGACGCTGCCATCGGCGTTGAACCCCTTGCCCTCCATCACGCGCAACGTCCCGCCGAGCATGGGCCCGATCCGCTCGGTTTGCGTCACGCGATGCTCGCCGCCGGGAAATTGAGTTACCGCGGGTCCGCGCCACGTCCCGTCCATCCAGGCAAACTTGTCGAGCGCGGTCTTCTGCGCCGACAGTGCGGCAGTATCGGCGACCTGCGCCGTGCCCGGCATGCTGGCGATCAGCGCCAACCCCAATCCGGCGATCAATATCTTGCGCATCTGGCACTCCTGTTCCGAACGTGGCAGCGTCGCCGCCCATGGCGACGCTTTCCCCCGACCAGCCTACGCGGCGCCGACGGCGCAACAGCGGCTTCGCCAAGTCGGCCCGAAAATTCGTGGATCGTGCGTTCGCGCTCCCGGGTTTCGCGATGCTGTTGGTCGGCGGCGCAGCGGCGATCGTGCTGGCGACGGTGATGGGCGCGTTCGGGACGATCGACATGCCGCTCGGTCAGCGCCTTGGCTTCTGGAGCGTGCTGATCGGGTGGAACATGGCCAAGTGGCTGGCGTGGTTCGCCTGGATGATCCGCCGCCCACAGGACTGGCGACGCGCCGGCGCGATCGGCGCGATGGTGATCAACCTGCCCTTGCCGCTCGAAATCCCCGCGGCCTTGTGGCTGTTTGGAATCACGAGCACCATCGACCCCGCGCGCACCTGGATCGAGGCGGGGGCGATCAGCGCGACCTTGTTCGTCGTCCTGTTCTTCGCCCGCCCGCGCCGCGCCGCAACACCGGCGCTGGCTGACGATGGCATTCTGTTTCGCGCCGGGGTGCGCGACCTCGCCGACGTCCAGGCAGTGACCGCCGAAGACCATTATTGCCGGCTCCATCTGGCGGGCGGGGCGAAGCCATTGGTGCTCGCACGGTTCGCCGACACGCTCGCCGAATTGGCGGGCATCGACGGCGAGCAAGTCCATCGTGGCGCCTGGGTCGCCGCTGCGTCTGTCGATGGCGCGACGCGCGAAGGTCGCGCCTGGCGGTTGGTCCTCGCCGACGGGACGCGCCTTCCGGTGAGCGCGAGTCACGTCGCCACAGTGCGGACCCGCGGTTGGTTGCGGATCAAACCCAAACTTGGGGTGGCATAATCGCGGCACCCGGCGTAAGGGCGTCGCACCCCATTAGCCCGAAGGACCCGCGCCCCGTTCATGCGTATCGCCATCGCGTCCGATCACGCCGCCGTCGCCCTCAAGACGACGCTGACCGAGTGGTTGCGCGACGCGGGGCATGAAGTTGACGATCTCGGTCCCCACGACACCGCCAGCGTCGATTATCCCGATTACGGCTACAAGCTCGCCGACGCAGTCGCTTGCGGTCGCGCCGAGCGCGGCGTCGCGCTTTGCGGATCGGGCATCGGCATTTCCATCGCGGTCAATCGCAATCCCGCCTGCCGCTGCGCGCTCGTTTCGGAGCCGGTGTCCGCCGCGCTCGCCCGCGAGCACAACGATGCCAACGTCATCGCGATGGGCGCGCGCCTGACCGACGAGGGCATGGCGATCGCGTGCCTGCAGGCTTTCCTCGACACCCCCTTCGCCGGGGGCCGCCACCAGCATCGCGTCGACAAATTGTCGGCCAAGGAGCCCGTATGAGCAGCAACCCGACCACCCTCGCCGACGTCCAGCCCGACGCTTTCTTCACCCGTCGCCTCGCAGAGGCGGACCCAAAGGTGTTCGCGGGCGTCGAGCACGAACTCGCGCGCGAGCAGAACCAGATCGAGCTGATCGCGTCGGAAAATATCGTCTCCAGGGCGGTGCTCGAGGCGCAAGGCAGCGTGTTCACCAACAAATATGCCGAAGGGTATCCGGGCAAGCGCTATTATCAGGGCTGCCACCCGTCGGACGAGGTCGAGCAGCTGGCGATCGACCGCGCGAAGGCGCTGTTCAACTGCGGCTTCGCCAACGTCCAGCCGCATTCGGGCGCGCAAGCCAACGGCGCGGTGATGCTCGCGCTGACCAAGCCCGGCGACACGATCATGGGGCTCAGCCTCGACGCCGGCGGCCACCTGACCCACGGTGCCAAGGCCGCGATGTCGGGCAAGTGGTTCAACGCCGTGCAATATGGGGTCACGCCCGACACGCACCTTATCGATTTCGACGAAGTGCTCGCCAAGGCCAAGGAGCATCGCCCCAAGCTGATCATCACCGGCGGTTCGGCTTATCCGCGCCAGATCGATTTCGCCAAGTTCCGCGCGATCGCCGACGAGGTTGGCGCGCTGTTCATGGTCGATATGGCGCACTTCGCCGGCCTCGTTGCGGGCGGCGTTCATCCGACGCCGTTTGGCCACGCGCATGTCGTCACCACGACGACGCACAAGACGCTGCGCGGGCCCCGTGGCGGCATGGTGATGACCGACGACGAAGTGATCGCGAAGAAGATCAACTCGGCAGTGTTCCCGGGGCTGCAAGGCGGGCCGCTGATGCACGTCATCGCGGCCAAGGCGGTCGCGTTCGGCGAAGCGCTGCGGCCGGACTTCAAGCTGTATTCCGCTGCGATCATCGAGAATGCCAAGGTGCTGGCCGCGACGCTTAACGAGCGCGGCTGCAATCTCATATCGGGCGGCACCGACACACACCTTGCGCTGGTCGACCTGACTCCGCTCGGCGTGACCGGCAAGGACGCCGACGAAGCGCTCGAGCGCGCGGGCATCACCTGCAACAAGAACGGCATCCCCAACGACCCGCTGCCCCCGGTCAAGACCAGCGGCATCCGCGTCGGATCGCCCGCCGGCACCACGCGCGGATTCGGTCCCGCCGAGTTCCGCGAGATCGGCAACATGGTCGCCGACGTGCTCGACGGACTCGCCAAAAATGGTGAACAGGGCGATGCGCAGGTAGAAAATGCTGTGCGGCAGCGTGTTAATGCACTATGTCACCGTTTTCCGATCTATCAAGGACTGTGAGATGACCGAGAATCTGACCCGCATGTGCCCGCATTGCGACGCGGCGCTGACCGACGGCGCCAAATATTGCGCGAACTGCGGCGCGTTCGTCGCGGGCGACGGCGAAAGCACGCTCGAATCGGCCAAGACCTTCGTGATGAACAGCGCCGCCGAGGCCGAACAGGCCGCGCGCGGGCTGATGAAGGACGAAAACGCGCAGAAGATCGCCGGCGCCGCCGCGGTCGGCGCGGTCGCGGCAATCCTGCTCCCGATCTCGATGGCGACCGGCGCGATCATCGGCGGCGGCATCATGGCGTATAACCGCTTCGCCAAGAAGGCATGATCCGATAGGGTCCGTGTTCTAGCAGGTAGGATACGGACCCGAGATGCGTTGCCCGTTTTGCGGACATGAGGACAGCCAGGTAAAGGATTCGCGGCCGACCGAGGACGGCGCCGCGATCCGCCGGCGGCGGCAGTGCGAAGGGTGCGCGGCGCGCTTCACGACCTTCGAGCGCATCCAGTTGCGCGAACTCGTCGTACTGAAGAGCGAGGACAAGAAGGAGCCGTTCGAGCGCGAGAAATTGCTCCGCTCGATCGAGATCGCGACGCGCAAGCGCCCGATCGAGGCGGTGCAGATCGAGCGATTGGTGTCGGGCATCCAGCGCCAGTTGGAAACGCTGGGCGATGCCGAAGTGTCGTCGAAACGGATCGGCGAGTTGGTGATGGACGGCCTAAAAGGACTCGATTCGGTCGCCTATATCCGCTTCGCGAGCGTTTATCGGGATTTCAGCGAGGCCCGCGATTTTGAGCAATTCGCGGGGAGTGTCAGTGAGATGGGGAAGCCCTGAGCCTACCGTCGTCATCCCCGCGAAAGCGGGGACTCATCTCCTGGACGTGCCAAGCCACTAACGGTTGAGATCAAACCACAAATCACGCCAATCGGGATTGTCGCGCTCGATCAAGTCGATCTTCCAGGCGCGGTTCCATTTCTTGACCGCCTTTTCGCGAGCAATTGCATCGACGATTTCGTCATGCTGTTCGACATAGGCCAGCTTGTCGATCCCGTATTTCTTGCAGAACTTACTGCCAGTCCTCGCTTTATGCTGAAGCATACGCGCGCGGATATCGGCGCAGACGCCGGTATAGAGCGCGCCGTTCTTGCGGTTGGTCAGGATGTAGACGTAGCCGCCGTGCATGCGGCGTCTTCAGGAGATGGGTCCCCGCTTTCGCGGGGATGACGTGTGAAAAGGGGCATCGCCAGCTCCATTAAGCCGCCTTGCGCAGCTCCAGCCGGCCCCAGATCTCGACCAGCGCCTGCGTCAGGTCGCGCATCATGCGCTCGTCGTGCGTCGGCCCCGGCGTGAAGCGCAATCGTTCAGTGCCGCGCGGGACGGTCGGGTAATTGATCGGCTGAACGTAGACGCCGTATTCGGCGAGCAGCACGTCGCTGATCTTCTTGGCCTTGATCGGGTCGCCGATCATCAGCGGAACGATGTGCGTGTCGCCCGGCATCACCGGCAGCCCCGCCTCCGCCAGCATCGCCTTGAGCATTGCGGCAGATACCTGCTGCGCCTCGCGCTCGACGGTCGAGGCCTTGAGGTGGCGCACGCTCGCCAGCACCCCGGCGACCAGCACGGGCGACAGGCTGGTCGTGAAGATGAACCCCGGCGCGTAGCTGCGGATGACGTCGATGATCGTCTGGTCCGCCGCGACGTAACCGCCCATCACCCCGAACGCCTTGCCCAGCGTGCCCTCGATGATCGTCAGCCGGTGCGCGACCTGGTCACGCTCCGAAATCCCGCCGCCGCGCGGGCCATACATCCCGACTGCATGGACCTCATCGCAATAGGTCAGTGCGTTGTACTTGTCGGCAAGGTCGCAGATCGCAGCGATCGGTGCGATGTCGCCTTCCATCGAATAGACGCTCTCGAACGCGATCAGCTTCGGGACGTTCGCGTCCTCGGCCGCCAGCAATTCCTCGAGATGCGCGAGGTCGTTGTGGCGGAAGATGCGCTTCTCGCACCCCGAATTGCGAATTCCCGCGATCATCGACGCGTGGTTGAGCTCGTCCGAAAAGACTATGCACCCGGGCAGCAACTTGCCGAGCGTCGCCAGCGTCGCCTCGTTCGAGACGTAGCCGCTGGTGAACAGCAACGCGCCTTCCTTGCCGTGCAGATCGGCAAGTTCGGCCTCGAGATCGATATGGTAATGCGTGTTCCCGCCGATGTTGCGCGTGCCGCCCGATCCCGCGCCGACATCGTGGAGCGCTTCCTCCATCGCCGCGATCACCTTGGGGTGCTGGCCCATCGCGAGATAGTCGTTCGAGCACCACACCGTGATCGGCTTCGGCCCGTTATGCCCGGCGAAGCAGCGCGCGTTGGGATAGGCGCCCTTGTTGCGCAGGATGTCGATGAAGACGCGGTAACGCCCCTCGGCATGCAGGCGGTCGATCGCCTGGCTGAAGACCCGCGAATAATCGACCGGGCGCGAAGTAGCGGAATCGCTCATGGTGGTTTGCCCGTTAGCGCGCATTTTCGCGCATTTCCATCGATTATGCGTGCGAAACGTCAGGCAGATGTTGCTCCAGGTAAGCGAAAGAGCCTCACGACGCTGCTATACCGAGTCGTCGCTCGGCAAGTCCGGGTGATCGAGAGCAGCGTATTCGCTCCCGCCTGTTTTGCCGGAGCATGATGATGACCGACCAGAGCAGCCCGCCGGGCCACGACCAGGACTATCTTCGCCGCCGCGAAGCGCAGGAACGCGCCGCCGCCGAGCAAGCGCCCGATCCCGCCGCGCGCCACGCCCATGGCGAGCTGGCGAACCGCTATGCCGAACGGTTGCGCGCGGCGATGCCGCCCGTCGGCTAGAGCGCTTCGATCCGCGTGATGCCGTAGCGCGCCAGTGCGGGCGCGAGGCGGTTTTCGGCCTCGCCCAGCCGCGTGAACACGGCGCGGTGCTCGGGTGCGGCGGGCCAGTTCTGCCCAGCGGTCAGATGCGCGACGCGACGCGCGATCCCCGCCGCGCCATCGACAAACCGAACCGCGTGCGGCGCGGCCGCGGCGATCTCGTCGGAAACCAGCGGGAAATGGGTGCAGGCGTTGACCACTACGTCGATGCGGTCGCCGCCGGGTTGATCAAACAATCCGATGATAGCCGCCCGATACGCCGCAGGATCGGCGGGCTCGCCGCGCAACTTCGCCTCGGCCAGTTCGACCAACGCCGCCGACCCATGCCGGATCACGATGCAATCGCCGGCGAACCGCGCGGCAAGATCATCCACATAGGGCTGGCGCACCGTCGCGTCGGTGCCGAGCACGCCGATCACGCGCGTTTCGCTCAGTTCGGCGGCGGGCTTGATTGCGGGCACCGTGCCGACGATCGGCACGTCGAGCGCCGCGCGGACGTGCTGGAGCGCGATGGTCGACGCAGTGTTGCACGCAATGACGATGAGCCGCGGGTCGTAGCGCTCAGCCAGCCGTCCGAGTAGCGCCGGTACGCGCGCGGCGATCTCCGCCTCGCTTTTGGTGCCATAGGGAAACCCGGCCGAATCGGCGACATAGACCCGGCTGGCCTGGGGCAGCAGGTCGCGCACCGCGGCGAGCACCGACAGCCCGCCGACGCCTGAATCGAACAACAAGATCGGGCGCGCATCCATGTGGCCCGCCGTCTGGACCGGGCGGCCCACGTGATCAAGATCAGTAGCGGTGGCGCGTCGCTTGTTCTATATCCGCAACGAAAGGGGTGGGGCGTTGCCGACCGAATACCTTTGGGGTCCACCGGCGGCCGCGATGCTGCTGGGCTATCTGCTCGGGTCGATCCCGTTCGGGGTGATCCTGACGCGCGTGTTCGGCGCGGGCGACCTGCGCCAGATCGGATCGGGCAATATCGGCGCGACCAACGTGCTGCGTACTGGCCGCAAGGAGTTGGCGGCGGCAACGTTGGTGCTCGACGGGGCGAAGGGTGCGGCGGCAGTGCTGATCGCCGCGTGCGTCTTCCCCGGCCATGAAACGCTCGCCGCGGCGGCGGCTTTTCTCGGCCACCTCTACCCGGTCTGGCTACGCTTCAGGGGCGGCAAGGGCGTCGCGACGCTGCTCGGCATCTGCCTCGCGCTGTATTGGCCGATCGGGTTGATCTTCGCCGGTATGTGGCTGGCGATGCTCGCTTTGCTGCGGATTTCGTCGGTGGCGGGGATGACCGCCGCGATCTCTTCCCCGATCGCCGCCGCGTTGCTCGGGCAATTCGATCTCGTGCTGCTGCTGATCGCGCTGGCGCTGCTGGTGCTGTGGAAGCACCGGACCAACATCGACCGGTTGCTCGACGGCACCGAACCGCGCGTTGGCGGGAGCAAGGGCGAAGAGGCGCAGCATTGAGCGACGCGCGAATTGCCCGGCTGCGGCTGATCCGTACGCCGACGATCGGGCCGATCACCTATCGTCAACTCATCGCGCGGTTCGGCAGCGCCGGTGCCGCGATCGAGGCGCTCCCCGATCTCGCCGCGCGCGGCGGCGGGCGGGCGCCGAAGGTGATCGATGCGACCGTAGTCGAACGCGAGATCGCCGCGTCCGAGAAGCTCGGCGCGCGCTACCTGTTCCTCGACGACGCCGACTACCCGCCGCTCCTCGCCGAACTCGACAACGCGCCAGCCGCAATAACCTTGCGTGGCGACCTGTCGCTAACCCAACGCATCACCGTCGCGATGGTCGGTGCGCGCAATGCGTCGGCGGCGGCGTGCCGTTTCGCGCGGGGACTCGCGGTCGAGCTGGGACGCGAGGGCGTCGTGGTGGTCTCGGGCCTGGCGCGCGGGCTCGACACCGCCGCGCATGCCGGATCGCTCGCCACCGGCACGATCGGCGTGATCGCCAGCGGCA
Organism: Sphingomonas sp.; assembly: GCA_039926845.1. Classification (GTDB taxonomy): domain Bacteria; phylum Pseudomonadota; class Alphaproteobacteria; order Sphingomonadales; family Sphingomonadaceae; genus Sphingomonas. The sequence continues at coordinate 6,523 of JBDSWC010000107.1, read as the reverse complement.
TCGACATCTCGTTCCCGCCCGAAAATCGCGCGCTCCAGGAACAAGTCGCGACCGAGGGCCTGCTGATCGCCGAACAGCCGCCGGGAATGGAGCCACTCGCGCGCAACTTCCCGCACCGCAACCGCATCATCGCCGGACTGGCGGTCGGCACCGTCGTGGTCGAGGCCGCGCCCAAATCGGGGTCGCTGATCACCGCGCGGCTGGCGAACGAGGCCGGACGTGACGTCATGGCGGTGCCCGGCAGCCCGCTCGATCCGCGGGCACAGGGCTGCAACCAGCTGATCCGCGACGGCGCGACGCTGGTGCAGTCCGCCGCCGACATCCTCGAATCGATCCGGCCGATCGACGCGCGGATGGTGCGCAGCCCCGCCAGCGATTTTGACGCCATGCCGCCGGCCGATCCCGGCGACACCGAGCGCGGGGCCGTCGCCGCCTTGCTCGGTCCGGTGCCCGTCGCGATCGACGAACTGATCCGCCAGTCCGGCCTGCCCCCCGCGATCGTCGCGACGGTGTTCCTCGAACTCGAACTGGCGGGCAGGCTCGAACGCCACGCAGGGGGAAGGGTGAGCCTGACATGACCGAAAAGCAAATCGGATGGCTGTTTCGCGGCGCCGCGATCTACGGCGCTATCCTGTTGCTGCCGCTCTATTTTCTCGAGACCCGCGTGGCAGCGCCCGCCGCACGATTGCCGGCACCCGAATATTATTACGGGTTCATCGGCGCGGCATTGGGGTTTCAGATCGTCTATTGGCTGATCGGCGGTGCGCCGCGGCAATACCGGGCGCTGATGTTGGTCGGGGTCTTCGGCAAGCTGAGCTTCTGGGTGCCGACTGCATTGTTGTGGAGCATGGGCCGAACCGCGACGAGCACCTTCGCGCTGGTCTGCGGCGACCTCTTGCTGGCGATCGCATTTGTCGTCGCTTGGCGCTCGCTACGCCAACCGTCCTGACGGTCAGCCGCGCAGCCGGATGTGCGCGGCGCGCAACGCCTGGGGATAGAGCAATTCGTTCTCGCGGCGCACGCGCCCGCGCAGCCGCGCCAGCAATCCCCGCACTTCTTCGGCAAAACGTTCGGGCTGCGCGGCGATCGCCGCGGGCGTGGCCCAGCCGATCAGGGCATTCCAATCGGCGCCGAGATCGCGAAACTCGTCGATCACTTCCCGCGCAGCAGCCGACGTGGCGGCATCGTCGCCAGCGATCAGCCGCGGATAAACCATGGCATCTTCCTTGGCGACATGCGCGACCAACTCGGCGTTGAGCCGGGCGAAGGCTTGGCAAATCGCGGCGCTGTCGCCCGCATCGATCGTCTTTTCGAGCGCAGCTGCGTGAACGACCAGCCGGTCGTGCTCCGCCATGAGGGTATGATAGTCCAACATCTGGCGCGCTATACGGGCCGGAGGTTAACAGGCCGATTAATCGATCCGGCAGCCCGCGGCTTGACGCGGCCCGATTATCCTCCCCACCTTACACGCGTACACGTGAGAGGCAGTTTTTACCGCTTATGCAGTTAGTCATCGTCGAATCGCCGGCCAAGGCGAAAACCATCGAGAAATACCTGGGCTCCGACTATCGCGTGCTGGCGAGCTACGGCCACGTCCGCGATCTGCCGCCCAAGGACGGGTCGGTGAATCCCGACGACAATTTCGCGATGGATTGGGAGAATTATCCCGACAAGGCCAAGCAGCTCAAGGCGATCACCGACCTCGCCAGGACCGCGGACCGCTTGATCCTCGCGACCGACCCCGACCGCGAGGGCGAGGCGATTTCGTGGCACGTGCAGGAAGTGCTGCGCGGCCGCCGGGCGTTGCCCAAGGAGGTCGAGCGCGTCACGTTCAACGCGATCACCAAGGCGACCGTCACCGAGGCGATGAAGCATCCGCGTCAGCTCGACGAGGATCTGATCGACGCGTACCGCGCCCGCCGCGCGCTTGATTATCTCGTCGGGTTCACGCTGAGCCCGGTGCTGTGGCGCAAGTTGCCCGGCGCCAAATCGGCCGGCCGCGTCCAGTCGGTCGCACTCCGCCTGATCGTCGACCGCGAGCGCGAGATCGAAGCGTTTACCGCGCAGGAATATTGGTCGGTCGCCGCACTGATGGAGCAGGACGGCACGCCGTTCACCGCGCGCCTGGTAAAATGGAACGGCGACAAGATCGACCGCTTGACGATCGGCGGCGAGGGTGACGCCATGAAGGCGAAGGCCGACGTCGAGAACGGCCGCTTCACCGTCCAGTCGGTCGAGACCAAGCCCGCGACGCGCAACCCGCCGCCGCCCTTCACCACCTCGACCTTGCAGCAGGAAGCGGCGCGCAAGCTCGGCTTCTCCGCCAGCCACACGATGCGCGTGGCGCAGGGCCTCTACGAGGACGGCGCGATCACCTATATGCGCACCGACGGCGTGCAGATGGACGGCAGCGCGATTTCCGCCGCGCGCAACGCCATCACCAACCGCTACGATGCGAGCTACGTCCCCGACAAGCCGCGGATGTACCAGACCAAGGCCAAGAACGCGCAGGAAGCGCACGAAGCGATCCGTCCCACCGACTTCGCCAAGGACAAGGCCGGGTCGGGCGACCATGCCCGGCTGTACGAGCTGATCTGGAAGCGTGCGATGGCGAGCCAGATGGCCAGCGCGCGGATGGAACGCACGACGATCGACCTGGCCGACGGCACCGGCCGCCATGGTCTCCGCGCGACCGGCCAGGTCGTGATGTTCCCCGGCTATCTCGCGCTCTACGAAGAAGGGACCGACGACGAGGGCGACGAAGAGTCCCGCCGCTTGCCGCGGCTGCGCGACGGCGACGTCCCGGCGAAGCGCGACGTCACCGCCGAACAGCATTTCACCCAGCCGCCGCCGCGCTTCTCCGAAGCGTCGCTGGTCAAGCGGCTGGAAGAGCTCGGCATCGGCCGCCCGTCGACCTATGCCTCGACGATCCAGGTGCTCAAGGACCGCGATTACGTCCGCGTCGAGAAGAACCGCTTCTTCGCCGAGGAATCGGGCCGGCTGGTAACGGCGTTCCTCGAACGCTTCTTCGAACGCTATGTAAGCTTCGACTATACCGCCGGACTCGAGGACGAACTCGACGAGATTTCGGGCGGCCGCGCGCAGTGGCAGAAGGTGCTCGAAGCGTTCTGGCGCGATTTCAAGCCGCGCACCGTCGAAGTGATGGAATTCAAGCCGTCCGAAGTGACGCAGCAGCTCGACCAGTTCCTCGCGCCCTATCTGTTCCCCGACAAGGCCGATGGCGGCGACGCGCGGCTGTGCCCGAACTGCGGCAAGGGGCAGTTGGCGCTGCGCGGCGGCAAGTTCGGTGCGTTCATCGCCTGCTCGAACTATCCCGACTGCAAATACACCCGCCGCTTCGCGCAACCGGGCGGCGCCGAGGGCGAGGACACGGGGCCGGAAGGGCTGGGCAAGGATCCCGTCACCGGCCTTGAGGTCGAGCGCAAATCGGGGCGGTTCGGACCGTATATCCAGCTCGGCGAGGGCAAGGAGGCCAAGCGCGCGTCGATCCCGAAGGACATTCCCGAACTCGACCTCGAATGGGCGCTCAAGCTGCTGAGCTTACCGCGTGAGGTCGGTGTGCATCCCGAGAGCGGCAACATGATCACCGCGTCGATCGGTCGATATGGTCCGTATCTGGCGCACGACGGCAAATACGCCCGGCTGCAATCGACCGCCGAGGTGTTCGAGACGGGGATGAACGCGGCGGTGGTCAAGCTGGCCGAAGCGGCGGCGAACGGCGGACGGCCGGCGCGCGGCAGCCAGGCGCCGCTCAAGGTCTTGGGCGCGCACCCGCGCACCGAGGCCGAGATCAAGCTGATGGAGGGCCGCTATGGCGCCTACGTCACCGACGGCACGACCAATGCGACCTTGCCCAAGTCGATCGACAAGGATGCGCTGACGCTGGAAGAGGCCGCGCAACTGATCGATGCGCGCGCCGCGGCAGCGCCGGCCAAGGGCAAGAAGAAGAAGGCCCCCGCAAAGAAGAAGGCGGCGCCGAAGAAGGCGGCGGCTGCAAAGAAGTAATCTTCACCCCGGACTTGATCCGAGTCCCGCTTCTTCAGCGGCCGGAAAAAGCGGGATGCCGGATCAAGTCCGGCATGACGGGATTGGATTACGCCGCGCGGCGGGTCGTTTCGTTGAGCCAGGCCCGAGCGCGGGTCTGCGCCTCGGCGATTTCGCGCGCGGTCATTTCGTCGGCGACTTCGGCGCGGCAGTAACGCGCACTTTCATGGCCGCCGCGTGATGCCGCGATGTTGAACCATTTGTGCGCTTCGACCAGGTCGAGCCCGACGCCGTTGACGCCGGTCGAATAATCTACCCCCAGGTCGTAACAAGCATCCCAATCGCCGCGCGCGGCATCGCGCAATCGGCTCTCGATCAGAAACTGCGCGCTCTTCAGGCTACTGCCCATTCGCCAACCCCTTTTGCCCCTTTTGGCCGAATCAGATTGGCCGGGAAGCGGTCAACAAATGGTTAACGCGATTTAACCCTGATTTTCAGGACCCTACCGGCAGGTTGTCGATCAGCCGCGTGGCGCCGATACGCGCTGCGGCGAGCAGACGGCGCGGTTTCCCGGCGGTTGGCGCGCCGAGCGAGGCAGCGTCGACCAACTCGACATAGTCGATAACGAAGCCTGCTTGCGTGAGTGACGCCATGGCGGTGGGGATCGCGCCAGCCTCGCCGGCCTCGATCGCGCGCTTCGCTTCGGTCAGCGCGCGGGGCAGCGCTACAGCCCGTGCGCGTTCGTCGGCGGAAAGATACGCGTTACGCGACGACAGCGCCAAACCATCCGCCTCACGCACCGTCGGCACGCCGACGATGTCCAAGCCTAAATCGAGATCGGCGACCATCCGCCGGATCACCGCGAGCTGCTGGAAATCCTTCTCGCCGAAATACGCGGCGTCGGGCCCCACCTGATTGAACAGCTTCGCCACCACCGTCGCCACCCCGTCGAAATGGCCGGGCCGGGCCGAGCCGTCGAGCCCGTCGCTGACTCCCGACACCGACACGTTGGTCGCAAAGCCCGACGGATACATCTCGTCCACGCCGGGCATCCACAACAGGTCGCAACCATGCTCGGTCAGCAGCTTGGTGTCGGCGTCGGCCGGACGCGGGTAGCGCGCGAGGTCCTCGTTCGGTCCGAACTGCTTGGGGTTGACGAAGATCGACGCGACGACCTTTGCCCGATCCGCCCGCGCCGCCTCGACCAGCGCCATATGCCCGGCATGGAGCGCGCCCATCGTCGGCACCAGGGCTACCGCCGCGCCACCACCGCGCAGATCGGTGACGGCGCGTCTCAAATCGGACAGATGATGGACGACCTGCACGGCATTTGACCCTTCGACAGTTTCGCTTTCGGCTGTAATGGGTGGGCGAGAGTTCACGCAACAAGGTCAGCATGGCGGACACCCGCAAACCCCATACGATCGTCTTCGCCAATGAAAAGGGCGGCACTGGCAAGTCGACCACTGCGGTCCATGTCGCGATCGCGCTACAGGCGCGCGGCGCGCGCGTCGCGGCGCTCGACCTCGACCATCGCCAGCAGACGATGGCGCGCTATTTCGAGAACCGCCAGGCGACCGAAAAACGCACCGGTCGCGAATTGCCGACGCCCAAGTTCGCCGCGCATGACGGCGAGAGCCTCGCGCGTTTCACCGAATTGCTCGAACAACTCGACCGCGATACCGATTTCCTGGTGATCGATACGCCAGGCCGCGACGATCGCTTCGGCCGGATGTCGGCGGCGCGCGCCGATACTTTGGTCACGCCGATGAACGACAGCTTCGTCGATTTCGACCTGATCGGGCAGGTCGACCCCGATACGTTCAAGGTGACGCGGCCGAGCTTCTATTCGGAGCTGATCTGGGACGCGCGCAAGGCCCGCGCCAAGTCGGACGGCGCGACAATCGATTGGGTGGTCCTGCGCAACCGCCTCCAGCATATCGAGGCGCGCAACATGCGCCGCGTGTCGGAAGCGCTAGACCAGCTGGCCAAGCGTGTCGGGTTCCGCATCATCCCGGGCCTGGGCGAGCGGGTGATCTACCGCGAATTGTTTCCCAAGGGTCTGACGATGATCGACAGCCGCGAGTTCGGCGAAATGGGCCTGAGCCACGTCGCCGCGCGCCAGGAATTGCGCGAGATGATGGCGGCGCTGGCATTGCCCGAGCCGGTTCTCCCGCTCTTCGCGTGATCGCCAAGCTGGTCCTTGCGCTGGCGGTGGCCTGGGCCGGCTGGTGGTTGTGGCAGGGGCCGAAGAAGGTTCACACCAGCGGCAAGCGCCCGATCGCGCCGGCACCGCCGCCGCCCGAACGACTCGACGCGCTCGGCATCCTCGGGCTCGGTGCTGGCGCGAGCGACGCCGACATCCGCGCCGCGCACCATCGGCTGCTGCTCGCCGTCCACCCCGACCATGGCGGCTCGGCCGAGCTCGCCCAGCGCGTCAACGCCGCACGCGATACCTTGCTGAAAAGAGACGACCCCAATTCATAACACTTCCCCGGCGAAGGCCGGGGCCCAGTTA
>JBDSWC010000106.1:0-6214 GCA_039926845.1 Sphingomonas sp. | reverse complement strand
TCGGCCGGCGAGCGACAGATACGTGGTCAGCGCCGCGCCCTTGTTGCCGCGCTCTTCCTTGACGACCTGGACCAGCAGCACCTGGCGGCGCTTGATGACGTCCTGGATCTTATAGCGGCGGCGCAAGTTCATGCGGCGCTCGCGCAGCGCATCGACCTGGTCGTCCGACCCGCCGCGGCGCGGACGGCGGCCACGGCTTTCGTTGCCGGCAGCTACCTCTTCATCGGGCGCGCCGTCGTCGTCGAGCCGCTCGAGATCTTCCTCGCTCGGCTCGTCATGATCGTGATCGTCGTCATCATGATCGTCGTCGTCGCCGTCGAGTTCGGCGCGCAAAGCAGCTTCTTCCGCGGCATGCTCGGCTTCCTCACGAAGCAGCGCGTCGCGATCCTCCTTGGGGATCTGATAATAATCGGGATGGATTTCAGAGAAGGCGAGAAAGCCGTGGCGGTTACCGCCGTAGTCGATGAACGCCGCTTGGAGCGACGGTTCGACTCGCGTAACCTTAGCTAGATAGATATTCCCCTTGAGCTGCTTGCGCTCGGCACTCTCGAAATCAAACTCCTCGATGCGGTTTCCCTTGACGACTGCCACGCGGGTCTCTTCCCGGTGGCGTGCGTCGATCAACATACGCATGGTCATGTAATATTCTCCGGGCGCGCCGCTCCTCGAATAGAGAAGGGGGCGCGCCGATAAGTCGCGCGCTGCCGGCTGAATGCCGGGCGGTGCGGATGGGTGGATGTGCGTCTTTCGCGCGCAGAGCACGCCCGGGCACGTGGCCCGGGACACCCACGCCAGCACGGCCGCCGGCGCGAGCCGGGCGGAGCATGGGGCAGGGAAAATGCATCATTGCGAGCGTCAACCTGGATAGGCCGCTGGATCCGAAAAACGCGGGGGCGGCCGTGAGACCGGACCCACGCAAATCACGCGCGAAAGCCCGGTTGACCGTTCAGGTAGCATCCCGGCCGCCCTGCTTCAACTGGCAGTATTTGGCCATTTTTACCGGCCGGGAAATGCCGAATGGCTCGTTAACCATATCGCTTCACCATGTGGCAGCGTGAGCGCGGCGATAACCATCCGAATGTTCGGGGGCGTAACAAGGGTTCTGCGCGCGATGGTTTTTCGCTGGACCCGCCATAAGCCGGCGCGCCATTACGGGCGCGTGTCGTTTATCCTCGCTTTGCTGGCCCTGTGGCTCGGCGGGACGCCCGCTTGGGCGGGGACGATTCAACGCGTCGAGGTCAAGAACGATTCGGTCGTCGTGACCTTCGAAAGCCGCGTCGCCGCCGCGTCGAGCTTCCTGCTCGCCTCACCCAATCGTGTCGCGCTCGACGTGACCGGCGCGAGCCCCGGCGGCACGGTCGCAACCGGCGGCCTGGTCGGCGGCGTGCGTGAAGGCGCGCGCGACGGCGGTGCGCGCGTGGTGTTCGACCTGACCCGGCCAGCCGTCGTCACCGGCGGCAAGTTCGGCGCCGATGGCCGCGTGCTTACGCTCCAACTCAAGACGGTCGACGACGACGATTTCGCGCGCGCGGCGGCCGAAGGGAAATTGCGTTTCCTCCCGCCGTTCAACATGCCCGACAGCGGGTTGATCCCGGCGCGCTACACCGTGTCGCTGCCGGTGCCGAGTTCGAGCCAACGGCTCACTTTGCCGCGGGTCGATGGCGATGATGACCGCCCGCTGGTGGTGATCGATGCGGGGCATGGCGGGTTCGATCCTGGTGCGATCTCGCCGACCAGCGGGCTCAAGGAAAAGGACGTCACGCTCCGCATCGCCAAGGCGATTCGCGACGAACTGCTCAAATCGGGCCGAGTCCGCGTCGCGCTGACGCGCGAGGATGATCGGTTCCTCGTGCTCCAGGAACGCTACGGGATTGCGCGCAAGCTAAAGGCCGACCTATTCATCTCGATCCATTGCGACAGCGTCGGCACGGGCGATGCTACGGGTGCCTCGGTTTATACGCTGTCCGAGATTGCGTCGGACAAGGAAGCCGCCAAGCTGGCGTCGCGCGAGAATAAGGCCGACATCATCGGCGGGATCGACCTGGGCAGCGAGAATGCCGATGTCTCGTCGATTCTGATCGACCTGACGCAGCGCGAGACAATGAACGCGTCGGCCGCGTTCGCACGGCTGCTCGGCCGCGAGGCTGGGCCGCTGATTCCGCTCCGCCCCAATTTTCACAAAATGGCGTCGTTGATGGTGCTCAAGGCGCCCGACATGCCGTCGATCCTGTTCGAGACCGGCTATATCTCGAACCCGAACGACGCCGCGTTCCTCGATTCGCCGGAAGGGCGCAAGCGCATCGCGACGAGCGTGCTGCGCGCGGTGGAGATCAATTTCGCCAAACGGATGGCGTCGAACTAGCAGCCCGTCGAACACCGCTGGAAAGCCGCGTCGGACCTGCTAATGCGGCGGCCTATGGCCGCTGACGCTACCGAGAATACCGACTTCACGATCAAGCGCGATCCCGGCGGCCCGGGCTTCGTGCGCCGCGCGTGGGGGCGATGGTGGGTCAAGGTTTTGGCGTTCATCGCGCTGATGATCGCGCTGGCCTATGCGGCATTGCTGATCTTCGTATTGCCCGGTCTGCCGTCGGTCGATGCGCTCAAGACCTACGAGCCGCCGCTGCCGTCCAACGTCCGCGATACCAACGGCATGCCGGTCTATTCCTACGCCCGCGAACGCCGCGTCCAGTTGAGCTTCGACGAATATCCCAAGATGCTCGTGGCGGCCTATCTGTCGGCCGAGGACAAGACGTTCTTCTCGCACCACGGCGTCGATTATCTCGGCGTCGTGTCCGCGGTGTGGGATAATATGTTCAGCGGCAAGCGCGCGCGCGGTGCGTCGACGATCACGCAACAGGTCGCGAAGAACCTGCTGGTCGGCAACGAGGTCAGCTATTCGCGCAAGCTGAAGGAGGCGGTGCTCGCCTATCGGATCGAGAATGTGCTGACCAAGCAGCAGATCCTGGAAATCTACCTCAACACGATCTTCCTCGGTCGCAACGCCTATGGCGTAGAGGCCGCAGCACACGCCTATTTCGACAAGAGCGTCGACCAGCTGACGATCCCCGAATTCGCTTATCTCGCGATCCTGCCCAAGGCGCCGTCGGGCTATGACCCCGATCGCCAGACCGCGCGCGCCACGGCGCGGCGCAATTATGTGCTCAACGAGATGCTGGCCAATGGCTACATTACCCAGGCGCAGCATGATGCCGCAATCAATTCGCCGCTCGGCACGGTCAACAAGCGCACCGCGTCGTTCGAATCGGTGCCCGGCTATTTCATGGAAGAAGTTCGCCGCCAGCTGATCGAGAAATTCGGCGAAAATGCCGATGGCGGGCGCAACCCCTATAGCGTCTATTCGGGCGGGCTGTGGATCCGGACGTCGTTCGACCCCAATCAGCAGGCACTTGCACAAAAGGCGTTGCGCAACGGCCTGTTGCGCTACGACCGCGGTCGTGGCTGGACCGGACCAATCGGGCATGTCGAGATCGGATCGAACTGGCTGAACGCCTTGCTCAGCAGCAACATCGCAACCGATTACGAGGACTGGCGCGCGGCCGTGGTCACCGATGCGAACGGTGACTTCAAGCTCGGCTTCTCCGACGGCTCCACCGGGACGATGTCGCGCGCCGGCGCGTCGATGCCGATCCGCGGTGGCGGCGGGGTGGCGGCAAGCGCGATCAAGGTCGGCGACATCCTCGCGGTGGCGCCCGAAGGCGGCGGCTATGCGCTGCGCTCGATCCCCAAGATTTCGGGCGGCTTCCTGGTCGAGGAGCCGGCGACGGGCCGCGTGCTGGCGATGCAGGGCGGGTTCGACAACCGCGTCCAGTCGTTCAACCGGGCGACGCAGGCGATGCGCCAGCCGGGATCGACGATCAAGCCGATCGTCTATGCCGCGGCGCTCGAATCTGGGCTGACCCCGGCGTCGATCATCGTCGACGGGCCGTTCTGCGTCTATCAGGGCGCGCGGCTCGGCCAGAAATGTTTCCGCAACTTCGGCGGCGGGGGCGGATCGGGCCCGCACACGATGCGCTGGGGCGTCGAGCAGTCGCGCAACTTGATGACGGTGCGCGCGGCGGCGCAGACCGGGATGTCCAACGTCGTCAAGCTGATGGATCAGATCGGCGTCGGCAAATATCCGCCCTACCTGTCGTTCGCGCTCGGTGCGGGCGAGACCACGGTGTCGCGGATGGTCAACGCTTATTCGATCCTGGAGAATAATGGCCGCGGCCGGCCAGCGACGCTGGTCGACTACGTCCAGGATCGCCGCGGCAACGTGGTCTGGCCAGAGAATTGGCGCCCGTGCGACCGTTGCAACGCCCCCGACTGGAACGGCAAGCCGATGCCGCGCCCGGTCGTCCGCCTCAAGCAGATCGTCGAGCCGCTGAGCGCATATCAGATGGTGCACATCGCCGAGGGCGTGATCCAGCGCGGCACCGCGGTCGTGCTACGCGACCTCGACCGCCCGATGTTCGGCAAGACCGGCACCAATTCGGGCCCGAAGGACGTGTGGTTCATCGGCGGCACGCCGCAGATGATCGCCGGCGTCTATATCGGCTACGATACGCCAGTGAACCTCGGCGGCTATGCGCAGGGCGGCACGCTCGCCGCCCCGATCTTCAAGGAATGGGCGATCAAGGCGTACGAAGGCTTGCCCAAAATCCCGTTCCGCGCGCCGCCGGGCATCCAGATGGTGCGGATCGATCGCGCGTCGGGCAAGCCGGTCACGGGCGGCTGGCCGACCGACGATCCCAAGGCGTCGATCATCTGGGAAGCGTTCAAGCCCGAGAGCGAGATGCGCCGCGGGCCGATCCGCCGCGATCTGCCGACCCCGACCGCGACCAAGGCGCCGCCGCCGACCAAGTCGAACGACACCGATGGCGATTTCTTGCAACGGCAGGGCGGTATCTACTAGGTCGAACAAAATTCGTCGCCCCGGCGGAGGCCGGGGCCGTTATCGGCTAGCGCGACCCCATATACAACGACCCCGGCCTCCGCCGGGGTGACGGAGCAACAAATGCGCGCCGAAGCGCAATCGCATGTCGATACGATCAACGAGGCGCTGGCGTTGCTCCGGCGATTCCTCGACTGGGACCGTGCGCTTCGCCGGCTCGACGAACTCAACGCGCGGGTCGAGGACCAGGCGCTGTGGAACGACCCAAAGGCCGCGCAGGAAGTAATGCGCGAACGCCGCCGGCTCGACGAGGCTATCGCAGCGACCCGGTCGATCGAACAGGAACTTGCCGACAACATCGAACTGGTCGAAATGGCCGAAGCCGAAGGCGACGCTGAACTGGAAGGCCAATCGGTCGAGGCGCTGGCCGAACTCGCCAAGCGCGCCGACCAGGACAAGATCAAGGCGTTGCTGGCTGGCGAGGCCGACGCCAACGATACCTATGTCGAGATCAACGCTGGCGCCGGCGGTACCGAGAGCCAGGATTGGGCCGGCATGCTCAGCCGGATGTACCAGCGCTGGGGGGAGCGCCACGGGCTCAAGGTCGAATTGATCGACCAGCATTCGGGCGAGCAGGCCGGGATCAAATCTGCGACGATCCTGCTCAAGGGCGAGAACGCTTATGGCTATGCTAAGACCGAAAGCGGGGTGCATCGCCTCGTCCGGATCAGTCCGTATGACAGCGCCGCGCGCCGCCACACCAGCTTCGCCAGCGTGTGGGTCTACCCGGTCGTCGACGACAATATCGAGGTTGAATATAACGAGAGCGATCTGCGTATCGACACCTATCGCGCGTCTGGGGCGGGCGGACAGCACATCAACACCACCGACTCCGCGGTGCGCATCACGCATATCCCGACCGGGATCGTCGTTCAGTGCCAGAACCAGCGCAGCCAGCATAAGAACAAGGCGGAAGCATATAATCAGTTGCGGGCGCGACTTTACGAACGCGAGCTCGCCGAGCGCGAGGCGGTGGCGAGCGCCGAGAATGCGACCAAGACCGATATCGGCTGGGGCCACCAGATCCGCAGCTACGTCCTTCAGCCGTATCAGCTCGTGAAGGATCTGCGCACCGGCGTGACCTCGACCGCGCCGTCGGACGTGCTCGACGGCGATCTCGACGCCTTCATGGCGGCGGCGCTGTCGCAGCGGGTGACCGGCGAGGCGGTCGAGGTGGAGGACGTCGATTGATCCGCGCCGCGTCGCTCATCGCCGGGGTCTTGCTGCTTGCCGCGTGCGACGGCGGGCCGGCGGTGG
>JBDSWC010000105.1:0-23667 GCA_039926845.1 Sphingomonas sp. | reverse complement strand
GTCGATGTCGATCAGCACGACAGGGCCGGCGCCGGCGAGCTGTGCCTGCACCGCTAGGTGCCCCGACAGCGTCGTCTTGCCTGAACCGCCCTTCTGCGATGCCATCGCGAGAACGCGCATTGATCCTATAACTCCCCGCTATTCGACGGTGAAGTGCCACGCCGGGAACTAAGAACCGGTTAACGCGCCCGTTATGAAATGACGGGATGGCCGACCCATCCCCAACGAAATCTTTGCCATTCGCGGCGTAAGCGGCATTATGCCCTTCAGGGTGTAGCTGTGCGGGGACGCGTAACCATGCGAATGCTGATCGGCGCTGCGGCGCTTTCCCTTTTCATCGCGAGTGCGCCGGCGCTGGCCGATACCAAGGCCGGGGTCGATGCCTGGAACCGCGGCGATTACGTTACCGCGGTTGCCGAGTGGCGCAGGGCGGCGATCGCGGGCGACGCCGATGCGCAGTTCAATTTGGGCCAGGCCTATAAGCTCGGCCGCGGCGTGCCGGTCGACTTGCCGATGGCGGAAAGCTGGTATCGCCGGGCCGCGTTGCAGGGCCATCCGCAAGCCGAGGACAATTACGGCCTCGCGCTGTTCCAGGACGGCAAGCGGGAGGACGCCGTGCCGTGGCTCGAAAAGGCGGTCGCGCGTGGGGAGCCGCGAGCGCAACTCGTGCTCGGCACGATGCTGTTCAACGGCGACGGCGTGCCGCGCGATTGGGTGCGCGCCTACGCTTTACTGCAACGATCGTCGGCGGCGGGCCTCCCGCAAGGCTCGCAGACGCTTGCCGAAATGGACAAATACATCCCCGACAACCAGCGCCAGCAAGGCATCGCGCTCGCGCGGCAATACGAGCAGCAGGTCGGGCGGCCCGGCTATCCGCCCGAAGTGGCCGGCGGTGGCGGCAACACCGCGCGCCTGACGATCGGCGCGATCGACGTGCCGCCGAGCAGCCCCGGCGCGAGCTATCCGCAACCCGGCAAGCCGCCCAAGGGCAAACCACCGGTGATCGTCGCTGCGCCACCAGCGCCGCCACAGCCTACGCCGAAGCCGGTGGCGATTGCCGGCGGCTGGCGTGTCCAGCTCGGCGCGTTCGGCGACCCGAACAACGCGCGCAAGCTGTGGAGCGAGGTCGGTGACCGTTTCGCGGGCCGACAGGCAAGCTTCGTCAAGGCCGGCGCGCTCACCAAGTTGCTGGTCGGGCCGTACCGCTCGAAAGCCGAAGCAGCGTCGGGCTGCGGCGCAGTCAAACCGTGCGTGCCGGTCGCGCCCTAACGTTCCGCCATTGCGAGCGCAGCGAAGCAAAATCGATTGGGTTAAGCCGTCAGCCAATCCTTGCGCGCATAGCCTTGCGCGAACAGCAACGCCGACAGGTCGCCATGATCGATCCGCGCGCCGGCTGCTTTGGCGACCACCGGCTTAGCGTGATACGCCACGCCTAGCCCGGCCTGTGTGATCATCGCGAGGTCGTTGGCGCCGTCGCCCACGGCGAGCGTTTCCGCGGACGACAGTCCCAAGGCCAAAATCGCTTCGGACAGCGTCGCTAGTTTGGTGGACGCATCGACGATCGGTTTCGTCACGGCGCCGGTCAACTTGCCGTCGGCGATTTCCAGCACGTTGGCGATCGCCCGATCGAAACCGATTTCGCGGGCTACCGGTTCGGCGAAGCGCGTGAAGCCGCCCGACACCAGGATCGCGGTCGCGCCGTTCGCGCGCATTGTCCGCACCAGTTCGCGCGCGCCCGGCATGATCTTCACCCGCTCGGCGAGGCAGCGATCGATGACGCTCTCGCCCATCCCCTTCAGCAATGCGACGCGCGCATCGAGCGCCTGGCCAAAATCCATCTCGCCGCGCATCGCCGCTTCGGTGACCAGCGCGACCTCAGCCTTGATCCCGGCATAATCGGCGAGTTCGTCGATGCATTCGACGGTGATCATCGTCGAATCCATGTCGGCGACGATCAGTTTCTTGCGGCGGTGCTCGGCGGGCTGGACGATCACGTCATAGCCGTGTCCCTCGAGCGCGGCGCGCGCAGCGGCGATATCGCGGCCGAACTGGAGGTCGCATGCCTCGCCCTCTTCGACCCATACCTCGGCGACCGGCAGGCACCCTGCCGCGTTCAAGCGGTCGTGCGCCGCTGATACCTCGCCCTGCGGCAGGCTGGCAGCTATCAGGGTGGCGATGAACAAGGATGACCTCCCGAAAGTCGCGCTCATCGCAGGGCCGACCGCGAGCGGCAAGTCCGCGCTCGCGCTGATGCTGGCGGAGCGGCACGGCGGGACGGTGATCAATGCCGACAGCGTGCAAGCCTATCGGGACTTGCGGATCGTCACGGCGCGGCCTTCGATTGAGGAGGAAGCACGCGCGCCGCACCGGCTGTTCGGGCATGTCGATGCGGCAGACACCGGCTATTCAGCCGCGCGCTGGGCGAGCGAGGCGCGGGAGGCGATCGATGTGGCGGTCGCGGCGGCCAGCCTGCCTATCCTGGTCGGTGGGACCGGGTTGTACTTGCGCACGCTGATCGACGGTATCGCGCCGGTTCCCGAGATCAACCCTGGAATCCGCGCCGAGGTGCGCGCGATGACGGTGAGCGACGCCTACGCCGCTCTCCAAACCGCCGACCCGGCGCACGCGGCAACGCTCTACCCGACCGACACGACGCGTGTCGCCCGCGCGCTCGAGGTCATCCGTGCGACCGGCCGCTCGATCGCTTACTGGCGCGAGGAACGCGTCGGCGGAATCGCTAAGCGGATCGATCTTCGCGCGCTGATCCTGCTGCCGCCGCGCGACTGGCTCGTCAAGCGGATCGACCGGCGCTTCACGGCAATGGTCGACGATGGCGCGATGGCGGAAGTCGCCGCGCTCATCGCGCGCAAGGACATGCCGCTCGACGCACCGATCCGCCGCGCGATCGGCTTGCCCGAACTCGCCGCTGCTGCGCTGGGCACGATCACGCTCGGCGATGCGATCGAGCGCGCCGGCCTTGCCACGCGCCAATATGCCAAGCGCCAGTACACCTGGTTCCGTAATCAGCCTCCGGCGGGCTGGACACGAACCGAAGAGACAGATAATTTCATCAGACTTCATCAATTCGACATAAAATGATTCGATAGATGGTTGACGCGTAGTTTTCATACCCCTATCGCCCCGCGACCGCATCAATGTTGCGCGTGCGAAGAAAGGAGCCAACCCGTGGCCGAGAAGAGTGGAGCCGATATCCTGATCGAGGCGCTGTGCGATCTCGGTGTGGAGGTCGTGTTCGGCTATCCCGGCGGCGCGGTGCTCCCGATTTACGACGCGCTGTTCAAGCAGAAGCGCATCCGCCACATTCTCGTCCGCCACGAACAGGCCGCGACGCACGCCGCGGAGGGCTATGCACGCTCGACCGGCAAGCCCGGCGTCGTGCTCGTCACCTCGGGCCCGGGCGCGACCAACGCGGTCACGGGGATCACCGACGCGCTGATGGATTCGATCCCGATGGTGGTGATCACCGGCCAGGTGCCGACTGCGCTGATCGGCACCGACGCCTTCCAGGAAGCCGATACGGTCGGCATCACGCGTCACTGTTCCAAGCACAATTACCTGGTGAAGGACCCGTCGAAGCTCGGCGCGACGATCCATGAGGCGTTCCATATCGCAACCTCGGGCCGTCCCGGGCCCGTGGTCGTCGACATCCCCAAGGACGTCCAGGTCGCGACGGCGAAATACGTCAAGCCCGGCCCGATCCAGCACAAGACGTATCGCCCGCAAGTCAAGGCCGACCCGGCGCTGATCGAGCAAGTCGTCGACATGCTCGCCGCGGCCGAACGCCCGATCCTCTACACCGGCGGCGGGATCATCAACTCAGGCCCCGGCGCGTCGCAATTGCTGCGCGAGCTGGCGAAGATCACCGGCGCGCCGGTTACATCGACCTTGATGGGGCTCGGCGCCTTCCCGGCCTCGTCGGAGCAATGGCTCGGGATGCTCGGCATGCACGGCACTTACGAAGCCAATTGGGCGATGAACCAGGCCGACCTGATCGTCGCGCTGGGCGCGCGGTTCGACGATCGCGTGACGGGCCGGCTCGACGCCTTCGCGCCCAACGCGCGCAAGGTCCATGTCGATATCGACCGCTCGAGCATCAACAAGACGGTGCGGATCGACCTCGCGGTGGTCGCCGATGTCGGCCATGCGCTCGAGGACATGGTCCGCATCTGGAAGGCGCGGCAGCATCCCAAGCCCGACACCGCCGAATGGTGGCGCCGCATCCACGGCTGGCGCGCGGTGAAGTCGCTCGACTTCCCCGAGACCGATCCCAAGGCGATCATGCCGCAACGCGCGATCCGCGCGCTGTGGGAGGCGACCCACGCGCAATCGCCGATCATCACCACTGAAGTCGGCCAGCACCAGATGTGGGCCGCGCAACACTACCATTTCGAGGCGCCGAACAAGTGGCTGACCTCGGGCGGGCTGGGCACGATGGGTTACGGGCTGCCCGCCGCGATCGGCGCGCAGCTCGGCAATCCCAATGCGCTGGTCATCGACATCGCCGGCGAAGCGTCGATCCAGATGAACATCCAGGAACTGGCGACGGCGACGCAATACCGGCTGCCGGTCAAGATCTTCATCCTCAACAACGAATATATGGGGATGGTCCGCCAGTGGCAGGAACTGACCTACGAAAGCCGCTATTCGTCGAGCTACAGCGACGCGCTGCCCGATTTCGTCAAGCTCGCCGAGGCTTACGGCTGGAAGGGCATCCGGATCGACACCCGCGATCAGCTCGACGCCGGGATCGCCGACATGCTCGCGTATGACGGCCCGGTGATGGTCGATTGCCGCGTGTCGCAACTCGCCAATTGCTTCCCGATGATCCCGAGCGGAGCCGCCCACACCGAAATGATCCTTCAGGCCAACGAGGTCTCCGGCACGATGGACGACGAAGCCAAGGCGCTGGTGTGATGCGGATCAGGGAAGAAGCCACCGAACGCCACACGCTGGCGGTGATCGTCGACAACGAGCCGGGCATCCTGGCGCGGATCGCCGGGCTGTTCACCGCGCGCGGCTATAACATCGAGAGCCTGACGGTGAGCGAGATCACCGAGGACAAATCGGTCAGCCGCATCACCATCGTCACCTCGGCGAGTCCGCACGTGCTCGAACAGATCACCGCACAGCTCGACCGGTTGGTGCCGGTGCACAAAGTCCACGATTTGACCGCCGAGGGCGATCATGTCGAACGCGAGCTCGCGCTGGTCAAGGTACGCGGCACGGGTGACCACCGGATCGAAGCGCTGCGGCTGGCCGACGTCTACCGCGCGCGCGTGGTCGATGCGACGACGTCGAGCTTCGTGTTCGAAGTGACCGGCGGCACCGAGAAGATCGACAAGTTCGTCGAGCTGATGCGCGAAGTCGGCCTGATCGAGGTCGCGCGCACCGGTATCGTCGCCATTTCGCGGGGCAAGGAAGCCGCGTAATCATCGAACCGGCTGCTGCGATGGCCAACTAGAAAAAGGACTGGGAAATGCGTGTCTATTACGATCGCGATGCCGATCTGAACCTGATCACCGCCAAGAAGATCGCGATCGTCGGTTACGGTTCGCAGGGGCACGCGCACGCGCAGAACCTGCGCGACAGCGGGGTCAAGGACGTCGCGATCGCGCTGCGCGAAGAGTCGGCCACGGCGAAGAAGGCGATCGATGCCGGCTTCGCGGTGAAGTCGAACAAGGAAGCGGCCGCTTGGGCCGACATCCTGATGATCCTCGCCCCCGACGAGCACCAGGCCGCAATCTGGGAGAACGACCTGAAGGGCAACATGAAGCCCGGTGCCGCGATCGCCTTCGCGCATGGGCTCAACGTCCATTTCGGGCTGATCGAGCCGCCCGCCGACATCGACGTCATCATGATCGCACCCAAGGGGCCCGGCCATACCGTGCGTAGCGAATATGTCCGCGGCGGCGGCGTGCCCTGTTTGATCGCAGTGCACCAGGACGCGAGCGGCAACGCGCACGACGTCGCGCTGGCCTATGCCTCGGGCGTCGGCGGCGGGCGCTCCGGCATCATCGAAACCAATTTCCGCGAGGAATGCGAGACCGATCTGTTCGGCGAGCAAGCCGTGCTGTGCGGTGGCATCACGCACTTGATCCAGGCCGGGTTCGAGACGCTGACCGAGGCCGGCTACGCGCCAGAGATGGCCTATTTCGAGTGCCTTCACGAAACCAAGCTGATCGTCGACCTGCTCTATGAAGGCGGCATAGCCAACATGCGCTATTCGATCTCGAACACCGCCGAATATGGCGACATCACCACCGGCCCCCGGATCATCACCGACGAGACCAAGGCCGAGATGAAGCGCGTCCTCGCAGACATCCAGTCGGGGCGATTCGTTAAGAATTTTGTCCTCGACAACCGTGCCGGCCAGCCCGAGCTCAAGGCCGCGCGTAAGGCCGCCGCGGCGCATCCGATCGAGAAGGTCGGGGCCGAGCTCCGCGCGATGATGCCGTGGATCGGGGCGAACAAGCTGGTGGACAAGGAGCGGAACTGATCGTCACCCCAGCGAAGGCGGGGTCTCAGGCGATGGCGAGAACAGAGCCGCCTGAGATCCCCGCCTTCGCGGGGATGACGGTTGGAGGAGAGCGGGCTAAGCTGGTCGCATCACGATCCACAGGAGATGGACGATGCGCCGCTTTGCCCCCCTCGCCTTGCTCACGATTGCCGCCCTCGCCGCCCCCGTCGTCGCACAGATGACGATGCCGACCGAAGCGCCCGGCAAGTTCGATCCGAAGCTGGCGAAATCGGGCAAATACAAGATCGATCCGTTCCACACGCAGGCGCTGTTCACGGTCAATCACCTCGGCTTCACCGAATATACCGGCCAGTTCACCAATCCGACCGGCAGCCTGACGCTCGATACCAAGACGCTGGCTAATTCGAAGGTCGACGTGACGTTCCCGATCGACAAGGTGCGCACGACCGTCGGCGAACTCGACACGCATCTGGCCGCCGCCACCCTGTTCGACGTCGCCAAATTCCCCACTGCGACCTTCGTCTCGACCCGCGTGACCAAGACCGGCGCATCTACCGCCAACATCACTGGCAATCTGACGATCCGGGGCGTGACAAAACCGGTTATCCTCCACGCGCGCTTCGTCGGCGCCGGTCAGGAGTTCTGGGGCGACAAGAAGGACGCGATCGGCTTCGCGGCAACCGTCAGCGTGAAGCGCAGCGACTTCGGCCTGTCGGATAGTATTCCGCTGGTGTCGGACAAAGTGGACCTGACCATAAACGCCGGATTTACCGCCGAATGAGCGAGGACGCGACTACCGAAGGCCAGCCCGGCGTCGGCCGGGTCGAGGCGTTTTCCGACGGCGTCCTCGCGATCATCATCACCATAATGGTATTGGAGCTCAAGGCGCCCGAGGAACCGGGCGTCGAGCACCTCTGGCGGCTGTGGCCGACCTTCCTCGCCTACGCGATCAGCTTCGCTTACGTCGGCATCTATTGGGTCAACCATCACCGGTTGTTCAGCCACGCCAGCCGGGTCAGCAACGCCTTGGTCTGGTTCAATCTGTTCCTGCTGTTCTCGCTGTCGCTGATCCCGTTTTCGACCGCCTACCTCGGCACGCAGCATTTCAGCCGCGACGCGACGCTTCTGTATCTGACGACGATGCTGCTTCCGTCCTGGTCATATATCCCGTTGCAGCGCGTCATCCGCGATACCGGGGCGAAGACGAATGTCGCGGAGACCTATCATCGCCAGACGATGCGCAAAGGGATCGTCGCGACCGCGATCTACATTATCGGGGTGCCCCTGACACTCATATCGCCCTGGCTCGGCGTCGGGTGCGCGATGCTCGTCGCGCTGCTCTGGTTCCTGCCGCGCAGCCCGATCGACAATTTGTTCGGCGACTAGGCTGGCGCGAGCGCGCGGAAATAGTCAGCCGTCTCGCGCGACACGCCCGCGAGCAACACGCGCAGCCGATCGTCGAAATCGTCGATGCTCTCGCGCCGATCACGATACGCCATCGTCCAGTCACCGAATTCGCGCTCGGCAATCGCGCGGTCGGTCAATATCCGCAAACCACGGTGCCGTTTGTCGGCCTCCAGCCGATCGAGCAATTCGTCGATGCTGTCGTCGTGTCCTTCGATCACCTGAAGGAAGGAATCGTCCTCGCAATAGAGCAGTCCGGTGATCCCCTCCAGCCCGTTGCGCGCCAATGCATCCTGCACGATGGCCGGAATGTCGTCGGCCGCCCGACCGTTCGGGGCGGTGGTGATGCTTCGATAGATGACCTGACGCACGGCGAACTCTCCATACAGGCCAGCCCTTCTGCCAGAGTTCGTCTCAGACCGCCTTGCGCTCGATTAATCCGCGATCGTGCTGGACTTTGTTTACCGTGCCGCGCTAACGCTTGGTCCGAAATGATGAGCGCGCTCGGCCTTACCCTGCGACTTACGCGCCCTTAGGCGCGGTTATCACTTCGCGTGCCCGCCGGGCGCGCGACGCGCCTAAGGGCCTGACTCCCCGCCTTCAGCCAAGACGAGAAGAGCCATGCTGCGCGATCCATCGACCAAATACCGCCCGTTCCCGACCATCGATCTGCCCGACCGGCAATGGCCGAGACGAACCATCACAGCGCCGCCGCGCTGGCTGTCGACCGACATGCGTGACGGCAACCAGGCGCTGATCGACCCGATGGACGCCGAGAAGAAGACGCGGTTCTTCGACTTGATCGTCAAGACTGGGGTCAAGGAGATCGAGGTCGGCTTTCCGGCGAGCGGCGCGACCGATTTCAACTATATCCAGAACCTCATCCGCTCGGGCCGCGTGCCCGACGACGTGACGGTCCAGGTGCTGACGCAATCGCGTCGCGACTTGATCGAGACGACGTTCGAGAGCCTGCGCGGCGCGCCGACCGCGATCGTCCACCTTTACAACGCGGTGTCGCCGGCATGGCGCAAGATCGTGTTCGGCATGTCGAAGGAAGAGATCAAGCAGATCGCCATCGATGGCGCGAAGATTCTGCGCGACTGCGCGGCGGCGCAGCCCGACACCGATTGGCGTTTCGAATATTCACCAGAAACCTTCTCGACCGCGGAGATCGACTTTTCGGTCGAGGTCTGCGCGGCGGTGATGGAGGTGCTCGCACCCACGCCCGACAAGCCGATCATCTTCAATCTGCCCGCGACGGTCGAGTGCGCGACGCCCAACGTCTATGCCGACCAGATCGAATATTTCGGGCGCCACATCCCCGACCGCGACGCCGTCGTGATCAGCCTGCACACGCACAACGACCGCGGAACCGGCGTCGCGGCGGCGGAGCTGGGGCTGATGGCGGGCGCCGACCGCGTGGAGGGCTGCCTGCTCGGCAATGGCGAGCGCACCGGCAATTGCGACTTGGTCACGGTCGCGCTCAACATGTACACGCAAGGTGTTGATCCGGGGCTGGATTTCTCCGACATCGACGGCCTGATCAAGACAGTCGAATATTGTACCAACCTGCCCGTCCATCCGCGTCATGCCTATGCGGGCGAGTTGGTCTACACCTCGTTTTCGGGGTCGCATCAGGACGCGATCAAGAAAGGGTTCGCCGCGCGCGAGCGCCAGAACGACGATTTCTGGGAAGTCCCCTACCTCCCCATCGATCCCGCCGATCTCGGCCGCAGCTACGAAGCGGTGATCCGGGTCAACTCGCAGTCGGGCAAGGGCGGCGTCGCCTGGGTGCTGGAGCAGGATAAGGGGCTTCGGCTGCCCAAGCGGCTCCAGGCGGACTTCTCGCGCCACGTCCAGGGCTTCGCCGACCAGACCAGCCGCGAGCTCAACGCCGACGATATCTGGCGGCTGTTCGAGCGCACCTATTTGTCGGGCGACTGGGACAGGCTCGAGCTGCAAGCTTATGACGAAACCCGCGCCCCCAACGGCGACCGCATCTTCGCCGGCAGCATCGCGGAGGGCGGCGCGGTGCGATCCGTAAGCGGACGCGGCAACGGCCTGATCTCCAGCGTTCTGGCGGGCATTCGCGATGGGTTCGGGATCGATCTTGAGGTGGCCGATTACGTCGAGCATGCGATCGGCCATGGCACCGACGTTCAGGCCGCCGCCTATGTCGAATGCCGCACCGCTGACGGCGCGACGGTGTGGGGCGTCGGCATCGACGAGGATGTCGCGACTGCCAGTGTGCGGGCGGTGCTGAGCGCCGCTAGCCGCGCCGGCGGTTAGGGTGCGGCGCCGCTAGCGGCCGCCACTTCGGCCGCGCGCCGTGCTTCGCCACGGCGGCGCTGGCGTCGGCCATACCAGAACGTCCAAAGGCCGAGTGCGCCCATCGTGCCATAGCCCAGGATCGGGTTGACGATCAGATACTCGCGGATGCTGATCGTCTCGACGAGCGCGACCCCGACGGCCACGTCGGCGAGCAATCCGAAACCCCAGACCAGCGTCATCACCATCATCGTCCGCCGAAATCCGGCATGGACTTGCAGCGCGGCAAAATCTGCAGCCTCCTCCTTCGATTTGCGCATCATCGTCGCGCGCGCGAGCTCATAGATCAGCGGGCGGCGGATCAACGCCGAGCCAAGGAACACCAGCCCGATCAGCCCGGTCACCAGCTTCTCGCGCAACTGCAGGAACTTGACGCCCCCGCCGCCGAGCATCGCCAATAGCGACAACAGGATGCCGCCGAGGACCAGCATGGACAGCGCGTCGACCCGGCGGTGCCGCGCGAACTCGACCAGGCTCCACAGGATCGGCGGCGCCGACGACGCGAGCAACGCGCGAACCGGGCCGAGCGGCGCCTCGGCATAATTGTAGATCGCGAACGGCAGGATGAAGTTGACCAGCGCCTCGACCAGGATGGTGGGGCCGTTCGCGCGCAGAAAAGCCATGGCCTTCGCAAGGGGGCCGATCGGTACGCCCGTCATCCGGCGCGCCTGCGGACGATCTCGCAGCCCACCGTCGCGTCGGGATACACGTCGAGTTTCGTCGAGCGCACACGCACGCCGGTGACCCGCAGGTCACGCATCGCCAGCGCCGCCACTTCGTCGCACAGCCTCTCCTGCAATTCGAAATGCCGCGATGCCGACAGGGCGCGAATGCCTTCACGGAGGAAATCGTAATCGACCACCGCATCGATCCGGTCCTCGGGAACCGCCGGATACGCGCAGTCCATCTCGACGCTCAGCACTACGCGCTGTGGCGCGGCGCGTTCGTGCGCGTGGATGCCGAGGCCCATCGACACCTCGAGCTGGTCGAGCCGGATCGTATAGGTCGCCTCAGCCATCGCGCCGGCCCGGCGTGGAGAACATCACGTCGCCCTCGCGCTTGAGGAAGCGTTGTCCGTTGTCGATGAACAGGTTGTGGCCGGTAATGCCTGGCGCGGTCAGCAGGTATTCGACCGCGCGCGCGATCTCGTCGATCGGTACCGGGCGGCGGAGCAAGTTCTGCCCCGCCACCGCGGCGAACTCCGCTTCGCTCTGATCGCCGCTTTGCAAGGTCAGCCCGGGCGATACCGCGTTGACCCGCACCCTGGGTGCGAGTGCCTGGGCGAGCATCGTGGTGGCGCCCTCCAGCGCGATCTTGGTGCAGGTATAGCTGAAGAAATCTGGGTTGAGATTGGCGACCTTCTGGTCGAGCAGATTGACCACCGCGCCGTCCCCGAGCCCGTCCTGCCTTGCCAACTCGCACGCCAGCGCCACCGGCGCGGACAGGTTGGTCGTCGTCAGCCTCGCCAACAGCGCCGGGTCGAAATCGGGCGGCCGGTCGAATTCGAACACCGATGCGCAATTGACGAGTCCGTCGATGGTGCCGTTCGTCACTTCGCGCGCCGCACGGAAGATCGCGACCGGATCGGAGAGATCACCCGCCACCGTTGCGACACGCTTGCCCGAAGGGTCGAGTTCGTGGGCCAGCGCCGTGGCGTCGTCATCATGCGGCTGGTGATGGTGGATCACCACGCGATGCCCCGCCCCCGCCAGCGCGCGGACGATCGCAGCACCGATCCGCCGTGATCCGCCAGTGACCAGAACCGTGCGCGTCACCCGCGGTCCTGCATGTCCATCAGCGCCAGCACTTCGCGCCGGCTGCGTTCGTCCTCGCGGAAAACGCCCATCATGCGGCTCGTGACCATGCCGACGCCCGGCGTACGCACGCCGCGCGCGGTCATGCAGGCGTGCGTCGCCTCGATCACCACCGCGACGCCCTGTGGCTTCAGGCCGTTCCAGATGCAGTCGGCGACCTCGGCGGTCAGCCGTTCCTGCACCTGCAGTCGCCGCGCGAATCCGTGGAGCACGCGCGCCAGCTTCGAAATGCCGACGACGTGGTTTTTCGGCAGGTATGCGATGTGCGCCTTGCCGATGATCGGCGCCATATGATGCTCGCAATGCGACTGGAACGGAATGTCCTTGAGCAGGACGATATCGTCATACCCGCCGACTTCCTCGAACACCCGCGCCAGATGCCGCGCCGGGTCGTCACCATAGCCCGCGCAATATTCTTTCCACGCCCGCGCCACGCGCAACGGGGTGTCCAGGAGCCCTTCGCGGTCTGGAGAATCGCCGGCCCAACGAATCAACGTGCGCACCGCATCGGCCACGTCGTCAGGCACGGGTATCTTCGGCGACGAGGCAACCAGATCGCCATCGTTCAAATCGTCTTCGTGATTGCCCATGGCAGTCGTTCGGCCCTTCCTGGCGTTGTGACGCTACGGCAAGGCCGTTTTGTCCATACCCGTTATGGGCCGGGCAACTGTTTCCTTTGAGCAACAGCCGCCCAAACCCGCGCTTTTCCGGGCTTGTAGACCATTGACGGCGCAAGTTTAAGCCTCCTAGGCTTGATCAACTTTCGTTACGAACCGCGCCAACCGGCCCGAAGATCGGCGGCGCCCGCAGAGGGGATGTTACCATGAAGAAGTTCGAACTTCTCGCCGCGTCGGCGATCGCGCTGATTGCCGCAGTTCCGGCAGGCGCGCAAACGGCGCCGTCCACCGCCCCGGTCGCTGCGGCGAACGCGCAGGACGACGACCTCGCGTCCGACAACGACATTGTCGTCACCGCGACCAAGCGCGCACAGACGTTGCAGGACACGCCGATTTCGGTGTCGGTGACGACGTCCGCCCAGATCGAGCGCGCACAGGTCCGCGACTTGCTCGACCTCCAGACGCTCGTGCCGTCGCTCAAGGTCGGCCAGCTGCAGAGTTCGGCGAACACCAACTTCATCATCCGCGGCTTCGGCAACGGCGCCAACAACATCGGCATCGAACCGTCGGTCGGCGTGTTCATCGACGGCGTGTACCGTTCGCGCTCGTCCGCGCAGATCGGCGATCTGCCCAACATCCAGCGCGTCGAAGTGCTGCGCGGGCCGCAATCCACGCTGTTCGGCAAGAACGCGTCGGCCGGCATCATCAGCATCGTCACCGAAGTGCCCAAGTTCGAATTCGGCGGCAGCGCCGAGGCCAGTTACGGTAACTACAACGCGGTCGTGCTGAAGGCCGACGTAACCGGCCCGGTCGCGAAGAACGTCGCGTTCAGCCTGGCGGGCAACTACAACCGCCGCGACGGTTATGCGAATTATGTGAACCTTGGCATCAAGGGCAACAACCGCAACCGTTACGGCGTACGTGGACAATTGCTGTTCGAACCGAGCTCCGACTTCAAGATCCGGCTGATCGGCGATTACGACCGGATCGACGAAATCTGCTGCACCGTCGCCAACCTGTTCGATGGACCGACCGGCGGCGCCGTCCGCGCGGTGGGCGGCCAGGTCAATTCGAACCAGCGCTACTCCTACAACAGCTACGCCAACTTCCCGTCGGTTACCAAAATCGACAACTATGGGTTCTCCGGCCAGATCGACTTTGCCGTGACCCCGCAGTTGGCGCTGACCAGCATCAGTTCGTATCGGCGGGTCAAGACCTTCACCAACGCCGATTCCGATTTCACCAGCGCCGATCTGATCGGGTCGAACCAGCTGACCACGAAGGTCGATACCTACACGCAGGAAGTACGGCTCGCATCGAACTTCGATGGCCCGATCAACTTCCTGATCGGCGGTTTCTATTTCAAGGAAGACATCAAGAGCGACGGGTCGCTGACGTTCGGTCAGAATTTCAAGGCGTATGCCAATCTGCTGAGCCGCAGCGCTACGTTCCCGACCGGTGCCTATAGCGGACTGGAGCCGACGTTACGCGCCCTGCTCGGCCTGCCGGCGGCCACCCCGGCGACCGCCTTCGGCGCCGCAGGCCAAGGCCGCTTCGAGCATTACACCTACGCGGACAACGCTTACTCGATCTTCGGCCAGGTCGACCTGGAGCCCGTAGATGGGCTGACGTTTACCGCCGGGTTCAACTACACCAACGATCGCAAGAAGGTCGCGACCAACGACTCCAGCACGGACGTTTTCTCCAGTCTCGACCTGGTGCTGGCCGGGGTCAGGGCGGGCGTTCCCGCAACGCTTGCCACCAATCCCACGTTCAACCCGTTCCTTGGGCTGCAGCCGCTGCAGTTCCTGCCGCCGTTCCTCAATTATCCGAACGCGGTCGAAGACGGCAAGACGCACGACGACAACCTGTCGTACACGCTGCGGGTCGCTTACAAATTCAATCGCAACATCAATGCGTATGCGAGCTACGCTACCGGCTTCAAGGCATCGTCGTTCAACCTGTCGTACGACAGCCGGCCCTTCGCCAGCGACTTCATTCCGGGTTCGCCGGCGCAAAGTCCGGCCCCGGCAGCGTCGCCGATCCGCACCGCGGGCCTGGCGCTCACCAACCTGACCGCCGGCACGCGCTTTGCAGGACCGGAAAAGGCGCAGGTCTACGAAATCGGCCTGAAGGGTAATTTCCAAGGGTTCGGCATCAACATCGCGCTGTTCAAGCAGATCCTGAAGGGTTTCCAGAGCAACGTTTTCCAGGGCACGGGCTTCGTCCTTGCCAACGCCGAGCAGCAGTCGACCAAGGGTGCGGAAATCGACGCGACGATGTCGCCGACCAGGAACCTGACCTTCACCGCGTCGCTGACCTATCTCGATCCGAAATTCGACAAATTCACCGGCGGATCGTCGTTCAACCCGGCGACCAACACGGTCGTGCCGACCAACCTGACCGGCGCAACGCCGTCGGGTGTGTCGAAGTTCTCGGTCGCTGTCGGTGGCACCTACACGCTGCCGCTGGTCGATGATAAGGCGCTGATCTTCCACGTCGATTATGCGCATGACAGCGCCTTCAAGATCGCCCAGGGCCTGCCCTACAAAGCATCGCCGGAATCGCTCAACGCGTCGATCGCCCTCAAATTGCTCAAGGGCCTCGAAATCAGCGTATGGGGGCGCAATCTGAGCGAGCCGAAATACAACCCGGTCATCTTCCCGGGCGTCGCTCAGTCGGGCACGCTGTCGGCCTATCCCAGCCCGCCGCGGACCTACGGCGGCGACATTCGCTTCAAGTTCTGATGCTGCGGGACCCTGCTTCGGCAGAGCCCGGAATATCGAAGGAAAGCCCCGGCGACACAATCGCCGGGGCTTTTTCTATGCCAGCCGCTCCGCGTGCCAGGCGATGTGATCGGCGATGAACGTCGCGATGAAATAGTAACTGTGGTCGTAGCCCGGCTGCATCCTGAGCGTCAGGTCGATCCCGGCGTCATGGCAAGCGCCGGCAAGCAGTTGCGGCTTCAGTTGGCCGCTGAGAAACTGGTCAGCATCCCCTTGATCGACGAGGATTTCCGGCACGCGCGCGCCATCTTCGATCAACGCGCACGCATCATAGGCGCGCCACGCCGCACGATCGGCGCCAAGGTAGCCGGTCAGCGCCTTCTCGCCCCACGGACAGTGGAGCGGCGACACGATCGGGGCTAACGCCGACACGCTCCGGAATCGATCGGGACTGCGTAGCGCGACCGTCAGCGCACCGTGGCCGCCCATCGAATGGCCGGCGATCCCTTGACGCGCCATATCGGCGGGCAGCGTCGCGGCGACGAGGGTTGGCAGTTCGTCCTCGATATAGGACCGCATGCGGAAATTGGCGGACCAGGGTGCTTCGGTCGCGTCGACGTAGAACCCCGCGCCCTGGCCGAAATCGTAAGCGTCGTCGTCGGGCACCTCGTCGCCGCGCGGGGACGTGTCCGGCGCGATCAGGATCACGCCGTGTTCGGCACAGGCCGCGCGATACTCGCCTTTCTCCATGACATTGGCGTGGGTGCAGGTCAGACCGGAGAGAAACCGTAGCACCGGCAGGGTCGCGCCCGGTTGATGATCGGGGACGAACGCCGCGAAGGTCATGCCGGTGCCGGTGGCGGCGGAATGATGGCGGTACACGCTTTGCGAACCGCCAAACGACTTGTTGATACTGACCGTCTCGATCACGCCTTCACCATCGGACGCTGCGGCGATCCGTCGCCCAGATTATTGGTACCGCCCGGCTCGATGTTGATCATCCGGACCTCGCCATGCCGGGCGACCGGGCGATGCTCGACACCGCGCGGCACGACGTAGAGTTCACCGGGGCCGAGCGTGACGGTGCGGTCGCGCAGTTCGATGTCGAGAATGCCGTCGATCACGAGGAAGAAGTCGTCAGTATCGTCATGGACATGCCAGACGAACTCGCCCTCCCCCTTCACGATGCGCACGTCGTTGCCATTGTAGCTGGCGACCAGTCGCGGTGCCCAATGGTCCGAAAACGTGGCGAATTTGTCCACCAAATTGACCGGTTCGGTCACGCCGGCATGCGGTGCAGCGCGCAAAGCTTGTTGCCGTCGGGGTCGCGCAGATAAGCGAGATACAGCTCCATCCCGCCTCCGCTCCGCACCCCGGGCGGATCCTCGATCGCGGTACCGCCGTTGGCGATGCCTGCCTGGTGCCAGGCGTCGGCTTGCTCGGGAGTCATCGCGAAGCCGATCGTGCAGCCATTGCCGTGCGTCGCGGGCTTACCGTCGATCGGCGGAGTCACGATGAAGATGCTGCCGTTGTGCATGTACATCAGCCGACCTTTGTCGTCCTTGCGCCCCGGCTGGCCGCCCATCGCGGCGAACGTCGCGTCGTAGAAGGCCTTGCTGCGGCCGATGTCGTTCGACCCGACCATCATGTGGCTATACATTTTATCCCTCTCCCTTACTCGTTTAGTAGACCACGACGCTGCGGATCGATTCCCCCGCATGCATCAGGTCGAACCCCTTGTTGATGTCCTCGAGCTTGAGCACGTGCGTGATCATCGGGTCGATCGCGATCTTGCCCTCCATATACCAGTCGACGATCTTGGGCACGTCGGTGCGGCCTTTCGCGCCGCCGAACGCGGTGCCGCGCCAGTTGCGCCCGGTGACGAGTTGGAACGGGCGCGTCGCGATCTCCTTGCCGGCTTCCGCCACGCCGATGATGATGCTGGTGCCCCAGCCGCGATGACACGCCTCCAGAGCGGTGCGCATTACGTCGGTGTTGCCAGTCGCGTCGAACGTATAGTCCGCCCCCCCATCGGTCAGTTCCAGCAGTCTGGCGATCGTATCCTCGCGCGACAGGCCTTTCGAATTGACGAAATCTGTCATCCCGAACTGACGGCCCCACGCCTCGCGGTCGGGGTTGATATCGACGCCGATGATCTTGTTGGCGCCCGCCATCTTGGCGCCCTGGAGCACGTTGAGCCCGATCCCGCCGAGCCCGAACACGACGACATTGTCGCCAACCTGGACTTTGGCGGTGTTCACCACCGCGCCGACGCCCGTGGTGACGCCGCAGCCGATATAGCAACTGGTCTTGAACGGCGCGTCCTCCCGGATCTTCGCCACCGCGATCTCGGGCAACACGGTGAAGTTCGAGAAGGTCGAGCAGCCCATGTAGTGGAAGATCGGCTGGCCCTTATAGCTGAAGCGACTGGTGCCGTCGGGCATCACCCCCTTGCCCTGCGTGGCGCGGATCGCGGTGCACAAGTTCGTCTTACCGCTGAGGCACGACTTACACTGGCGGCATTCGGGGGTGTAAAGCGGGATGACGTGGTCGCCGGGCGATACGCTGGTCACCCCCGCGCCGACCTCGCGCACGATGCCGGCGCCTTCGTGCCCCAAGATCGACGGGAAGATCCCTTCCGAATCCAGCCCGTCGAGCGTGTACGCATCAGTGTGGCAAATCCCCGTCGCCATGATCTCGACCAGCACTTCGCCGGCCTTCGGACCATCCAGGTCGACCTCGACGATTTCCAGCGGTTTCTTGGCCTCGAAGGCGACGGCGGCACGGGTTTTCATGGGTTCTCCGGCAAGCTGATCCCCGGCTTCTAGGCATTCGCACCCCTCAGGCCAATCGCGTCATCGCCATTCCCGATAGAAAACCTGCATCCTAAGGCGTGACAACGGCAAAAAGGCAGCGCACAAGGTGGCGGCGCTCCTGAGAGGCGTACGATTCTAGGCCTTTAACCGGCCAAAAAAGAACAGGAAGGAATGCAATGGCTACTGCACCCAAGACCGGCGGCATCCACGCGCCCGTCACCCCTTCGCCCGAACTCGCGGCGATCGTCGGCAGCGCCGCGTTGCCGCGCAGTCAGGTGATCAGCAAGGTGTGGGACCACATCAAGAAGAACAACCTGCAGAATCCCGCCAACAAGCGCGAGATCCTGGCCGACGACAAGCTGAAGAAGGTGTTCGGCGTCGACAAGTGCTCCATGTTCGAAATGAACAAGCATATCGCCAAGCACGTCAAGGCGTAAGCTGGTCCTTGTAAATGGGGCGTCGCCGGGCGACCGGCGGCGCCCCATTTGCGTCGCGCGATCAGGTGGGAAGCATCTCGGCGAACTCGCGCGCAAAGGTGTGCGCATCGCCCGGCCAACGCGCCGACAGGTAATTGCCGTCGCGAACAACCCAGGCGGGCCGCTCGTCGCGCAAACCGTCGCGCGACAGGCCGCTGGTCTTGCGGCCGTGATCCGGGGCATCCGGCGGCACGTCCTTGAAATCGGCGGGATCGGCCAGCGCGCGCGTAACTTCCTGCTGGACCGACATGTAGCCTTCGGGCTGACCGGGTCCGTCGGGATAGGTGCGGTAATAGCCCGGATCCCAGCGCCGCGTGATGCGCGCGATCTTGCTCGCCGATCCTTCGAGCCGCCACGTCAGCGCGGTGGTTTTGCGGCCGCAGAGAACGGACTTGCCCGCGCTATCGTGGCTGCGCGCCGCCAGCAACACGCCGTGACAGATCGCCGCGATCGGCTTGTCCGATGCGAAAAAGCTCGCAACTAGCGCCTGTAGTGTCGGACTTTCGAGATACTCCCGCATTCCGCGCGCACGATGCCCACCCGGAAGCAGCAACCCGTCGAAATCGCCTGCCACTGCCGAATCCCAGCGAACCGGCGCCAGGAACGCGGGATCGATCACCATCGCACGATACGCCGCCCGGGCATCGCCGTTGGCACGCAGCATCAGCCCGACCGCCGGCAGCCGCCGCAGCAGCGGCACCCTGCCCCACCAGTCGAGCCCGACGCCGGTCAACATCACGTCGTCGCCCTCGCCCGGCCGTCCCTCCGGCGTCGCGAACACCACGCGGTGCCCATGCGCGGTCAGCACGCGCCAGCTCACCGCAACCTCGGTCGGATCGAAATCGCGCGACGGAATCGGGATCAAAACGCTGGCGATCGCTCGCAATCCTTCGTGAAAAATGGTGGTCCCGGAGGGACTCGAACCCCCGACGCCCACTTTAGGAAAGTGGCGCTCTATCCGGCTGAGCTACGGAACCACGCGGTCGAACAGGTAGCTTCGCCGCCGCAAGCGGTCAATTACACGCGTCGGGCGGCACGACCGGCAGCGGCAGCGGCGCGACCGGCACGCCATCCTCGACCAGCGCCTTGGCCTCGGCGAACGTCGCCTGGCCGTGGATCGGCGCGTGATCCTCTTCCCCGTCGTGCATGGCGCGGGCGCGGCCGGCAAACGCGGCGCCCACCCATTGCGAGCCTTCGAGCGTCTTGCTTTGCGCGGCGGCGAGCGCCGCCATCGCAGCCTTCATCGTCGCGGGCGACACATCGGCCCGCGTGTTACCCTTGGCACCGACCGCCGGTGCCATCACCGCCTTTTCGATCGAGCGGTCGCCGCAGATCGGACAATCGACCAGCCCGCGCGTCTGTTGGTCCGCATAGTCGGCGGACGAACCGAACCACGCCTCGAACACATGGCCCGTGCCGCATTTGAGGTCGAACACGATCATAGCCGATCAACGCTCGGGATCGGCCTGCGGTGCCGGAGCGCGGGAATGCGCGCGCGGACGTCGGCCTGGCGCGCGGGGTCGATCTCGGCGAAGCCCAGCCCCGGCGCATCGCCCATGTCGAGCAGCACCTCGCCCCACGGGTCCACGACCACCGAATGGCCGTAGGTCGCGCGCCCATCCGCATGCACGCCGGTCTGCGCCGCCGCCACGACGAATGCTGCCCCCTCGATGGCGCGCGCGCGCAACAGGATGTGCCAATGCGCCGTGCCGGTGGGACGGGTGAACGCCGCGGGAACGGTCAGGATCGTCGCTCCGGCGTCGGTCAGGGTCCGATAGAGGTCCGGAAAACGCAGATCGTAGCAGATCGATACGCCCAGCGCGCCGACCGGCGTATCTACCACGACCGCGCCCTCGCCCGCGGTGTAGCTCGCCGATTCGCGCCAGCTTTCGCCGGTCGGCAGATCGACGTCGAACAGGTGCAGCTTGTCGTACCGCGCGCGGATCGCACCCGTGTCGTCGATCACAAACCCCCGATTGGCGAGTTTGTCGTCTTCGCGCCGAATCAACAATGAACCGAGATGCACCCATAGGCAGTGCTCAGCAGCAGCCGCGCGCACGGCCGCCAGCACCGGGTCGCTATCTTCCGCATGTATGTTCGCTGCGGCGCGCGTGCGGTCGCGATCGACCAGGCCGGACACTTCGGGCGTGAACAACATCGCCGCCCCGCCCGCCTTTGCGTCCGCAATCGCCTGAACGATGATCGCGGCATTGGCGGCGGGGTTGATCCCGCCGGTCATCTGGAGGAGGGCGATCTTCATGCCGCGAGGAGCGGATCGAGTCCCCCACGGGCATCGAGCGCGGCGAGATCGTCCGACCCACCGATATGCTTCCCGTCGATGAACACTTGCGGCATCGTCATCCGCCCGCCCGCCCGTTGGACCATCTCGGCCTTTTTGGGGCCACCCATCGTCACGTCATATTCGACGGGCTCGACACCCTTATTCGCGAGAAGGTTCATCGCCCTGGTGCAATAGGGGCACCACGCTTTGGTGTAGATTTCGACTTTGACCATCGACGAAAAGGTGGAGAGCGAGACCGCCCTTGTCAATCGAACGCCTCGCCGACCACGCGCGTCCAGCACAATACCGTCACCTTCGCAGCGCCGGCCTTGAGCAGCACGCGAGTGCAGGCGTCGGCAGTCGCGCCGCTGGTGTAGACATCATCGATGAGAACAACGTGGCGCCCTTTGAGGTGCGCCGCCCGCCCTGGGTCGATCGTGAACGCCGCGCGCACTGCTTCACGGCGCTGGCGCGGGTTCATGCCGCGCAGCGGGGGCGTACGGCGTGCGCGGCGCAGCAGCAGCGGGTCGTGGGCAACGCCAGAGGAACGCGCGAGCGCCGCGGCGATCTGCGCGGCCTGGTTGAACCCCCTGCCCCATAACCGCCAGCGATGTAGCGGCACCGGCACCAGTAAGGCTGCATCGCCGGGCAGGTGCCGCGCCATCAGCCGCGCGGCGGTCGTCGCAAAGGCCAGCCGCCCGCCATATTTGAGTCTGAGCGCGAGCGTCCGCGCAACCGGCCCATACGCCACCGCCGCCCGCGCGCCGGCATGGCGAGGCGGGCTTTCCAGGCACGCGCCGCATTGTGCGTCGGGACCGCGATCGATCGCAAACGGCAGGCAGCATGTCGCGCACCACGGCGGACCGAGAAATTCAAGCGACCCCCAGCACTCGACGCAGAAGCGATGATCGCCTCGAACCACCGCCCCACACCCCGGGCACCGCGGCGGCAGCGCCAGCGCCAATGTATCGCCCAACAATCCGCTCAGCCCCATCCTTCTCTTGTCGCGCCACTGCGCTGGCGGCACAAGCGCGGCCGTGATGGAGTCCCCCGAAATCTTCGACCGCGCCGCGCGCCGCCACCGCCGCGACCGCGCCGCGCCCGACTGGCGCGCGCACGATTTCCTGCGCGCGGCGATGCTCGACGGGATCGGCGAGCGATTGGCGAGCGTGACGCGGGAGTTCCGCGACGTGCTCGACCTCGGCTGCTTCGACGGATCGTTCGCGCCTCCTCCCGGCGCGACGGTAACGAGGATCGATGCCGGCGCGGCTTTCGCGCGCCAAGCGCGTGGCATCCAGGCGGACGAAGACATGCTGCCGGCCGAGCGGGCAAGTTTCGACCTGGTGGTCTCGGCGGGCGTGCTCGACAGCGTCAACGACGTGCCCGGTGCGCTGGCGCAAATCCGCCGCGCGTTACGCCCCGACGGACTGTTCCTCGGCGCGTTCATCGGCGGACAGTCGCTCGGCCAGGCCCGCGCTGCGTTCCGCGAGGCGGAAAGCGAACGCCCCGCCGCCCGCTTTCACCCGATGATCGATGTGCGGTCGGCAGGCGACTTGCTGGTCCGCGCCGGTTTCGCGCTGCCGGTCGCCGACGGCGAGACGCTAAGCGTTCGCTATCCCGACCTTCTCCGGCTGATCGCCGACCTGCGCGGCATGGCGGCGAGCAACGTTTTGCGCGGCCGCGTGCCGCTGACCCGCGGCATCCTGACCGCTGCGGCGCAGGCCTTCGCCGAGAGAGCCGACCCCGACGGGCGGGTCACTGAGCGGTTCGACCTGATCTTCCTGACCGGTTGGGCGCCCTCGCCCGATCAGCCCAAGCCGGCCAGACGCGGCAGCGCGACCACCTCGCTCGCCTCAGCGCTCCACCGCTAGTGCTTGGGCCAGCGGTCGGTCCGCCGGTGGCATCTCGAGCGACACAAGCTCGTCGGTCGCCAACCAGCCGATTTCAGCGGCGTCGAGCGGCTGAGCCGCGCCACGCCACGAGCAGCACCGATAGAGCAATAGCACTAGGTGCCGTTCGCCCCGCGACTCGCTGAAGGCGATGGGGACAAGCGTATCCGGATCGATCTCGACACCCAATTCCTCACGCAATTCGCGGACCAGCGCCGTCTTCGGCGTTTCGCCGGGCTCGACCTTGCCGCCGGGAAACTCCCACAATCCGGCATGCTGCTTACCCGCCGGTCGCCGCGCCATCAGCACGCGTCCATCGGCATCGATCAGCGCCGCCGCGACCACCAGCATCACCATTTGGGTGCGAACTCCTGTCGTGTTGGCATTTCGTTAACGAACCTTGCGTACCCCTTGTCGTAGATTGGGGAGCCGTTCGCGGCAAAAAAACGATGATGCACTTGCTTCGCCTGCTGGCCGAGTGCCGGAAAGCCGCGACCGCCGTGGAATACGGCCTGATCCTGGCGCTTGTCGTCCTTACAATGTTCGGCGCGCTGCAACTCACCGCCGGCGCCACGACGGATATGTGGAACAACGTGTCCACCAAGGTGCAAGCTGCTCATTAAGTGACGGGCCGGCAACGGCTTTCCGCATCTTAAGTTTTTATCAACCCGACAGTCTTAGTGATTCGTTTGCTGGTTCGGGGGCATTCCTGGTCCAGCCGGGTGACTGAAGTACTTCCACCTATTGGAGACCGGACATGAAGACCATTCGCAAGATTTTCACGAACAAGAAGGGTGCCACCGCCATCGAGTACGGC
>JBDSWC010000104.1:0-9735 GCA_039926845.1 Sphingomonas sp. | reverse complement strand
GACCGGGCGCGGCAGGCCTTTCTTGACGCGTGGGCCGCGCAGTCGCGGGCCGGCGCTGTCGGCAATGCCCGCCTTGTCGCGCGCGAAGCCGAGAAGCGCTTTCAACGCCGAAAGCTCGCGCGCCGCCGAGGCATTGCCGAGCCCCTGCCCGCGCCGCATCGCCAGATACGCGCGTATGTCCGCCCCACTCACTTGGCCCAGCGCGGCGGCATCGACCGCCTCGCCCCAATGCTCACCCAAAAACGCAGTCAGCCGCACCGCCGTCGCCTCGTACGCGCGCACGGTATGCGCCGACCGCCGCCGGTCGCGCGCCAAATGCTGTCCGAACAATCGTGGCAAATAAGCGTCGGTCATGGGTGCCCTTGGCGCGCATCCTATATAAAGCACGTGCCAATGTCCCGCGCTCGCGTCCTCGTCATGAATTCCGCGCTCGGCCCGCTCGATTACCGCGTCCCGCATGGGATGCATGTCGAGCCGGGGTCGCTGGTCGTCGCCCCGCTCGGGCCGCGGCAATTGCTCGGCGTGGTGTGGGAGCCCGAGCGAATGAAGTCCGACGCGGAGGTCGGCGACAACCGCCTGCGCAACCTGATGGGCGTGCTGCCTGTCCCGCCGCTGACCGATGCGATGCGGAGGCTGATCGAGTGGACCTCAGACTATTACCTCGCCGCGCCCGCGTCGGTCGCGCGGATGGCGTTGCCGTCGAGCTCGGCGCTGGAGGGCGCGCGCACGGTCACCGAATATCGCGCGACGGGGAGCGTGCCCGATCGCCTGACCCCGCAGCGCGAACAAGCACTCGAGCGGATCGGCGACCGCCAGGGGTTGATCCGCGAGCTTGCGACGATTGCCGATGTCTCGGACGGGGTCATTCGCGGGCTGTGCAAGGCAGGGGCGATCGAGGCGGTCCAAGTCGATATCGACAGCCCCTTCCCGCCGCCCGATCCTGATCACGACGTGCCAGTCCTGTCGGCCGAACAGCAAGCGGCGGCGAATGCGCTGGTCGCCGGCGTCGATGCACACGACTTCCAGCCGACCCTGCTCGACGGCGTCACCGGGTCGGGCAAGACCGAGGTCTATTTCGAAGCGATCGCCGCCGCCATCCGTGCGGGGCGCCAGACGCTCGTCCTGCTCCCCGAGATCGCGCTGACCGAGCCTTTCCTTCAGCGCTTCACCGCGCGCTTTGGTTGTGAGCCCGTCGCGTGGCATTCGGGCCTGCGCCAGTCGCAGCGGCGCCGCGTGTGGCGCGCCATCGCGACCGGCCAGGCACTCGTCACGGTCGGGGCGCGCTCCGCGCTGTTTCTTCCTTACAGCAACCTTGGCCTGATCGTCGTCGACGAGGCGCACGAGACCAGCTTCAAGCAGGAGGAAGGCGTCCATTACCACGCGCGCGACGTCGCGGTGATGCGCGGCAAGTTCGAGGGCGTGCCCGTCATCCTCGCCACCGCCACCCCCGCGATCGAAACGCGCCAGCAAGTCGAGATCGGCAATTACGCCGAACTCAAACTCCCGGGCCGCTACGGCGCGGCGGAGATGCCGGAGATCGAGGCGATCGACCTGCTCAAGGACCCGCCCGAACGCGGCCGTTGGATCGCGCCCAAGCTCGTCACCGCGATCGACGAAACACTGGCACGCGGCGAACAGGCTTTGCTGTTCCTCAACCGCCGCGGCTACGCACCGCTGACCTTGTGCCGCGCGTGCGGGCACCGCTTCCAATGCCCCAATTGCACCGCGTGGATGGTCGAGCACCGCCTCGTCCGCCGCTTGTCGTGCCACCATTGCGGCCACATCATGCCGACCCCGCACGCTTGTCCCGAATGCAAGGCGGAGGACAGCCTGGTCGCGTGCGGCCCCGGGGTCGAACGCATCGCCGACGAAGCAGCCCTGCTGTGGCCCGAGGCGAAGACCGCGATCGTCACCAGCGACACGATCTGGTCACCCGCCAAGGCCGCCGAGTTCGTCCACCGGATGGAGGCGCACGACATCGACATCGTCATCGGCACGCAGCTGGTGACCAAGGGCTATCACTTCCCCAATTTGACGCTCGTCGGGGTGATCGACGCCGATCTCGGGCTCGGCGGCGGCGATCTGCGCGCGGCGGAACGGACATTCCAGCAGATCATGCAGGTCGCCGGCCGCGCGGGCCGCGGCGAGAAGCCGGGCCACGTCTACATCCAGACCCACGACCCCAGCGCCGCCGTGATGGCCGCGCTCGTCTCCGGCGACGCCGACGCCTTCACCGCCGCCGAAACCGACGCCCGTCGCGAAGCCGGCGCGCCGCCGTTCGGCCGCTACGCCGCGATCGTCGTCAGCTCGGAGGACCAATCAGCCGCCCACGAAATAGCACAGCTCGTCGGCCGCACCGCGCCGCGGCTCGACGGCATGCACGTCTACGGCCCCGCCCCCGCCCCACTCGCGATGCTGCGCGGCCGCCATCGCTACCGCCTGCTCGTCCACGCCCGCCGCGCACTCGACGTTCAGGACGTCATCCGCGACTGGCTCGGCGGGCTCGATTGGCCGAGCAAAGTGCGCGTGATTGTCGATATCGATCCTTATAGCTTTGTCTGAATTCGACGATAGATTGCGGTAAAAGGGGCTGATTTTCGGGGGTTACATGATTCGCAAGTTGTTGCTGGCGGCTTCGCTGCTGGCATTCGCGTGCCCGGGGCCCGCGCACGCCGCCTGGCAGCAGGCGAGCTCGACGCACTTCATCGTCTATGCCGACGACAAGCCCGAGCGGATCCGGGCCTTCACCGAACGGCTGGAGAAGTTCGACAAAGCGCTGAGGATCATGCGCGGCATCGATGATTTGCCGCTGGCCGACGCCCAGCGCGTGCGCGTCTACATGGTCGCCGATCTGTCGCAAATCAAACGGCTGGCCGGTAAGGGCATGTCGGGTGTGGCGGGCTGGTATTCGCCGCGTCCGGGTGGCCCGGTCGCGTTCGTGCCGCGCGACGCGCCCGATGGTTCACCCTACGATCTCAGCGCGCAGGCGATCCTGCTCCATGAATACACGCACCATTTCATGTTTCTCAACTGGCCCAACGCGGTGTTCCCGCCCTGGTTGGTGGAGGGCTATGCCGAATTTCACGCAACGGCGATTTTCGAAAAGGATGGCGACGTATTGCTGGGCCAGGCCCCCGGCTATCGTGTCTGGTCGATGGGCGATTCTACGCTCTTGCCCGCATCGCGGCTGGTTCAGCTCGATCCCGGCAAGCTCAGCGACGATCAAACCGACGCGCTTTATTCACGTGGTTGGCTGCTTACGCACTATTTGATGTTCGACCCCGGCCGCCGCGCGCAACTCAGCAAATATATCGCCGCGGTCAATGCGGGGAAGAGCGCCGACGAGGCCGCCGCAGTGTTCGGCGATCTCAAGAAACTTGATCGCGACATGACGAGCTATGTCGGCCGACCCAAGATCACAGTGGCGCGGATCGCGGCGGATAAACTGACGATTGGGGCAATCGCGATCACGCCGCTTACCGCTGGCGAAGCGGCAGTCATGCCGGCGCGGTTGCGCTCGACACGCGGCGTCGACAGCACCTCGGCGAAAGACGTGGTGGCCTTGGCGCGAAAGCTGGCCGCGCCCTTTCACACCGACCCCGGCGCTCAGAACGAATTGGCCGAGGCCGAATTCGACGCTGGCAACTTCCAAGCGGCGCGTGAAGCCGCGGACCGAGCGATCGCCGCGGATGCCAAGTCGATCCACGCGTTGGTCTATCGCGGGATGGCGGAAACGCAGATCCTGCGCGTGGCGGGCGACAAAGACGCGGCGCACTGGCGCGCCGCGCGGCGCTGGTTCATCGCCGCCAACAAGATCGACCCGGACAATCCCGAACCGCTGATGCTGTTCTATTACAGCTTCGCGGACGCCGGTATCGCGCCGACGTCCAATGCCGAGGACGGCCTGCTCAGCGCCTATCGGGGCGCCCCGTTTTCTTCAGACCTGCGGATGACCGCGGCGGGGATCTATCTGACCCGCAAAAACAATGCGGAGGCACGCGCGGCGTTGTTGCCGATCGCCTATGGCGCGCATCAGGGCGGCATGTCGCAAGTGGCGTTGGCTGCCCTCCAGGCGATCGACGGCGGCGATACCGACAAGGCAATCGCGGTCTTGAAGGCTGCCGCCAATCCTGAAAACACCAAGCAGGGCTAAGGTTCACTAAGGCCTGTAATTGCCTTGCCGAATCTGCCATGGCGCGACACATGATGACCGCGCGGCGATGGCTGATGTTGATGCTGTTGGCGTTCGGCGGAACCCTGCCGGCCACGCGCCTCGCCGCCGACGACATCGCCGCGACGTCGCGCAGTGTGGTCCGCGTCGTCACCATCGCGATCGTCGATCAGGAAGTGGTCGGGTTCGGCCACGGATCGGGCTTTGCGGTGGGGCCGAACCGGATCGTCACCAACGCGCACGTCGTCGAACTGGCGCAGCAATATCCCGACAATGTCGTGATCGGCGTGGTGCCGTCTGAAGGCAGCAAGTCGTATCAAGGCCGCGTCATCGCAATCGACAGCAAGCGCGACCTCGCGCTGATCGAAATCGTCGGGGCAAAGATTCCGCCGGCGACGCTCTATGCCGGGCCGCTCGATGATAGTGTTGGGCTGGTCTCGCTCGGCTATCCGGGCAATGTCGATATCGCCAGCGCACAGTCGGCGGCCGATTACATCAAGCCGCTGGCGCCGGTCCGGTCGGAAGGATCGCTGTCGGCGGCGCGGACGGTCAACGGCGTCAATGTGTTGCTCCACACCGCCAGCATCTCGCGCGGCAATTCGGGGGGGCCGGTACTCGACCGCTGCGGACGCATTCTCGGGGTCAATTCCGCGATCACCAAGGGGCAGGAAGGCGACGCGAACTTCGCTTTCGCGATCAGCGAGGCCGAGCTTGGCGCGTTTCTCAATCAAGCGAAGCAGCCTTTCGCCGCGGTGACCAATCCCTGCATGAGCCTGGAAGCGCGGCTGAGCGCCGACCAGGCTGCCGACCGCGCCGCCGCCGAAGCCGCCGATTCGACTCGCCGCGACGCCGCCGCGAAGGTGCAACTCGCCCGCGAGCAAGCCGCCGAACAGGCACGGATCGACGCACAGCGCAGTACCGAGAACATCATCGCAATCGCCGCGCTTATGCTCGTGCTCGGCGCGTTGGCGGTGGGCGGCGGCGGCTTGCTGTATCAGCGCGGCAAACAGCGCGAGGCAATCTGGGCGGCATCCGGCGGCGGTGTGCTGATGCTCGCCGCGATCATCCTGTTCGTGCTGCGCCCTGGCGACAAGCCGTTGCCGGCCAAGGGCGGGTATGACGTGCCGACGGCGACGTCGGGCACAACCACCGTGCCGCGCCCGCTCGGCAAGATGTCTTGCAAGTTCGTCCCCGAACGCAGCCGCGTCACGGTGTCCAGCGCGGGCGACGTCAACCTCGACTGGGGCCAGGACGGCTGCATGAACGAGCGCACGCAATATGCCGACGACAACGACAAATGGTCGCGCGTGCTGGTGCCCGGCGACGAGCAGACCGTGTCGGTGCTCGAGTTCGATCCGGCCACGCGGACCTATATCAACTACCGTTATTTCCTGAGCGCCAACCAGATGGACGCGGCACGCAAGATCCGCTCGCAGATCCCGCTCAAACAGTGTTCCGCCGACGCGCAGGCGCGCGCGCAAATGGGCACGCAGCAGCAATCGATCCGCGCCGCCTTGCCGACGAGCTATAGCGAGAAGCTTGTCTACGCCTGCACGCCGGCCAACTGACGGCGACGGACCCAGGACGGCGCAATAAAATCGCCGCGCCCATATGCTACCACCAGGAGCGCGGCGCCGAACGCCGTCGCGACCGCCATCGCGGGTAACGACGCTTCGGGTCCGAACGGGCCGCCGGTTACCAAGTCCGATCCGCCGATCCACGGACGGAACAATCCGTTGATCGACAGGCCCGACACCGGCGTGCCGTAGATTCCGCCTTCGGCAAAGTTCCACGCGGCGTGCAAACCGATCGCGACCCATAGCCGCCGTGTGATCATATAGACTGCCGCCAGCATGATCCCGGCTTCGAACGCGATGCCGACCGCAGCAATCCACGTCGCGCCTGGGTTGAACAAATGACCTGCGCCGAAAAATGCCGCTGACAGCGCGAGCGCCGCCCAACTGCCCAACCACCGCTCGAACAATCGAAAGAACAGTCCGCGGAGCACGATTTCCTCGCTGAACCCGGGAAAGATGCCCATCGACAGGGCGAGCGGCAGGACTTCAGCGCCGCGCGTGCCGACGACGCGATAGCTACCCAACGCCGCCATGACGCCGATTACGGCGCTGAATAAGACCAAACCAATCGCGATCCCGATCGCCAATTCCTTCGCTGCGGGCGCTGGCGCGAATTCGCCCACCGGCCGGCGCTCGATATAGCGAACGAACAGGCAGTAGCCCGCGACGAAGATCGCGGAGCCGACGAACGCGCTCAGCAACCCCGCCGCGTCGTTCGTCTTCGCGCCCATCGCATGGTTGATCGCGCCGTAGATGACGACG
Organism: Sphingomonas sp.; assembly: GCA_039926845.1. GTDB lineage: Bacteria > Pseudomonadota > Alphaproteobacteria > Sphingomonadales > Sphingomonadaceae > Sphingomonas. Next base: position 3,225 of record JBDSWC010000104.1, on the reverse strand, counting down.
CAGGCGATCACCATCGGGACCGACAAGGCTAACAATGCCATCGGATGATGGATGAAGCGCCACACCGGACTGCCGGGTGGTGTGTTCGGCTCGCTTGGCTGCATGACGGCCCTCCTCGGGAGGAACCTAGTCCACCCTGTTAGCCCCTGTCGATCCGCGCGGCGAAGCAGCCGGGCTTGGCATTATAGGCGTGGAGATAGGCGACCGCCGGGTCGGCCAGCCACGGGTCGATCAACGCGTCGAGCTCACTCCCGTCGATCACGTCGGCCTTGAACAGCATGCCGTCGTCATCGAACGCCCGCACCGCCAGCAAGCGGCGCGACAGCTGGAGCGGCACGGCGTCGCGATATTCGGCCGCCTCGCGCGCGCCCTCCCGGACGTAGATCGCGTACGACCCGCGATACGGGCTATCGACCGGCAGATGCTCGTGGTCGAGCAGGATCAGGTCCTCACCCTGCTCGGCATCCTCCAGCGTCACACGGCAGGGAAAGCCCGGCTTGGCATCCGCGCGGCGGCGCACGGCGCGATGGTCCGCGAGCGCGCCATCGCTCAAGCCGAACAAATGGGCGAACGGCGCCGGGTCCAGCCCGCGGATCACGTAAGACATCACTTCACCCCTTCGCGGGTGCGCAGCGCGACCTTGCGGTCGACGCCATAGGCATAGCCGCCGATCGACCCGTCGCTGCGTTGCGCGCGGTGGCACGGGACGACCACCGCGACATGGTTCTTGCCGCACGCGGTGCCCGCCGCGCGCACCGCCTTGGGGTTGCCCGCCGCGGCGGCAAGCTCGGCATAGGTGCGCGTCTCGCCCGCGGGCGTCTCGCGCAGTGCTTGCCACACCGCTTCCTGGAACGCGGTGCCCTGGACGTCGAGCGGCAGATCCTGGTCGCGGTCGGGCGATTCGACGTTTTCGACCACGCGCGCGGCGAGGCTTGCCAGGGCAGCGCCTCCCTGGACGATCTCGGCCTTGGGGAAATGCTGCGCGAGGCTCAGCGCGTCCTCGTCGAACGCCACGCGGCACAATCCCTTGTCGGTCGCGGCAATCAACAATTTGCCCAGGCTGGTGTCGGCGATCGTCCAGCGCACCGTCACCCCGGCACCACCCTTGCGCCACGCGCTCGGCGTCATGCCGAGACGTCGAGCGCCGCCCTCGTAGAACCGGCTCGGCGCAGAATAACCCGCCTCGTAGATCGCGCCGGTCACGCTGGCCTCACTCCGCAGCGCTTCCGCCACGCGCGTCGCGCGCAACCCGCGCGCATACGCCGCCGGGGTCACCCCGGTGGCGCGCTTGAACAAACGGTGGAAATGGTGCTGGGCGTAATCGACTTGCGCCGCCAGTTGTTCGAGCGAGATCGCGCCGTCTGCAGCCTCGATCAGCGCGACGGCCTTCGCCACCGCGATGCGATCGCGGCCGACCTCGTCAGGTTTACAGCGCAGGCACGCACGATACCCGGCGGCGCGCGCTTCGGCGCCGTCGCGGAAGAATTCGACATGCTCGCGCTTGGGATGCCGCGCCGGGCAGCTTGGCTTGCAATAGATGCCTGTCGTCTTGACGGCACCGACGAAGCGCCCGTCGCAATTGCGGTCGCGGGCGCAAAAGGCGGCCCAGGCGGTGTTCGGGTCGATATGCTCGTGGGTCATGGGCTCTATTTAGGAACGCGCGCCGCGATCCGCTTCCCGGCGGTTGCGGTCAAAGCGGCCGGTCGATCGCGTAGACGACGTGCACCGCCGGCTTACCCGCCATCTCCGCGCGATGCTCGCGCTGGGTGAGATAGCCGCCGATCTTCTCGACCGCCTTGCGCGAGCGGATGTTGGTGCCGCCGACCAGGAAGATGACGCGCTCGACCGACCGAAACGCGTGGGCGAGCATCAGCGCCTTCATCTCGGCATTATAATGCCCGCCCCAGTGTGATCGCGCGAGGAAGGTCCAGCCGATCTCGACCTCGCCCGGCTCGGCCCGACTGAAATCGTAGCGCGAGCTGCCGATCACTCGACCCGTCGCGCGATCGGTCGCCACCAGCATCCCGCCCGACGCCAGCCCGTCGTCGAAGAACCGCCGGAACACTGGCTCCTGCCAGCGGTCGTGCGCGGGGTGAACTTCCCAGATCAGCGGATCACTTGCCACGGCGAACAAAGCGTCGAAATCCTCGGGCGTGGCCGGGCATAGCGCGATCAACTCGCCGATGAGGTGCGGCTGGCGGTCCATTACGTCTTCTCTTTCGCCGCCTTGATGCTTTTCGAGATGACGATTTCAGCCAGCCGCGCGCCGGGGATCAGGATGCCCGCCGCTTCGACGCCCGCGTTGATCAGGAATTCGGCGTCGATTTTGCGCCCTAGGAACTGCTCGAAGGTATTGCCGCCGACCCGCGTTTCGCCGGTCACCCCATCGAATTCGACGACCGCTTCCTTGCCCTGCCAGCAATAGCGGAAAGCGTAGACCGGGCGATAATAGAGATCGATGTGATGGATCGATAGCTTCTCCTCAAGCACGCGGTCGGCGACGATCCGCTCGATCGAGTTGGCCAGCACGTCGCGGACCAGCATCGACACCTTGGCCTGGGGCGGGACGACCACGGCCCCGTCAGCCCCGGCTCTGGCCAGGATATCGGCATCGATCAGCGTCGAACTGTGCCCGAGGTACAGCGCGGCACCCGGATCAGCCTGTCCGCTGATGCCGTCATAATAAGCGGCGCGATGGATTTCGTCGTGGCACCGCTCGGTGCCGCTGATCGTGAACGCGCCGGTGTCGACCGACAGCGTCTTACCGTCGGCCTCGACCTGCACGACGTTGGGATCGACCGGCACGCGATACTCCTTGGCGCGCTCGTAAGTCATCGTCGCGGTGCACGCGATGTGGAAGAACGGCTGCAGCCGCCGCTCGCGATAGACCGTCTCGAAATCCTCGTCCTTAGGCCGCGACAGGAAGCTGCCGATCTTCGCCATCGTTCCGAACGCGTCGGTCCGCTTGGTCCAGGCGCGCCCCTCCGCGTGGTCCATGCTGAAGCGGTCGGCGAGCAGCAGCATTCGTTCCTGGGCGAGTTCGACGTCCATGCAGATCCCCTTGTCGTGCAAATGCAATCACACCGCACGCCGCGCGGGGTCAAGCGGGTTGCATCCCCCGCCCCCCTTTGCTAGTCGCGCGCCAACCCATCCGAGGGCGGCTCAGGGCTGCCCTCTTTTCGTATGGGGCAACATTACCTTTTCAAGAGGACCTTCATCGCGTGG
>JBDSWC010000103.1:0-5084 GCA_039926845.1 Sphingomonas sp. | reverse complement strand
GTGGGAGAGGGAAGGGGCCCGCGCCGAAGGCGTGGGAAGGGTGAGGGGGAATCGACTCTCACTCCCCCTCACCCTTCCGGCGCTCCGCGCCTCCCTCCCTCTCCCACAAGGGGAGAGGGAATAATGCGCCACTTCCTCAACCTGTCCGACGCGGGGCCGGACGGGATCGCCGCGATCCTCGCCGACGCGATCGACCGCAAAGCGGCGCGCGCCGGCTGGCCGAAGGGAAAAGTCGATGCCGACGCACCGCTCGCGGGGCGCGTGCTGGCGATGATCTTCGAAAAGAACTCGACTCGCACGCGCGTCAGCTTCGACATGGCGATCCGCCAGTTGGGCGGGCAATCGATCGTGATGGAGGCGGGGCAAATGCAGCTCGGCCGCGGCGAGAGCGTCGCCGACACCGCGCGCGTGCTGTCGGGGTTCGTTGACGCGATCATGATCCGCACCGACGACCATGCCAAGGTCGTCGAGATGGCGGAATATGCGACGGTGCCCGTGATCAATGGCCTGACCGACTACTCGCACCCGTGCCAGATCGTCGCTGACCTCCAGGCGATCATCGAGAGCGGGCGCTCGCTACCGGGGCTCAAGGTCGCGTGGCTCGGCGACGGCAACAACGTGTTGGCGTCGATGATGGAGGCGGCCGGGCTGATGCAGTTCGACGTCGTCGCGGCGTGCCCGCAAGGCTTCATGCCGTCGGACGAGGACGTCGCGTTGGGCAAGGGTCGGGCGCGCGTCGTCGGCACAGCGAAGGACGCGGTCGAGGGCGCCGATATCGTCGTCACCGACACCTGGATCTCGATGGGCCAGGACCATGCCGAGACCAAGCTGGCGGCGATGATGCCGTTCCAGGTCGATGCCGCGTTGATGGCGGCCGCCAAGCCCGACGCGAAATTCCTCCACTGCCTCCCCGCGCATCGCGGCGAGGAAGTGACCGCGGAGGTGATCGACGGCCCGCAATCGCTCATCTGGCCCGAGGCGGAAAACCGGCTGCATGCGCAAAAGGCGATCCTGCGCTGGTGTTTCGGGCAGATCGGCTGAGTTGTTTCGCGGCCGTCAGCGACTATCTCTAACGGCCATGACGCCCCCTGCCATCACCGACATCGACGAAGCGCTGGGCTTCACCTTGCCCGGACGACACGCGCGCGGGCGGTTGGTGCGGCTGGGGCCGGTGCTCGACGAGATTCTCGAGGTGCATGCCTATCCGCCGGCGATCGAGGCGTTGCTTGCCGAGGCGCTCACCCTGACCGCGCTGATCGGCTCGACGCTCAAGGACCCGTCGGGGCAATTGACGCTTCAGGCGCAAACCCAGGCGGGCGTCGTGACGTTGCTGGTGTGCGATTACCGTGGCGGCGAGCTGCGCGGTTATGTCCAGTACGACGCCGACAAGCTGGCCGAAGCGCCCGCCGAGCCGAGCCTGTTCGCGCTATTCGGTGAAGGCTATCTCGCGATCACTTTCGACCTCGCCAACACCAAGGAACGCTATCAGGGCATCGTCCCACTCGACGGCGAGACACTGGCGCAGGCGGCGGAAAGCTATTTCGTCCAGTCGGAGCAGATCCCGACCTTGATCAATTTCGGCGTGAGGCGTGACGCGGAGGGGCGGCACGTCGCCGGCGGGCTGTTCCTCCAGCATCTGCCCGAGGGCGAAGACGGGCGCGAGCGGTTGCATACGCGGCTCGACCACCCCGAATGGGAGCATGTCGCGATCCTCGGGCGGACGGTGGGCGCGGACGAGCTGGCCGACCGCGACTTGCCGTTTGAGACGCTGATCTGGCGGCTGTTCAACGAGGAGGACGAGGTCCGCGTGCTCGCGCGAACGCACCTCGCCAAGGGGTGCCGTTGCGACGCCGACTATATCGCCAGCGTCCTCGCCAAGTTCACCGACGCGGACCGGGCGGAGATGGCCGACGCCGACGGCATGATTCAGGTGGGTTGCGCGTTTTGCGCGCGCTCGTTTCCCGTGCCCGCGACGGCGGCCACTTGAGCGCTGCCGCGGGCTTGCCACAATATCATGAGATGGGGGTGTGATGGGGGTAAAACGAATCGTGGCCGCGGCGCTCGCCGCAGGACTATTGGGCGGTGCGGCGATGGCCGGCGGACCGTTCGCCGCGCTTGCCGGGCTGCAGCGTGGCAGCTGGCAGTTCAAGGAAATCGGCTCGGCAATGGGTCGCGTGGTGTGCGCGCCCGATCCGATGCGGCTGATTCAGTTCAACCATCCTGGTCCAGCCTGCAGCCGCTTTGCCATCGTCGACGCGGCCGACCGCGTCACCATCCAGTATAATTGCGGCCCGCGCGGCTACGGCAAGACCACGGTCACACTCACGCAGCCCGGGCAGATCCGCCTCGATACGCAAGGTATTTCGCCCGACGGCCGACCGTTCGATAGCGGTTACGAAGGGCAATATACCGGACCCTGCACTCCGCCGCCCCGTTAAGCCCGCGTTTAGGGTCGAGCGCGCATAAATAGAGCGTGCCTTTTCGAGCACGCTTTTCTCCCTAGTTGACGCCTGGAAGCGTCCAAACTGGGCCGCCTTTGCAAAAAGGTGGCCCGTTGTTTTGGCGCGGGTTGCGGCGCGTGGGTGAAGCGCTTAGCTCCGGCGCGATCATGCAACCCACATCGCCCCTGGCGGTCGCCCTGATTTCGGGCGGCCTCGACTCGATGGTCGCCGCCGCGATGATGCGCGCGGACGGCTATCGGCTGCTTGCCTTGTCGATCGACTATAACCAGCGCCACCAGATCGAACTCGCGGCAGCGCGGCGTATCGCCAGCACGCTCGGCGCCGAACGGCACGTCGTGATGCCGCTCGACCTTCGCGCGTTCGGCGGGTCGGCGCTGACCGCCGATATCGACGTGCCGAAGGAAGGCGTCGGCGACGACATCCCGGTGACCTATGTCCCGGCGCGCAACACGATCTTCCTCAGCCTGTCGCTGGGCTGGGCCGAAGCCGCGAGCGCGCGCGACCTGGTGATCGGGGTCAATGCGCTCGATTATTCGGGCTATCCCGATTGCCGGCCCGAGTTCGTGACCGCGTTCGAGGATATGGCGGCGCTGGCGACCAAGGCCGGGGTCGAGGGGGATCGGTTTCGCGTGCACGCGCCGCTCCAGCACATGACCAAGGCCGACATCGTGCGCGAGGGCACGCGGCTTGGGCTCGACCTCGGGTTGAGCTGGTCGTGCTACGATCCCGCGCCCGGGGGCTTGCATTGCGGATTGTGCGACAGCTGCCGGCTGCGCGCCAAGGGCTTCGATGAAGCGGGGGTCGCCGACCCGACGCACTACGCGGCCGCCTGATGAGCTACGCCGTCAAGGAAATGTTCCTGACGCTCCAAGGCGAGGGCGTGAATGCCGGCCGTCGCGCGGTGTTCGTGCGGTTTGCGGGGTGCAATTTATGGTCGGGGCGCGAGCAGGACCGCGCCACCGCGATCTGCCAGTTCTGCGACACGGATTTCGTCGGTACGGATGGCGCGGGCGGTGGACGCTTCGCCGATGCCGCGGCGCTGGCGGCAACAGCGGTCGAGTTCTGGGGCGCGGATCGCGCTGAACGGTTCTGCGTGCTGACCGGCGGCGAGCCGATGCTCCAGATCGACAATGCGCTGGTCGATGCGCTCCATGCCGAGGGGTTCGTCATCGCGATGGAAAGCAACGGCACGTTGCCTGCGCATCCCGGCATCGACTGGGTGTGCATCAGCCCCAAGGCGGGGAGCGAAATCGTCCAGCGCCGCGGCGACGAGCTCAAACTGGTGTGGCCGCAACCGGGCAGCGATCTGGACACGCTCGAAGGCTGGGACTTCCCGCACTTGTTGATTCAGCCGCTCGACACCGGCGATGCCGCGGGCAACGCCGTTAGCGAGGAAGCGGCGATCGCGGTGGTGATGAACCGACCGCGCTGGCGCCTGACTCTGCAGGCGCACAAGCAACTGGGGCTGCGCTAGCGCTTCTTCTTCTTCTTGGTCCTGCCGCAATAGCTGATGTCGTAACGGTTCTTCTTCCAGCAATCGGGCTGGAAATCGGGCATGAAAAAATAGGTTCGCGACGAGAAAGCGCGCGGGAATTGCTGTTCGCCATAGGGGATCAGGCTGTTGCGCATCTCGCGCATATAATTGACCGCGACATCGCCCAGCTTCCCGCGCGGCGCGAAGATCGCCGCGGTGCCGATCCTGCCGGCGGTCTGGCAGAACCCGAATTGCGCCTGCACAGTGGCGAAGGCCGAATAGGTGCGCGTGCCGAACCGGTCGAACGCCGACTGGCCGGCGGCCTTGGATTTGTTGGTGCGAACGAAATAGGCATTGAGCGTGTCGAACGCGTTCTTCAGCTCGGCGCTATGGTCCTTGATCATCGCATTATACTGATCGACCGTCAGCAGGGTCGGCGCGAAATCGCATTGAAGTGCGGCGACGTTGAGCGCGGCGCGCAGGTTCCAGGTCAGGCCGGCGCGGACTTCGGCCGGCGTCGCGCCGGGCAGCGGCATGCCGAGTTCGGGCTCCAGTCCGGTGACGGGGCCGCCGCGGAAGTCGAACGATTTCAGGAAAAATTGCGCCGACGCCGGAGATCCGGCGAACAAGCCGGCGGCGAGCAGCGCGCTCGCCAAGATACGCGTTTTCATCCTCGTCCCTTTTCGAACCTAAAATCCCCCGTCGGTCAGCAACCTACGGTGATTTGCCCGCGTGCCCAAGCGCTTTCATCGTACCGCGCCCGCCGTGAATCAAAAGGGCCGCCCGCAAGCGGACGGCCCCTCGATTTGGCCATCCATCCCCTCGCGGGGACGGACCACGCGCGAATTACATCGCGTTGGTGGTGGTCGTCGTGGCGTTGGTGGTCGTCGACATCGTGTCGTTCGCCATCATGTCGCCACCGTTCATGGTGCCGGCGTCAGGCGCGGTCATCGTGTCGTTCATGGTCTCGGTCGTGGTGTTCATTTCCGTGACGGTGTTGGTCGTCTCGGTCTTGGCACAAGCCGAAACCGCCAGAGCGGCGGCGGCGATCATGCTGCCCTTGATGATGAAAGAACGCATTTGGAAGCTCCCTAGATAAAGGATTTGGTCGGCTTTTTCCGGCCTTAATACCCAAATCGAGGTGGACA
>JBDSWC010000102.1:0-14581 GCA_039926845.1 Sphingomonas sp. | reverse complement strand
CAGTTAGTCGCAACCCATCGATACCGGAATGCTTGGGCGGTGATTGGTGCAGGCCTCATGACCATGCGGTGTCAACGCCTAAGTCATTGAAAAATGGTGCTGCCGGTGAGGATTGAACTCACGACCTCAGCCTTACCAAGGATGCGCTCTACCACTGAGCTACGGCAGCACTCGCGTCTGGGCGCTGAGGCCCGCAACGGAGGCGCGCCTATGTCCGCCGCCCCCCGCATTGTCAAGGCGCGTAACCCTACCAGCGATAGTTGGTCACAACACCCATCACGACCGCCTGCATCAGCGCCTGGCGTTCGGGGATCGTCTTGGCGGTGTCGCCGATCATCACCGCGATCGTATAGGCGCGGCCGGTGGGCGAAATGAGGAAGCCGACATCGTTATAGCCCGCGGTGCGCCCGCTGAAATTCTGGCCGGTCCCGGTCTTGTGCCCGAACGTCCAGCCTTCGGGCACAGCACCGCGCATGCGTTGTTTGCCGGTGCGCGACGATTCCATCGTGCCGATCAGATATTGCGTCGAAGTCGGTGACAGCAATTCGCCACGCTTGAGCCGGGCGAGCGCGGTTGCGATCGCGCGCGGCGCGGCGCCGTCGGGCGGATCGGCGATGTAGCGTTCGAACGCGTCCATCCGGGTCGACGCCGGGATGCGCGAGCGCGCCTGTTCGAACGCATTGCCGCGCGAATATTCGGGCTTCCAGTCGAGCCCGGCAGTCAGGCTCTGGAGCGCACGCTCGCCGGGGCCGAAGCGGATGTCGGCGATCGCCTTCTTCGCCAGGAACGCGCGTACCACGCTCGGCCCACCGACATATTGCAGCAAGCGGTCGTTGGCAGTGTTGTCGCTTTGCGTCATCGCGCGCTGGAGCAATTCGCCAACCGTCGTGGTGTAGCCCGCATCCTTGACCAGCGCCGCGATCGGCTGGTTGAACAGCGTCAGGTCTTCCTTCTTGACCGTGATCGGGTCGTCGAGGCTGAGCTTACCCGAGTCTCGGGCGTCGAGCACGGTCATCGCCACCCACAGTTTCGACACGCTTTGTTGCGGCATTTTGACGTCGCCGTTCGATTCGACCGTCCAGTCGTCGTCGAGGCTCTTGACCGCGATCCCGACCTTGCCGCCGAAATCGCGTGTCAGCATCTGGACCAGCGAAACCAGGGCTTCGGGTGGCCTCGGCTTGGGCGGCAGCGGCTGAACGACCGCACGGGCCGGGGCGAATGCGACCGGCGGCGGCGCGGCTCGAGCGACCCGGAGCGGTCGGCTGTCCGAAACACACCCGGCGATCGCGAGACCCGCGAAAACGCCCATTACGATCTTGCCGACACGCTGCACTGGATACGCCATAAGCCCCCGCCCGCTACATTACCGGAAGACACTGTATCGCCCGACATGGTTGAGGAATCCCCAATATGCACGCCGCGCGATGAACCGCACCTGAAAAGCGGCGGAGCGAGCAACCCAACCGGCTGGAAAGGTTAACGAATCAAGGAACAAGGACGGTATCGACCGCGACCGGCAGCGTTTCGGGATAATCGAGCGTGTAGTGAAGCCCGCGCGATTCGTGGCGATGCAGCGCCGAGCGCACGATCAAATCGGCGGTCTGGAGCAAATTGCGGAGCTCGATAAGGTCGGGCGTCACGCGGAAATGGCCGTAATAATCGCCGACTTCCTCGGTCAGCATCTTGATGCGATGCGCGGCGCGTTCGAGCCGTTTGGTGGTGCGCACGATACCGACATAATTCCACATGAAGCGGCGGATCTCGGTCCAGTTCTGCTGGATCACCACTTCCTCGTCCGAATCGGTGACACGGCTTTCGTCCCAGGCGCGGATTGGCGGCGGCGCGGGCAGCGTGTCCCAATTGGCGTTGATGTGCTTCGCTGCGGCCTCGCCGAACACGAAGCATTCGAGCAATGAGTTGCTGGCAAGCCGGTTCGCGCCATGCAGCCCCGATTGCGTGCACTCGCCCGCCGCATAAAGCCCCGGCAAGTCGGTCCGCCCGTCGAGATCGACCATGATCCCGCCGCAGGTATAATGCTGCGCCGGCACCACCGGGATCGGCCCCTTCGTCATGTCGATGCCGAGTGCGAGCAACTTCTCGAAGATCGTCGGGAAGTGATGCGTGACGAACTCGGCGCCCATGTGGCTGATGTCGAGGTGGACATAATCGAGCCCATCGCGCTTGATCTCCGCGTCGATCGCGCGGGCGACGATATCGCGCGGGGCGAGTTCGGCGCGGGGATCGACGTCGGGCATGAAACGGTGCCCGGTCTTGGGGTTCTTGAGCTGTCCGCCCTCGCCGCGCACCGCCTCGGTGATCAGGAAGTTCTTGACCTCGAGATTGTAGAGGCACGTCGGGTGGAACTGCATCATCTCCATGTTCGAGATGCGGCACCCCGCGCGCCACGCCATCGCGATACCGTCGCCAGTCGCGCCGCGCGGCGCCGTGGAGAACAGGTAGGTGCGCCCTGCCCCGCCCGTTGCCAGGATCGTGGCGTTGGCGGTGAACAGTTCGACCCGCCCGGTCGCGCGGTTGACCGCATAGACGCCCCACACATGGCCCGCGCCCGAATAGCGCGCCTCGTGCTTCGACGTGGCGAGGTCGACCACCACCATATCGGGGACCAAAGTGATGTTGTCGTGCTTGGCCGCGGCCTGAAGCAAAGCCTCCTGCACAGCCCATCCGGTCGCGTCGTTGACATGGACGATGCGACGATGGCTGTGCCCACCCTCGCGCGTCAAATGGAGGTCGTCCTCACCTTCTTCCTTGTTGAACGGCACGCCGAGTTCGATCAGCCGCTCGATCGCGCGCGGCGCGCCCTCGACGACGAACTCGACCGTGCGGCGGTCGTTGAGCCCCGCCCCGGCGATCATCGTGTCCTCGATATGGCTTTCGAACGTGTCGCCGGGTTCGAGCACCGCCGCGATCCCGCCCTGCGCCCAGGCGGTCGATCCCTCGGCGAGGCCGCCCTTGGCGAGCACCGTCACCTTGAATCGCTCGGCGAGATTGAGCGCGGCGGTCAAGCCCGCGGCGCCCGAGCCGATGATCAGGACATCGGAGTGGTGCTGATCGCTCATACGGTTACCGTGGCACATTCAGGGGTGGATGGAACAGCCTTAAGTGGACCTGGGTCGCGACGGCAGTTAGGCTCGCGGGATGCCGATATTATACCGCCTGATCGCCGCCATCATGTTGCTCGTTGGCGCCGGTTGGACACCCGCCGCCTACGCCGCCGGATGCGGTATCGTCGCACCTGGAGAGACGATGCGGGTTGCCGTTGCCGGCACCAGCCGATCGTTGCTGATCCATATGCCGTTGGGGCGCGCGGATCGCCCCGCCCCGCTCGTCGTCCTGTTCCACGGCAGCGGCGGCAACGGCCAGGGCATCCTCGACCGGTCGAAGCTGGCGGCAGCCGCCGACCAGTACGGCTTCATCGTCGCCGCGCCCGACGGCGGCATTCCGATGGGCGGCGGCAGCTTCGTGTGGAACATCCCGGGCGTGCCGTCGGTGAGCGGACGGATGCCGAGCGCGACCGATGCCGACGATGTCGCGTTCGTGTTGGCGACCATCGACTGGCTAACCGCGCAACGCTGCGCCGACCGCACCCGCGTCTATGCGACCGGGATTTCGGGCGGCGGGCGGATGAGTTCGTGGCTGGGCTGCGTCGCCGCCGACCGCTTCGCCGCGATCGCGCCGGTGGTGGGCTTGCGCGCCGGCAACCCGCTGGCCGCAGACAAGACCCGCCCCGATCCCGCGACGTGCCGCCCCAGCCGACCGATGCCCGTCCTCGCCTTCGCCGGCGATGCCGACACGACCAACCCGATCGCCGGCGGTGGTTCGCCATATTGGCAATATCCGATGGCCGCGGCGGAGGCACGTTGGGCAGAACTCAACGGCTGCCGCACACCGCTCCCCCGACGCGAGATCGACGCGCAGGTTTATGAAGAAGGCTATGCCGCGTGCCGCAAGGGCGCCGACGTCCGCGCCCGCGTGACGATCGGCGGCAAGCACGATTGGGTGGTCGACAACGACGCGCTCTGGGCGTTCTTCGCCGCGCATCGGCGGCGGTAGGCGTCAGCCCGCGTTGGTCGCACGCGTCAGGTTGAGGAAGACGTCCTCGAGATCTGGTTCCTTGGTCGAGACATCCACGATGCCGTAGCCGTCGCCTTGCACCGCCGCGAGGACCTGCCCGGCGTTCGCCTGGTCCTTGCGATAGGTGATTTCGAGCACGCGCTCGCCCTTGAGCTCGACCTTCTGGAAGCAGCTCGCCGACGGTGGGATCGTCACATCCCGATCCACCGTCAGCGCGACGACCTTTTCCTGCGCCATCCCGACGAGATCGCGGGTCGGCTCGTTGGCGATCACGCGGCCATGGTTGATGATGGCGATGCGGTCGCAGAGTTGCTCGGCTTCCTCCAGATAGTGCGTGGTCAGCACCACCGTCACACCCTGATCATTCAGCTGCCGCACATAGGCCCATAGCTGCTGGCGAAGCTCGATATCGACCCCCGCGGTCGGTTCGTCGAGCACCAGCACCGGCGGCGAATGGACCATCGCCTTCGCCACCATCAGCCGCCGCTTCATGCCGCCCGACAAAGTGCGCGCATAGGCCGTCGCCTTGTCCTCGAGATGCACCGCGCGGAGCAATTCCATCGAGCGCCGCTTCGCCCTGGGGACGCCGTAGAGCCCGGCCTGAATCTCGAGCGTCTCTACGGGCGTGAAGAACGGATCGAACAAAATCTCCTGGTTGACGATGCCGATCGACGCCTTGGCATTGCGTGGATGCTCTTCGATGTCGAAGCCCCAGATCGACGCGCGCCCGCTGGTCTTGTTGACCAGACCCGCGAGGATATTGATCAGCGTCGATTTGCCCGCGCCGTTGGGGCCGAGCAGGCCGAAGATGCTTCCGCGCGGCACGTCGAAACTGACATTGTCGAGCGCGACCTTGCCGCCCTGATAGGTCTTGCAGAGCTGGTCGATCACGATCGCGGCATCGGTCATGCCCTGCGACTTAGGCTTGCCGACGCCCAGCGCAAGTCACTTCGCGGGCGGTTCGGCCGGCAGGTCCGGTCCCATCGGCTTGGCAGGCGCCGGGTCCGCCCGCTTTGCGTCGGACGGTTTGGCGGGGACGGCTGCCTTGCCCGGCGCGATCGTCAGCGTCTGTTCGGTGGTGAGCGTGATCCCGGCAACGCGGTCGGTGACCGTCGCGATGACGCGATAATCGCCGAACGGCCCCTCGTCGTCGACGCCGTAGCCGAGCGCGCCGTCGCTGAGGTAGGGCTTCTTCGGGTCGATGGGTGCGGCCTTGTTCCACACCACGAAGTTCTTGTTCTCTTCGTTGGTCGTGCCGTCGGGGCGATGGATGACATAGTCCGCTACGACGTCGCAATTGCCCTTGGCGTCGGCTTTGCACCCCTTGAAGATCAGGAAGGTGAAGAGCGGCTGGTTGGCGACGGTCCTGGTCGTCGCGCTGCCGCCGCCGGCACCGAGCTTCCACCCGGCGATGAACTTGGCCGAATCGGGGACGGCGACCTGGAGCACGCTGAAGCCGTTCTTCTCGTCGTGGCTGAGCGGCGAGATCGCGATGAGTGGCGTCTTGGGCTTCGGCTTGGCCGCGGACGACTTGGGTTTAGCGGGAGCGGCCTTTGCTGCGGGTTTGGATTTGGTCGCGGTCTGGGCGAAGGCGGGGCTGGCCGCGACGAGCGCGGCGAGGGCAAAGCGATACAAGGGGGTCATGGCCCATATGGTGCGGCGACGCGCCGCGCTTGGCAAGCCGGCGACGGGAGATTGATGCGCTCGCCCGCGCTTGCTATCGCCTCCTCCATGCTGCCGCCACCCGAACTCGTCCGCGTTTCCCAGCCCCGTGTCGCTTGCGACGGGGCGACCGACATTCCCGGCGGCGCGGCGCTCGGGCATCCGCGCGTGTTCCTGCAGATCGACGAGCACGGCTATGTCGATTGCGGCTATTGCGACCGCCGCTTCGTGCTGATCGGCGGACCCGCCGACGGCGCCGACCAGAGCGCATTGCCCGACCATCCGGCTGGCGCCTCGGTATAAACCGATTATATCGGCGGGCATGACCAGTCCGACCGACCCCCGCCAGTTCCTCTATCGCGACCAATTGTCGCCCGACGAAGCGCAAGCGCTGACGGCGGAAGCACTCGGCAAGGCCGACGACGGCGAGCTCTACCTGCAATATGCGCGGTCGGAGGCGTTCGGGTTCGACGACGGGCGGCTCAAGACCGCGAGCTACGACACGCATTCGGGCTTTGGCCTCCGCGCCGTGTCGGGCGAGACCACCGCCTTCGCCCACGCCAACGAGATCAGCGCGCCTGCGATCCGCCGCGCCGCCGAGACGATGGCGCTGATCGACCCAGCGACCGGCCCCAGGGCCGCGCCGCCGCAGGGGACGAACCGCCACCTTTACACCGACACCGACCCGCTCGACCTGGTGCCGTTCGCCGACAAGGTGAATTTGTGCCAGACGATCGACGCCGCCGCGCGCGCGCGCGACCCGCGCGTCGCGCAAGTCTCGGTCAGCCTGTCGGGCAGCTGGAACGTGGTCGAGATCGTCCGCGCCGACGGCTTCGTCGCGACCGACGTGCGGCCGCTGGTCCGCCTCAACGTCTCGATCGTCGCGGAGGTCAACGGCCGCCGCGAGACCGGCACGTTCGGGATCGGCGGGCGTTGTCTCTATGGATCGCTGTTCGAGGAGGCGACGTGGCAACGCGCGATCGACGAAGCGCTGGCGCAGGCGCTGGTCAACCTTGACTCGGTCGCCGCCCCCGCCGGCGAGATGACCGTGCTGCTCGGGCCGGGCTGGCCCGGCATCCTGCTGCACGAAGCGATCGGGCATGGGCTGGAAGGCGATTTCAACCGCAAGGGCACCAGCGCGTTTTCGGGCAAGATCGGTGAGCGCGTCGCGGCGCCCGGCGTCACCGTGGTCGACGACGGCGCGATCGCCGACCGCCGCGGGTCGCTGTCGATCGACGACGAGGGCACGCCGACCGCCGAGACCGTGCTGATTGAGGACGGCATCCTCAAGGGCTATATGCAGGACCGGCTCAACGCCCGGCTGATGGGCGTCGCGCCGACCGGCAACGGCCGCCGCGAAAGCTTCGCGCATGCGCCGATGCCGCGCATGACCAACACCTTCATGAAGGGCGGAAAAGACGATCCGGCCGAGCTGATGTCTCGCGTCAAGCGCGGCATCTTCGCCAAGGCGTTCGGCGGCGGCCAGGTCGACATCGTCAGCGGCAAGTTCGTGTTCAGCTGCACCGAGGCGTATCTGATCGAGGACGGCAAGCTCGCCGCGCCGATCAAGGGCGCGACCCTGATCGGCGACGGCCCGACGAGCCTGACCAAGGTGCGCGGCATCGGCAACGACTTCGCATTAGACGAAGGCATCGGCATGTGCGGCAAGGGTGGGCAAAGCGTGCCCGCCGGCGTCGGCCAGCCGACGTTGCTGCTCGAAGGACTCACGGTCGGGGGCACCGCGGTCTAGAAGGTTGCGTCTGTAGGGCGTCACCGCATCGACCCTTGTCGGTGCACAGGGAAGGACCCGGCATGACGGCATCGGTCTTCGTCGGCACCAGCGTCGACGGTTTCATCGCGCGGCGCGACGGCGGTCTCGACTGGCTGCCGGCCGGCGGCGGCGAACCGCACGGCTATGACGAGTTCATGGCAAGCGTCGACGCGCTGGTGATCGGACGCAACACGTTCGAGATCGTGTCCAGGTTCGACGTCTGGCCCTACGGCGGCAAGCGGGTCGTGGTGCTCGGCAGCCGCGCGCTCGACCTGAGCGGCATCGGAAACGGGTCAGTCGAACAGATGGCCGGAGCGCCCGCCGATATCATTGCGCGTCTTACGGCCGACGGCGCCGCGCATCTTTATGTCGATGGCGGGATCACGGTGCAGCGCTTCCTGAGCGCCGGGCTGATCGACCGGCTCATCATCACGCGCGTTCCGGTGCTGATCGGAAAAGGAATTCCCTTGTTCGGCGATTTGCCGCACGACGTGGCGCTGGAGCATGTCGCGACCCGGTCCTATCGGAGCGGTCTCGTCCAGAGCGAATATCGGATGCGCCGGAAGATCGAGGAGACGCACTGATGGCCGCGCCCGATATCTGGCCCGCGCTCGACTGGCCAAAATGGCGCGAGACGGCGAACCATCTCCATCTGATCACTCAGATCGTCGGCAAGGTGCGGCTCGCGCTGACGCCGTGGCTCAACCACAGCTGGCATGTCGCGCTCTACGTCACGCCCAATGGTCTCACCACGTCGCCGATGCCCGCGGGACCGGGGCGGACGCTGCAGATCGATCTCAACCTGTCGACCTCGCGGCTGATCGTCGCGACCAGCGACGGCGAGCATCGCATGATCCCGGTCGGCGCGCGGAGCATCGCCGATCTGTATGCGGCGGTGATCGCGACGCTGGCCGACCTCGGGATCGCAGCCACGGTTAGCGACACGCCGAGCGAGATTCCCGACGCGATCCCCTTCGCCCAGGACAAGGCGAAGCGCCCGTGGGATGCCGAGGCGGTGCGCCGCTTCCACCGCGCGCTGGTCACGGTCGACGGCGTGTTCAAGCAATTCCGCACCGGCTTCCTGGGCAAGGCGAGCCCGGTGCATTTCTTCTGGGGCAGCATGGACCTGGCCGCGACGCGCTTTTCGGGGCGGGTCGCGCCGAAGCATCCGGGCGGCATGCCCGGGCTGCCCGATGCGGTGACGTGCGAGGCGTACAGCCACGAGGAAGCCAGCGTCGGCTTCTGGGCGGGGAGCGACGCTTACCCGCACGCGGCGTTCTACGCCTATGCCTATCCGTCGCCCGAGGGCTATGCCGCGGCCACGGTCGAGCCCGCGCAAGCCGCGTGGAACGCCGCGATGGGCGAGTTCCTGCTCGACTACGACGCCGTCCGCACCGCGCCCGCCCCGCAAGCCGCGTTGCTCGCCTTTTGCCAGTCGACTTACGACGCCGCCGCCGATCTTGCGACGTGGGACCGCGCCGCGCTCGAATGCCCGCTCGGCCGACCGCGCGTGCCGCGCTTGGTGTAAGCGGCGAACAATGGCAGGGTGAGCCGCGGGCCTGTCGCTCGCTAGGAAATCGCCATGGCCAAGAGCCAGAAGAAATCGAACAAGGAAGTCCGCAAGCCCAAGGCCGACAAGGCCCCGAAGGCGAACGCGTCGAACCCGTCGACCAAGGGCAATCCGGTCGGGATCGTGACGATCAAGAGCTAAGCGCGCTCAGCGCCCAGCGGCCGTGGTCGACGTGCGTTGCCTTGCCGACGACGCTTTCGACCAGCAGGATCTCGCTCACCGTCCAGCCGATCGGCGGCATCTTCGCGCCGCGCAGGCGGTCGCCGTGATAGTTGATCGTCACATGCGGCTCAGGCGTGGTGCCGAGCATCATCGGGGCGCGCTTTTCGAGTAGGTGGCGGACCAGCGCGGCCTGGAACGCGCGCGCTTCGGGAAGCGGGTCGCGGGTGCGCAACGTCACCGCCTTGTGGCTCTCGATCCGGTCGAAGGCGAGCAGGAAGGCAGTGCCCGCGAAACTGTCGAGCGCGGCGATCACCTGCGGCAGCCATTCGGGCGGTGCGTGGTGGAGGTCGAACAGCTTCATCAGCGTGACGTGCAACAGCTCCGGCCCGCGGCCGGGATCGTTGCGCGGCAGGGCGGCGATCTGCGCAGCCACGTGGGGCGGCGGCTTGGCCATGACGTAGAGCGGGTTGCGGGGGCGCATGACCAGGCTCAGTCCAGAATTTCGGGGCCGCCCTCGGCCGCCATTCTGGCCAGCGCGTCCTTCATCTGCTGCAGGACGTCGGGCGCGTGTCCTTCCCATTGCTCGACCTCCCCGACGATCCGCAGCGGGTCGCGCGAGCGGTAGGAGGCGGTCGGGTTGCCGGGGAATTTCTTGTCGGTCAGGTTCGGATCGTCGACGAATTCGCCGGTCGGCTCGACGATGTAGATCCGCTCGCGCCCCTCACCCCGCGCCAGTTCGCACCCCCAGATCGCGGCGTCGAGCGTGGCGGAGAAATAGATCCACGACAGTTTGCGGTCGGCATAATTGGAGGCGAAGCCGGGGCTCAGCAGGTCGCCGGGGCGCAAGTCGGCGCGAGTGCCGTGGTAGAAGGGCGGCTTGGCATCTTTGGCGTAGGTCATGGGGGCGTCCTAGCGCGGGGCGGTGAACTGAACCAAGTCCCACAAATTGCCATAGAGATCGGCGAACACCGCGACCGTGCCATAGTCGTAGGTCGTGGGCGGGCGGACCCAGTCGACACCCGCGGCGGTGAACGCGGCATGGTCGCGGGCGAAATCGTCGGTGGCGAGGAACAGGAATACGCGCCCGCCGGCCTGGTCGCCGATATAGTCGGCCTGATGATCGGTCGAGGCGCGGGCGAGGAGGATAGTGGTCGCGTCCGCCGCCGCGCCGGGCGGGCGGATCGTCACCCATCGTTTGTTCTTTTCGGGTTGGGGGGTGTCCTCGACCAAAGTGAAGCCGAGCTTGCCGACGTAGAAGGCGAGCGCTTCGTCATAGTCGCGGACGACCAGCGCGATATGGGCGAGATGGGGCATGTCGGCACTCTCCTTCGGTCGGGCGCGGGAGTAAATCCCGCGAGCCTGCCCCCGGCGAAGGCCGGGGTCAGTCGGCGGGATGCGCCGCTGGCTGGCCGGCCGGCGGCTGTGCCGATTTAGCGTCGCTAAATCGCTCTGCCGCTCGGCTAAGTTTACACCAGGTTTACACTATCGCGGTCGCCGGCGGCGCTGCCGATTGCTGATGGGGTCGAGGTAGTAGTTTTCGTCGGCGAACTCGTCCTGGGTCAGTTCGTGGCCGGCGTCGCGCTTTGCCAGCGCCGCTTCGCCCCGCGCCATGCGCGCCTTGTGCTCCTCCGCCGCGATCTGTGCGTCGGTCTTGGGCGGTCGCTGTTCGTCGAGAAAGCGCGGCAGCGTGCCGTCGGCGACGTCGGCCAGGTCCAGCGCGTCGTCCAGCTCGTCGGCCGGCATCATTTGCTCGGGCGGCGCGGGCAAGGCGGGCTCCATCGCGCGCAGGCTGTCCTCCAGCGTCGGCGCGGGCGTGGCGTCCACCACCGCGCCGCCGGTATGCGCGTCGCCATAGCGTTCGGGTTTCAAATGGCTGAGCAGGTATTTGAGCAAGCGGCTGTCATAGACCAGCCGCGTGGCCGTCACCTCGCCCTCGCCGTTATAGACTTCCTGTTCGACGCCCTCGATCGCGCGGTCGAAGGCGATGTCCTCGATCAGCCCGCCGGCATGATGCCGCGCCGTGTCCCAGGCCCGCGCGAACGCCGCGCCGTGCGCCGATCGCCGCAGCTTATAGGCGCTCACGCGCGACATGCCGACCGCCTTGGCCGCCGCGCCGACGAGCCCGGTGTCGGCGAGCGCCTCGATAAAGCGGCGCTGCTTCTCCTCGGTCCAGCCGTCGAACCGCGGCACGCGGCGGACGGGCACCCAGCGATAGTCGGCGGGGTCGTACTCCTCTGGCGCGGCGAGCGCGGCGTCGTCGTCGGAGTCGGTGGTAGCCAGCGCGTTGTTTGGCGCGGGCGGCGGCATGCGGAGCTTGAAGGGCGAGCCCGGCGACGTGGCACCGGCTGGTGCGGAGCGGATGAGTCGGTCATCCGACAGTATGGATCAGATGAAATCCTACATTGGAAGGGTTTTGTCTGCGGTTTGGGCGCCAACCGGCGCGAAACGAACGTGCCCACTGCGAAACGAGCGCATCATTAGGGACGCGCAAATGGTATCTCTCTAGGGATGAGTTGCCACTTCCAGCGTCAGCTCATAGCGCGGAACCAGTCTTTCACCGTTAGGTATAGCCGGTCAACTTCGTCCGGCGCCAAGGGGCTACAGTGCGCGATTGGGCCTCGCAGTAGGTTTAAGCTATTCATTATACGCTCTACAGCACGCTTACTTGAAAATACTGCACCAAAGACATCCCAATTGAACGTTATGATAACCGATAGCTCGCCAAAATTGTATAATCAAGTTGTTTATCGGAGCGCTGGCTGAAGCCGCTATCGACCTCTCTTTGAATTCTATCGGCAACGTCTAAAACAATTTTGTCGGGAATCGTCCCGGGTGACCACCACGAGACTCCCGATTTTTCGAACAACACCGATGTTATTAGATCGCGAATTGACTGCTCTAAGCAGTAGAATAGCTCATAATGTGCCGCCATTTCTGCGGCCTGTGCCCTAATAGATTGATCGAATTGAGGATAGTAACCCGAGGGGTCTCCCGATTCGGCTGGGGTGTGACCAAGCTCTATTCCGAAGCGCCGCTCAATTTGTCGAATATCATCCGTAAGAAGATATCCAGACATCCCAAAGGAGCGTAACTGGTCATCAATCTTAGGCATCGTCACCAGGAAGGAAGTTTTCCTTCAAGCTCTTGAAAATCGCGTTAAAGACGGCGATGTCCGTTGTAGCTGGAAGATTGAGGTTGATATTATATCCCACATTGAAGCCAATTTTATTTGGTGTCGCCGAGCTAGCCGCTGAATTCTTTTGATTATTCCGTGTGGAAGAATTGGCGTTCAAGGCGATCATGTTGTCCGCTTGAGATTCGGCGATGTCCTCTTTGCTAAAATCTGCAAATTGTCTTATAGATTTTATACAAGATAAAATTAGGCCAGGCGCGCTTGATTCTGCTGCCATGCCAGTTTCTTCCAGAATTAATCCTTTCAAATCTTTATCGCTTAGTTCGTGGAGAAACTCGTTTCTCTTGTATAAAGGCGCGTAGCCGAATTTAAGGCTTTCCGCGGCTGCCGCTCCCCGCGTTGCGCTGTTTCTGAACTTGCGATAAATTTCTGATGGAGTTCCGTCTGTATTTACGAACCCAATCTTTTTTAAGAAAGAAGTCATCTGATTGCCTGAGCCTCCAGATATCTTCAGCATTGTTTTCACAAAGTTTTGCGTGACGGCATCTGGCGTCGCTGCAGCGGCTATATTATTGAGCGCCTTCGCGACGTTCCCCGTAGCAGTAACGTAGGGCAGATTGGCCATTAGAAGTCCCCCTTAATGGCAATATCTTACCCTTCCGCCGGGGATTGGCAAATAGACCAATCATATCAGCCCAGTGCGGAGCGTTTGTATCCATACTGAGTGAGACGCTTACGCGCTGTGTCTAATTCAAGCTCGTCGAAAAGTGGCCACCACTTTTGGTCGTCCGTCACGACGGCCTCTACTGTAAGGTCGAGACGGCCTCGCTCCCAAAGCGCCGTGTAGCCGTCCGATACCTTATTAGCATTGATCAAAGTCTTGGCGGTTAGAAGACCGCCATGCTCCGAAAGCATACGATGGAAGATCGAAGCAGGATAGTTGGCCTCCGCTTTGGCCCGAACGTAAATCTCCATCATCGCCAAATCGAATTGAGCCTCAATGTTAGACTTGCCCATAGCCCTCAATTCCCCCGCTTCCGCTGCACGAAGAACGCCACCAGCAATATTCCCGTCACGATCCCGATCGCGCCGCCGCCGATCGTCGTGACGGTGCTGATCGCCTCGGCCGGCGGGACGGTGAGTGCGGCGCCGCCCCGGATGTCCATCACGAACCAGGCGGTGCCGGCGGCGATCAGCGCGTCGAGCACCAGCATGCCGAGCAGTGCGCGTGTCGATTTCTTCATGGAAAAGCCCCCTCTCCCGCCCGTGCGGCAGGCACGGTGCGGCGGGAGGCTATCACGTCGGGTCAGGCGGTCAATCGTGCGCCCGCGCGGCTAAGCTCACGCCGCTTTCGGTGCAGGCGAACCCCGCAACAATCCCTCGGTGCTCAAATCCTCGTCGATATCGGGCCAGTGAATACCGAAACCCGCCCCGGCGCTTTCCCAATGAGCGCGCTGATCGGGTGTGGCGGCGAGGAGGCGCGGATACCAGGCGAGCGGCACCGAAATCGTGCGCCCATCCATCAAATCGACAATCAGGCTTTCATCGTCGCAACGGACATCGGCGACGCGTTCGTCAGCTATTCTGGCCAAAATATTCATGCCATGCCTCCATCAGCATCACGCGATGTTCGACGACCATCGCCAATATGGCATTGATCTCGCGCGGGCGAAAGCCGCGGCGCGTGCCAGCGCAACCGGGTCGAGCCAAGCCTTGAGCGTCGCGCCGCCTTTGTCGACATGAACATGCGGCGGCTCGTTTGGTTCGTGGCTGTAGAAGTAGAAACGATAACCATTCAGGCGAAGGACGGTCGGCATCGGGGCGCTCCGTGATTGCTCTGTCCAAAGACGGAGCGCGGGACCCGCTACCCTACGAATTTCTGCGGCTCGCGCCACCATCGACATATCGCCTGCTAGCGGTCAATCGTGCTCCCGCCCGCCCGCGCCCATGTAGAGCTCGCGGCCGGATTCGTTGTAGAGCTTGCTCATCTCTTCCATGCCCTTGATCGCCGCGGCCTTGCTGGCGGCCGCCGTCTCCGCCCCGGTCGGGCCGGTGGCGAGGAAGCCCTCGACCCCCTGGTTCTGCTTGCTGGCGAAGTCGCGCACTTCCTGGGTGATCTTCATCGAGCAGAATTTGGGCCCGCACATCGAACAGAAATGCGCGGTCTTGGCGCCTTCCGCGGGGAGCGTCT
>JBDSWC010000101.1:0-26769 GCA_039926845.1 Sphingomonas sp. | reverse complement strand
ACTCTGGGCTCCTGCTTTCGCAGGAGCACGACGAAATTAGCGCGACACCCCAAGATCCCCGCTCGACGCGATATCGGCCTTGTAATCACCGTATTTGCCGAACTCGTTGCGGGCGATCGCACGGTTGTGGACCTCATCCGGCCCGTCGGCGAAGCGCAAGGTCCGCATCGCCGCCCATTGGTGCGCCAAAGGAAAGTCGTCCGACACGCCGCCGCCGCCATGCGCCTGGATCGCATCGTCGAGGATCGACAGCGCCATGTTGGGCGCCTGAACCTTGATCATCGCGATTTCCTGCTGCGCCGACTTGTTGCCCGCACGGTCCATCATGTCCGCCGCCTTGAGGCAGAGCAAACGCGTCATTTCGATATCGATCCGGGCGCGCGCGATCCGTTCTTCCCACACGGAGAAGTCGGCGATGCGCTTGCCGAACGCGACGCGGCTCAGCAGCCGTTTCGCCATCGCCTCGATCGCGGTCTCGGCGGTGCCGATCGTACGCATGCAATGGTGAATGCGGCCCGGCCCGAGGCGGCCCTGCGCGATCTCGAACCCGCGGCCCTCGCCGAGCAGCAGATTGTCGACCGGCACGCGGACATTCTCGAGCAAAACCTGACCGTGGCCGTGCGGCGCGTGGTCGTAGCCGTAGACCGAAAGCATTTTTTCGATCTTCACGCCCGGCGCGTCCATCGGCACCAGGATCTGGCTCTGCTGGCTGTGACGTTTGGCGTCGGGGTTGGTCTTGCCCATCACGATCGCGACCGCGCAGCGCGGGTCGCCGACCCCCGACGACCACCATTTGCGGCCGTTGATGACGTAATGGTCGCCGTCGCGCACCATGTTCGTTTCGATGTTGGTGGCGTCCGACGACGCGACGGCGGGCTCGGTCATCAGAAAGGCCGAACGGATCTCGCCGTTCATGAGCGGCGTCAGCCAGCGCTCCTTCTGTTCGCGCGTACCGTAACGGTGAAAAACCTCCATGTTCCCGGTGTCGGGGGCCGAGCAATTGAAGCATTCGGACGCCCAGCCGATCTTGCCCATCTCTTCGGCGCATAAGGCATATTCGAGGTTGGTGAGCTGTGTGCCTTCGAATTCGAAACTGTCGTCGACATGCGTCTGGCCGGAATGCGGCGGCATGAAGAAATTCCACAGACCCTGCGCCTTGGCGATCGCCTTCACCTCTTCGATCACCGGGATGACCTTCCAGCGATCACCCTCATGGGATTGCTGGTGATATTCGTGATTACGCGGCGCGATTTCCTTGTCGATAAAGGCCTTCACCCGATCGCGGAAATAGGTCTCGCGCTCGCTCAATGTGAAGTCCATCGCATCCTCTCCTTTGGCTGTCGCCGAACCGGCTAGACCATACCGCGTATTCGGTAAAGCCGTTGAATGCGACATGGGCGCACGACAAAAAGATTCGAAAAGCGACATTTCCGTTACGGAAAACCGCTGGTTATGCGGGACGAAGCTGATAAGCTTTTGCGATGGGGCAAAGCGATACCGCAGAACTGGACGAAGCGACGGGGACCAAACGATTCCGCGCGAAACGCAACGCGATCCTGGCGGCGGCGTCCGAGGCGATCAACGAACAGAGCGCGAAGGGCATGACCTTCGCCGATGTCGCGCGGCGGGTCGGGCTCAACACCACCAGCGTGACCTATTATTTCAAGCGCAAGGAGGATTTGGCGCAGGCGTGTTTCGAACACACGCTGCTGACGCTCGGCGATATGCTCGACGAGGCGCAGGGCGAGCCGACGCCGGAGGCGCGGGTCGCCAAATATCTTTCGCTCAACATGGCCCGCTTCGCGCGCATACGCGAGCACGACGAGCGCGCGCTCGCCTCGCTCAGCGACTTGCGCGCGATGGAGGAGCCGATGCTCGGCCGGCTGATGGCGGGCTGGCGCGATATTTTCCGCCGCACCCGCGCACTGTGGGACGATGGCGACGACAGCCGGCGGCTGAAGGATCTGAACGGCGCGCGCGCGCACGTGCTGCTCGAAAACACCTTCTGGATCCCGGCCTGGATCAATCGCTACGACATTGACCAGTTCGACCGTGTCGAGGCCCGGCTGATGGCCATGTTCCGCAACGGCATCGCGATGCCCGGTGCCAGTTGGTCGCCGACGATGCTCGATATGGAACACCAGGATGCCGAGCCGGGACGCGAGGCTTTTCTGCGCGCGGCGACTCGGCTGATCAACGAGCTCGGTTATCGTGGTGCGTCGGTGCAGCGGATCGCGTCGGAGCTTAACGTCACCAAGGGCAGCTTCTACCACCATCTCGATGCCAAGGACGATCTGGTCATCGAATGCTACAAGCGCAGTTTCGACACGATCATCGAGGCGCAGCAAGCCGGCGAAAATGCAGGCGGCGATTGGTGGCACAAATTGTCGAGCGTGATCGCCACGTTGCTCGACGTTCAATTCTCCGTGCGCGGGCCGCTGCTGCGCACGACCGCGCTGACCGGACTGCCGCGCCAGGTGCGCAGCGCGATGATCGACCGCTCAAACCGGATCGCGCGCCGCTATGCCGGGATGCTGTCGGACGGCGCCGCCGAAGGATCGATCCGCCCGGTCGATGCGCTGATCGTCAGCCAGTCGCTGATGGCGCTGCAGAACGCCGCGTTCGACATGCGCAAA
The DNA here is from genome assembly GCA_039926845.1 of Sphingomonas sp. Taxonomy (GTDB): domain Bacteria; phylum Pseudomonadota; class Alphaproteobacteria; order Sphingomonadales; family Sphingomonadaceae; genus Sphingomonas. Next base: position 24,133 of record JBDSWC010000101.1, on the reverse strand, counting down.
TGGGCGAGTACCATGCCGCGCGAGCAAGCGGTGGCCATGTACGCGTCGACGCTGGCGTTCGGGCTCTTCGATGACCGTGCGGCTGCGGATTAATCGGCCACTGCCCGAGCGCGCTTGAGCAGCACCCCCGCTCGCCAATAGTGGAAGATCGCCCACGGCGTGATCGCGGCGAAGATGAACATCGCATAGCGTAGCGACTCCGCGCCGTACGTCGGCTTCAGCAACGTGCTGACCCCGCCGACCAGCGCCGGCCCCAGTCCCAGGCCGATCAAATTATTGACCAGCAGCGCGATCGCAGACGACATCGCCCGCTGCCGGAGCGGCGCCTCGCCCTGGATCAGCGAGAAGGTCGGACCCAGGTAGCAGCTGCCGAAAAAGAGCGCCGCCATGTAACAGGTTACAGCGACGGTCGTGCTCGGCGTTGCATAGAACAGCACCATGAACGGCAACGCGCAGGCCTTGAATACGGCGACCATCGTCGCCTGGGCGTGGATCCCGCGCCGCCGCGCCAGCCAGTCCGCCAGCTTGCCGCTACCGATCGTGCCCGCGAGGATGACCAACGCCGCGGCCGGCGCGACCTTCCAGGCGATATCGAGCGGCCCGAACCCGAACGATCGCTGCAGATAGCTCGGGCCGAACGCGGCATGCCCGTATCCGATCATCGAGGTCAGCGTGAACCCCATGATCAGGTGCAGCGCGGCGCGGTTGGCGAGCAGGCCCCGGACACATTCCATGAAGGCTGGTTGCCGATCGCTCTGCACCGCGATCTGCGCGTCGGACAGCCCGCGCTTGGGCTCGGGCACGAATGCCCAGATTACGATCGCCAACAGCAGGCCGGGCAAGCCGACGACGTACAGCGCCGCCCGCCAGCCGTAGAAATGCAGCACCGTCCCGCCGAGCACCGTCCCCATCGCTGCACCAAGCCCGACGCCGAGCGAGTAGATCGCCATCGCACTGGTGCGCTTTTCGGGCGGGTAGAGATCGGCGATGATCGAATGGCTGGGCGGGCTCGACCCCGCCTCGCCGATACCGACCCCGATCCGCGCGCCGAGCAATTGCCAGAAGTTGGTCGCCAGCCCGCCCAGCGCGGTGAACCCGCTCCAGATCGCCAGCGCGATCGAGATGATCCGCACCCGGTTCGTGCGGTCCGCCAGCCGCGCGACTGGCAAGCCCAGCCCAGCGTAGAAGATCGCGAACGCAGTCCCGCTGATGATGCCCATCGCGAAATCGCTGACGCGCAGATCGCGGATGATCGCTTCCTGCAGGATCGCCAGGATCGACCGGTCCATATAGCTGAAGAAATAGGCCAGCGTCAGCAGCGTGAGGGTCAGGCCCCGCCGCTTGATAGCGAGCACGGACTTGATTTCGGGGAGATCGGTCGGGGAGGACAAGCGGATCGCCTTTCTACGCGGTTACAAAACAAAGGCCCCGCCGCGCCGAAGGGGCGCGACGGGGCCGGAAGGCACTAATCGGGCAAGGTCAAAACTTCGTCGAAACGCCGAGCTTGAACATGCGGCCGAACGCGTTGCCGACGAACGGCTCGTAGTTATAGTCTTCGCGCGCGAACGGCGGCTGTTCGTCCGTGATGTTGAACACGGTGCCGGTCAGCACGATGTTCTTCCACGGCAATTTGATCTGCACGTTGAGATCGGCCGAAACGTACCGTTTGAGGTCCGCACCCGTCAGGATACTCGCCGCATTGGGAGCGGCACCGGTATCAACGCAGGTGGTGCCGGCCGCAACGCCCGCCGCCAGACCAAGTGCGCAGTTCGGCGCGAACGGGCCGGTTCGGGTGTCGTAACGCTGATCGTGCAACCCGCTGGTGTAATTGACCGTCAACCGCGCATCGATCGGGCCTGCGCCAAGATCGATATAGCCCTGCCCCTTCCACTTCGAGACCGGATAGAGCGTCGACTGATAGTTGAGCAGCCCGACGCCGTCGAACGACGCGGCAACCTGCGTTCCCTCGACGATGATGGCGCTGATGCGGTTGTGCAGCGTGCGCGAGATATCGACGCCGATCCCGAACCGCACTTGCGATCCGAGGAACTCGGTCGAGCGGTAGTTGGCGCTGAAGTCGAGCCCATCGTTGCGCAACGTCGCACCGTTCTGGAGCACCGTTTTCACCCGCGAAATGTTCGCAACCGTCGTCGCGGCGGTGCAAGCCCCGGTGGCGAACGTGAAGCGGGCGGTCAGCGCCGCATTGGCAGCGCAGGTGTTGGGCAGTCCGGTCGGGAACACGGTCGCCACCATCGCGCTCAACGGATCGCCAACGATGACGTTGGACAGATCATAGCGGAAATAATCCAGACTGGCATTGAAACCGCCGAATTTCAGCAGGATACCCGCCGAATAATTGTTGGACTTTTCCGGGCTGAGCGCCGCGTTGCCGTAGACGTCGACCGGCTTGAACGCCGCGCCGATCAGCTGGAGCGACGTGACGAAGCCGTTGCTGAGATTGGCCAAGGTCGGACCGCGGAAGGTCGTGCCCCAACCACCGCGTATCGCCAGGAAGTCGGTCACTTGCCACCGCGCGCGGATCTGCGGATCGGTCGTCGATCCGACCGTTCCACCGTAATCTTCATAGCGAACGGCCGCCTGGATATTGAAGCTGTCGAACACCGGCAGCTGCAATTCAGCGAAGACCGCCTTGGCTCCGCCCTTAAGCGAGCTGTTGGCGCCCGTGCCGAGGAAAGCCAGTGCGCCGTTGGGTGCGCTGGCCCCCGCGCCCGACGTCGTGGCGCAAGCCGCCGGGTTGGTATTGCCGGTGATCGGCGTGTCGCGGCACGGATTGACCGCAATATTGTTGTTGTTGCCGTACGTCGTGACGAACCAATTGTAACGATATTGCGCCCCGACGCCGAACTGGACGTCGCCGCCCGGCAGCCGAAGACCAGTCGAGCCGTTGATATTGGCGTCGACCACCAACAGGCGCGAATTGACCTGCGTGCTGGATTTGACGAAGAACCAGTCGGTCAGCGCACTGCTGTTGGCCAGCGCCGCGTTGCCCTGCGGATTGGTCGTCCCGTTGACCGCGCCGGCCGTCACCGCGTTGCCGAACGGATTGAGCCACAGGCATCCGTTCGCCCCCGGCGTGGTCCCGGTACAGCTCGGCCCGCCAAGCCCGCGCAGCGCGAGCTGGATACGGTCACCGAACGAGTCAAACCCGTCGATATAGCGATAATATTCATGATAGGTCGCCGACAGGCTGTAGTTGAGCTTGGGCGCAATCGTCCCGCTCAATTCGGCCGTGAAGCGCATCGATTCCGATTTGCGCATGCCGCGCGCGGAGCCCGTCTCTTCCGGGTCGCCCAGCGTGGAGGGGTTACCGCCCGCCATAAACGGCCGATACAGCAGCAACGGGAATACCGCGCCGGTGGCCGCATTCGTCGTCGGGGTGCTGAATTGGCCCGGATTGGCGGCCTTGTAGGCGATGAATCCGGGATTGGTGGCCGGCACGTAGAAACCCGTGCCGCCGAGATCGAGGCCCGGGCTGACCGACGCAGCCGATGGCGCCTGCGTCAGAATGTAGGACGGCGACGTCAGATAGTGCGGCACCGTGCTGCGCCCGAACAGCGCGGTCACTTCGAACTTGGTGGTGTCCGTAAGATCCACCGCCACGTCGACGAACGCCGTGATGCGCTTCTCCATGTCGGACAGCGCGTCAAACGCGGTATATTGGGTGATGCACCGGCCCAGCGCGATGTTGACGAACCCGCCCAGCGCCGCGCAACTGGTATCTCCCAGAACGCCCGAATAGGGCGTGTTGACGCCCGGCGTCGCCGACGGGCCGACGAGCAGGAAGCTTGCTGGATTACCGCCGCCCGTCCAGCCGCCCTGCGGATTGACGGTATAAGGCTGAACCGCAAAGTCGCGCTCGCGCGCCAGCAATTCGGCCCGCTTCGAGAAGCCGACCGCGGCCAGGAAGCGGAAATTGTCGCCGACATGCCCATAGCTGAGCGAGGCGTCGATATCGCCGTCGGTGCTCTTGATGAACTTGTAGCTGCCCGCGGCGCGGAAGCCTTCCTGATCGGTGCGCGTGATGAAGTTGACCACGCCGGCGATCGCGTCCGAACCATAGGTCGCGGCGGCGCCGTCTTTCAGCACTTCGATCCGGCCGATCGCGGCCGAGGGCATCAGGTTGATATCGACGGCCGGCACGCCGTTACCCGACGTCACCATGCGGCGACTGTTGAGCAGCACGAGCGTGCGCTGCGGCGACAGGCCGCGAAGATTGGCGGTCGCGATGCCTTCCGCGCCTTGCGAGCGGCTGTCGAACTGGTTGGAATCGCCCAGAACGCCGCTGGAATTGGGAAGCGCCTTCAACAGCTCGACGGCCGACGGAGAGCCCTGCTTTTCCAATTCCGCGCCGCTGATCACGTTGACCGGCAGCGCCGCATCCTCGGGCGTGCCGCGGATGATCGATCCGGTAACGACGATGTCCCTGCCGGTATCCGTCGCGTCAGTCGACGTGTCGGGCGCGGTCTGCGCCATGGCCGGCGATGCTGCTGCGACCGCCAGTACCGACGCCGCGCACGCGCAAAGCAACCTTGTCTTGATCATGTATCTCTCCCCATCAGGTCGGTGCGCTTGCCGGCACCATACCCAGAACTCGAATAGGCACGGACAATAACGCTACGTCAAGCGTTCTTCGCGTTGCATTTCGATACCCGCGCCTTGGTGTGACGAAAATGTCATCGCCTCACAGGACCGAAGCGCACCAAACCCGATCCCGGAATCCGGGCATAAAGACTGTCGTATCGGCCTGCTGCTTCAGTAACCGTTGAGGGTCGCGAAACGGTCGCGGAGATACGACGTGTTGCCCCACATCGCCTCGAGCACGCGCATGCGCTTGAGGTAGAAACCGGCGTCATATTCGTCGGTCATGCCGATGCCGCCGTGGAGCTGGACCATTTCGCGGCTCATCAGGTGGCCGACCTCATTGGCTTTCACTTTGGCGAGCAGCGCCGCCTGGCGGGTGTCGCCGCCGGCATCGATAGCCGCAAGCCCGCTCTCGACGGCCGAGCGCATCAGCTCGATATCGCTGAACAGGTTCGCCATGCGGTGCTGGAGCGCCTGGAACGTCGCGAGCACTTGCCCGAACTGGACGCGCTGCTTGAGGTAGGCGAGCGTCGTCTCGAACGCTTGCCCCGCCATGCCGAGCATCTCGGCCGCCGCGAGCACGCGCGCGCGGTCGAGCACCTTGTCGAGCAAATCCGCGCCACCGCCCGCCAGCTTGTCGGCGTCGGCGCCGTCGAAGGTCACTTCGGCGTGGCTGCGGAAGTCGGTCAAGTGGCGCCGCGACCGCGACACGCCCGCCGCATCCCCCGCGATCAGATAGAGCCCGTCCGCCGCTGCGACAACGAACAGGCCAGCGCTGTCGCCTTCCGCGACGAACGCCTTGGTGCCGGTCAATTTGCCGCCCGACACGCTTGCCTTGATACTATCGGGGTCGTGGCGCGGCCCCTCATCGACCGCCAGTGCCGCGACGATCTCGCCGCTGGCAATGCCGGGGAGCCATTTCTGCTTCTGCTCGTCGCTGCCGCCCAGGATGATCGCCGAGGCCGCGGCGGCAGACGCCGCGAGCGGGCTCGCCGTCACTGTCTTGCCGAGCTCCTCGATCACCAGCCCCAGGCTCAGCCAGCCGAAATCGCTGCCGCCGAACGCTTCGGGGATGATGACGCCCGACCAGCCCATCTGCGCCATTTCACCATAGACCGACGCGTCGTAACCGGTGCCGTCGTCCGCATCGCGCACCTTGCGCCACGCATTCACCGGGCTTTCGTTCGACGTCCACTCGCGCGCCATGTCGCGGAGCATCGTCTGTTCTTCGCTGAGTACGGCCATCTTCTTGTCCTCGTCGCCCCGGCGGAGGCCGGGGCCGCTAAGTTGCGCATGGCTGACCTTGCGGCCAGCGGCCCCGGCCTGGGCCGGGGCGACGGTCAGTCACTGGTGGTCGAGCATCCCCAAAATCCGCTTGGCGATGATGTTGTTCTGGACCTCGGTCGAGCCGCCGTAGATCGTCGTCGCCTTGCCGAAGAGCCAGGCGCGGACGTTGTGGATTTCCTCGGTCGTGAACCCCTCGCCTTCCCAGCCGAGGCCCTGCAGCCCTTCGATTTCAATGATGAGCTCCGAGCGTTCCTGGCCCAACTTGGTGCCGATCGTCTTGAGGATCGAGGACACTTCGCTGACCCCGCCGGCGGCCTTCGATTCGACCATCACGCGCATCGCGGTAAGCTGGAACGCACGCCAGTCCATTTCCCACTTGGCGATCCGCGCGCGCAAGTCCCGGTCGGCGATCCGCCCGTCGGCGTCCGCCCCGGCAAACTTCTTCGCCAGGTCGGCCAGGCTCGGCCCCGACATTTGCAGCCGCGATCCGCCGCCCGACAGATTGGTCCTCTCATGCTGGAGCAAGCGCTTGCCGATCGTCCAGCCCTGCCCTTCCTGACCGACCAGATTCTCCTTGGGCACCTTCACGTCGGTGAAGAACGTCTCGCAGAACGGCGACGCGCCGCTGATCATCTTGATCGGCTTCACCTCGACGCCCGGTGCGGTCATGTCGATCAGCAGGAAGCTGATGCCCTTGTGCTTGTCCGACTTGTCGGTGCGCACCAGGCAAAAGCATTTGTCGGCCCATTGCCCCCCCGAGGTCCAGGTCTTCTGGCCGTTGACGACATAGTGATCGCCGGCATCCGCGGCGAAGGTCTGGAGGTTGGCGAGGTCGGACCCGGCGTTCGGCTCCGAATAGCCCTGGCACCAGCGGATCTCGCCCATTGTGATACCGGGAATATGCTCCCGCTTCTGCTCTTCGGAGCCATATTCGAGCAGCGTCGGGCCGAACATCATCACGCCCATCCCGCCGATCGGGTTCCAGGCGCCCACCAGCGCCATCTCGTCGGAGAGCACGCGCGCCTGCGCCTTGTTCAGGCCGCCGCCGCCATATTCCTTCGGCCAGGTCGGCGTGCCCCACCCCTTCTCGCCCATCGCCTTGCGCCACGTGGTCATTTCGGCCGTTTCGGCGGTCGGCCCCTCGACGCTGGCGAGCGCATTGCCCTTGCCCTTGAGTGAGGGCGGGAAATTCGCCGCCAGGAAATCGCGCACTTCGGTGCGGAAACTCTCCAACGGGTCCGCGCTGGTCTGCGGTTCGGCTAACGTCGCCATTGTCTCTCCTATCGCGCCCATGCCCCGGCGCTATATGATCCGTGATTTGAAATTGCGGTATGGACGCGCCCGCGTCAATCCCGTGTTTAGCGCATCGGCCCGCCCAGCGGCATATTCGCCGCTTCCCTCGCGATCGCCTCGGCTTCACGCGCGCGCAGGATATCGAGGTTCTCCTCGTGCTTCGCCTTGGTAATCGGATAGAAGCACAGGATCAGCGCGCCGATCGTCCACAGCCCCATCGACGCGGGGATGTAGTGGAGCAGCAGGTTCCGGACCATTTCGTCGGTCACCGAGCCGGGCGCCGGTTTCGCGGGGAAATGCGACAGCGTCAGGATTATGCCGGTCGCGAGAATGCCGACCGCGGTCGAACATTGCTGCATGAAGCTCGACGCCGCGAAGAACGTCCCCGAATCGCGCCGGCCCGTGCGCACCGCGCTATCCTCCACCACGTCGGCCAGCATCGCTGAGGTATTGATCAGCGAGATCGCGACCATCGCACCATAAGTGACGTCGATGAACAGCAAGGTCGGCAGCAAACGCGGATCACCCGGAAGCAGGAACCAGCCGTTGAGCGACAGTAGCAGCGGGGTCAGCCCCCAGGCGACGCCCAGAATCGCGAACAACATCGCGCTGGTCCGCTTGCCGAGCCGGTTCGCCGCGATCGGCGCGAGCGGCCACGCGACCACCGCCGCCGCCACGCCCGCCAGCGTCAGGATCGACAACTGCCCCGCCCCGAACTTCCACAGATACGTGCCGAAGAAGATGTTGATCCCGCTGTAGAGGCCGATTGCGCTGAACTTGAACACGCCGAACCCGAAGATCGCCAGGAACGCGCGATTACTGAACGAACCGACCATTTCGCGGATGTGCGACCGCAACCCGCCGCCGCTGACGGTGATGCTCTGCCGCAGCAATGGAATCCGGTTGTGCGTGCCGATCGCGGAAATCAGGATGACGACGATCATCACCGCAGCCGCGGTCAGCACGAATGGCGGATAAGCGGCCGGATTGAGCTGGCCCGTCTTGGGAAATGCCGGCGTCGCCTTGAAGAACGTCGCCAATGCAAGCGCGCTGAACCCGAAGGCCCCGACATAGCCGAACATGTAGCGCAGGGAGAACAGCCGAGCCCGCTCGCGATAATCGTCGGTCAGTTCGGGCGCCATGGCGTTGCCGGCAATCTCGAACGCGCTGAGCGACATGCGAGTCAGCGCAGCCGTGGCGAACACCCAGATACCGAGCATCAGATTGCTGAGGCCGCTCGGCGGAAACCAGGCGAGCGTGAAGAACAAGGCGACGGGAATGACCGCGCCATACATGAACGGATGGCGCCGCCCCCAACGCGAGCGTGTGACGTCCGACCAGCGCCCGATCAGCGGATCGGCGACGGCATCGACCACCAGCGTCAGCGCGATCGCGATCGACACGACGCTCGCGGGGATGCCGACGACCTGGTTGTAGTAGAAAATCAGGAAGGTGTTGAAGACCGCGCCCTTCAGCCCGGCGGCGATCGCACCGATGCCGTAGGTGATCCGAGTGCCCATCGTGATGGGCGGCAACGCGGCCGCCCGTGTAGCATATCCCGATTCGCCCGAAGCGGTCGTCGTGGCCATCCTGCTCTCCTGCTCGCCGTCTGCGCGGCTCGTTCTTTCGAATGTGCGGTATGCAGCGCGCGAGGTCAAGGCGATTGGGCCGCTCTTCCGCGAGGCCTCAAATAGCGATAGCGTGATAACGATGGACACCGTGTCGCTTGGCCGGCGGATCAGGACCGCATTGGAAGCCGTGGCGGAACCGGCGCGTGCACCCGCGATGCAAGCCTATATGAAATCGGTGATGCCTTATCTCGGCGTGTCGAGTGTGCCCCGTCGCGCGGCGCTGAAGGCTGTATTTGCGGGTCTCGACTGGCCCGACAGCGCAGCGTGGCAGCATGACGTGCTGACGGTCTGGTGCGCCGCTGAATTCCGCGAGGAGCGTTATGCCGCGCTCGAACTGACTGGATTGAAGGCCGCACGACGCTTCCAGACCATCGATGCATTGCCGATGTACGAGGAGATGATCGTCACCGGCGCCTGGTGGGATTATGTCGACGAGATCGCCGGGCACCGATTGTGGGGGTTGTTGCAGAACGGCCGCGCCGCGATGACGCGAACGATGCGTGCCTGGTCGACCGACGCGAACCTGTGGAAGCGGCGCAGTTCGATCATTTGCCAGCTGCCCGCCAAGGCCGCGACCGACCTCGACCTGCTCTACGCCTGCATCGAGCCGTCGATCGGCTCGACCGAATTCTTCCTGCGCAAGGCGATCGGCTGGGCGCTGCGCCAATATGCCTGGACCGATCCAGACGAGGTCGCGCGCTATGTCGCGGCGAACGCCGATCGGTTGAGCGGGCTCAGCAAGCGCGAGGCGCTCAAGAACCGCGGCAAGCGGCGCGAGTAGAAGCGCAGCTCATCTTTTTGCTGTCCTACACAGGCTGATTTGTGAGACGGAGGATCGGTGTTGCGAGCGACTCTGCCGCGCCACTAGCGAAAGTTAAAAGATAAGCGCGTTTACCGCTAACTTTCGGGGGAGACTGGCGTGAAGTTCGACAATCGCGCGATACCGATCGCGCTGGCGGCGGTGCTGATCGACACGATCGGGTTCGGCATCATCATGCCGATCTTCCCCCGGCTGATCACGAAGCTCGGCCATATAGACCTCGAACAGGCGACGCGGGTGGCGGGCTACATGCTCGTCGTGTTCTCGGTGATGCAGTTCTTCGCCGGCCCGGTACTCGGCAACTTGAGCGATCGGTTCGGGCGGCGGCCGATCCTGATGACGTCGATGCTGTGCTTCGGGATCGACTATGCGCTGATGGCGTGGGCGCCGAGCTTGGCGTGGCTGTTCCTGGGCCGCGCGATCGCGGGCGCGGCGGGCGCGGTCTATGGCCCGGCCGGATCGGTGATCGCCGACGTGACCCCGCCCGAGAAACGCGGCGCGGCGTTCGGGATGATCGGGTTCGCGTTCGGCGTCGGGTTCATCATCGGTCCCGCGATCGGCGGGCTGCTCGCACAGTTCGGCGAACGCGCACCGTTCATGGCGGCCGCAGTGCTGGCGCTGGTCAATGCCGCAACGATGTATTTCTTCATGCCCGAAACGCTCAAGCCGGAGAACCGCCGGCCGTTTCGCCTCCGCGATTCACACATCATCGGCGCGTTCCGCCCGCTGTTCCATGCCGGCAACGCCGCACCACTGCTGCTCGCCTGGTTCCTCTGGCAGCTCGGGCACATGGTCTATCCGGCGACCTGGTCATTCTGGGCGGCGATCAAGTTCGGCTGGGACGCCAAGGCGATCGGTTGGAGCCTCGCGTTCGTCGGCGTCATCATGGCGTGCGTCCAGGGCGCGCTGACCGGGCCCGTCATCAAGCGGTTCGGCGAGCGCAGGGCGATCGTGTTCGGGATGATATCGGCGGCCACCGCCTTCTACCTGTTCGCCTTCGCGACCGCCGGATGGCAAGCCTATGTGCTGATGGCGATCAGCGCGTTTCAGGGCTTCGTGTTCCCGTCGTTCAACGGGCTGTTGTCGCGGATGGTCGACGCCAAGCACCAGGGCGCGTTGCAGGGCGGGATCGGCAGCATGGGGAGCGTGTCGTCGATCCTCGGGCCGTTGTTGCTCACCCAGGCGCTGGCGGCTGGGGTCGATCATGGCTTTACCGGCGCGAACTTCCTGCTGGCGGCGATCCTGGCGACCGCGGCGCTCGGGATCGTGGTGTGGAAGGTGTTCGACCGCGTGCCGGACAAGACCGAAGCGGAAGCGCCCGCCTAACTTTCCTTCCCCGGCCGTCGCGTCAGCGCCATGTCGAGATACCCGCCGGCGTCGATCAACGTCGTTTCGCCGGTGATCGACCGCGACAGCGGATCGAGCAGGTGGACGATCGGCCCGGCGATCTCGTCGGGCCCGGTGGCGAAGCCCATCGGCACGCGGGAGGCGATGTTCCGGTTGAGCTTTTCAAACCCGTCCGCCCCTAGCCGCTTCTCGAACCAGCCGGTGCCAACATAGCCCGGCGCGACCGCGTTCACCCGGATATTGGGCGCCAGGACGCGGGCGAGGCTCTTGGTCATGGTAATCAGCGCGCCCTTCGACGCGGCGTAGGCGACCGACGATCCCATGCCGAACAGCCCCGCGACACTGGCGACATTGACCACCGCCGACGCATCCTGCTCGCGCATCGCCGGCGCACACGCGCGCACCATCTGGAACGGTGCGATCGTGTTGAGGCGATAGATGTCGATGAAATCCTCGGCATCGAGCGCGTCGAGATCCTCATGGTTGGCGAACTTGGTCCGCCCGGCGTTGTTGACCAGGAAATCGATCCGCTCGAACGCGTCGATCGCCGCCTGGGCGAGTGCGCGGCAAGCGGCGTCCTCGACGATATCGGCCTGCACCGCGATCGCGCCGTTGCCCGCGGCGCTTGCAACCGCTTCGGCGTCGTCCTTGCTCGATGCGTAGTTCACGACGCACCGCACCCCGCGTTCGGCGAGCATCCGCACGACGCTGGCGCCGATCCCGGTCCCGCCCCCGGTGACGATCGCGACGCGGCCGTCGAACCCCGCACTCATGCGGCGGCACTCGGGCGTGCCGACACCCGCTCGTGCCAGGCGTGGAGATGCGGCGTGTCATCAGGCATCTCGACGCCGATAAACTTGGCGAAGTCGATCGTCGTCAACAGGATGATGTCCGCCATCGAATATCCCGCGCCGGCCAGGAATTCGCGGTCAGCCAGCGCGGTATCGAACTCCCGCATCACATGGTCGATCCGCGGCCGATTGCTCTCGCCGAACTCGGTATATTGGTGCGGCACGACGCGCGCCGTCAGCGGGTGGGTATGGACCCAGACCATCCCGACCGGAGTCATCAAGCGCATCTCGACGCGGCGGATCATCTGATCGACCTCGGCTGCTTCACGCGGGTTGGCGCCGAACATCGGCGTCTCGGGATGAAGATGCTCGAGATACCGGCAGATCGACACGCTCTCCGTAATCACGCTGCCGTCGTCGAGCTCGAGACACGGGGTCTGCCCCATCGGATTGACCGCCAGATATTCCGGCGCCTTGTGCTCGCGCTTGAAGATCTCGACTTGCCTGGTCGGCAGCTCGATCCCCTTTTCGGCGGCGAAGATGCGGACGCGCCGCGGATTAGGCGCCGGATTTCCGGTATTGTAAAACAGCATCGACTCCCCCGATTTTCGGTTTTCGAATTTCGCGTATGGCATTTGGACAAGCCTTCGCCTAGCGAAACGGTCATGAGCGCCGCCGATTTGCTGACCAGCGACTTCGCCACCCTGCCCGATATCCTGCGCGCGCACGCGCGGGATCAGGGCGACAAGATCGCCGTGGCGGACGCCAGCGCAACGCTGACCTATGCCGAGCTCGACGCGCTGATGGACCGCATCGCCGCGGCGTTGCAACGCGACGGCGTCGAACAGGGGCAATCGGTTGCGATCATCGCATCCGCCTCGACCGAATATGCTGCGGTGTTCATGGGCACGCTCCGCGTCGGCTGCGTCGCCGCACCGCTGGCGCCCTCGTCCACACCCGAATCGCTCGCGGCGATGGTCGCCGATTGCGGCGCGCCGATCGTGTTCGTCGATGGCGAAAATGCCACGGCGATCGCGGGTCAGGACATCGCGGCGAAACAGATCCGCCTCGACACGCAGGACTTCCACGACTGGCTCGCGCCGGAGGGCGCCAAGCCTGCGCCGGTGACGATCCAGCCCGAGCACGGCTTCAACATCATCTACTCGTCGGGCACCACCGGCACGCCCAAGGGCATCGTCCAGAGCCACGCGATGCGCTGGTCGCACATCGGGCGCAATTCGGCGGGCGGGTATGCCGACGCCGTAACGATGAACTCGACGCCGCTCTATTCGAATACGACCCTGGTCAGCTTCCTGCCGACACTCGGTTGGGGCGGCACGTCGGTGCTGATGAAGAAGTTCGATGCGCGCGGTTTCCTCGAACTCGCCGAAAAGCATCGCGCGACCCACGCGATGCTGGTCCCGGTCCAATACCAGCGGATCATGGCGCTGCCCGACTTCGACAGTTTCGACTTGTCGAGCTTCCGCCTCAAGACGTCGACCAGCGCGCCGTTCTCGCCCGCGCTCAAGGCCGACATTCTCGAGCGCTGGCCCGGCGCGCTGATCGAATTCTACGGCATGACCGAGGGCGGTGCGTCGACCGGGCTCAATGCGACGGAGCATCCGGACAAGCTTCACACCGTCGGCCAACCTCTCCCCGGCCACGACATGCGGCTGATCGACGACGACGGCAACGAAGTGCCGCAAGGCGAAACAGGCGAAGTCGTCGGTCGATCGCCCGCGATGATGACCGGCTATCACGGCCGCCAACAGGCCACCGCCGACGCCGAATGGTATGACAAGGACGGCAACCGCTTCATCCGCCACGGCGACATCGGCCGGTTCGACGAGGATGGCTTCCTGATCCTGATGGACCGCAAGAAGGATTTGATCATCTCGGGCGGGTTCAACATCTACCCGGTCGATCTGGAGGCGGTGCTGAAGCAGCATCCCGCGGTGCAGGAATGCACCGTGATCGGCGTGCCGTCGGAAGCGTGGGGCGAGACACCGGTCGGATTTTACGTGCCCAACACCGGCGTCGGTGCGAGCGCCGACGAGATTATGGCGTGGACCAACGCGCAACTCGGCAAGACTCAGCGTCTGTCGGCGTTGCATGCGATCGACGAATTGCCACGCAGCGCGATCGGCAAAGTGTTGAAACGCGAATTGCGCGATCGGTTCGCAGCCGAAGCGAAATAGGGGGAAGTATGCCGGGGCTGAAAACGATCATCGACGCGCTGGAGCCGATCGACGGCGGTTGGCGGGGGGCGATCCCCGACACGTGGCTGCAAGGGCGCACGAGTTATGGCGGGCTGTCGGCGGCGCTGGCGCTTCACGCCGCGCAGCAATCCGACAACGACCTGCCGCCACTGCGGTCGGCGTCGGTCGCGTTCATTGGCCCGTTGGCCGGCGACATCGTGATTCGCGCCAGCCGGCTGCGTCGCGGTCGCAACGCCGCCTTCGTCCAGGCCGATGTCGAAAGCGAAGCCGGGCTCGGGTTACGTGCAACGTTCGTGTTCATGAGCGCGGTCGAATCGAAGGTCGATTATCAGGTCGGAAGCGCGCCCGACTTCCCCCGGCCCGGCCCTGACGACACGACGTTCAAGGGTGAGAATTCCAATTTCTTCGTCCAGAATTTCGAGCTGCTCGACCGCCGTGACGCGACCGTCGGTCCGACCGAATGGCTGCGCTGGGCGCGATTGCAGGAACGCGACGGACTCGACCCGATGGTCGAACTGGTCGCGATCGCCGACTGCCTCCCGCCGGCGGCGCTCAAGCTGGTCGGTGGCCCGGCGCCGTGCAGCTCGATGACGTGGCAGCTCAACATACTCGGCCCGCAGCCCAGAACCGACGATGGTTGGTGGCTGCTACGCGCCAGCGCCGATTATGCCAGGGGCGGCAGTTCGAGCCAGGAAATGGCGATCTGGAATACCGACGGCGAACCGATCGCCGAACAGATGCAGAGCGTCGCCATCTTCGCCTGACGATCGCCACGAGCGACAAATTGCGACAATTTCGCCGTGGACTGACACGCGCGCGTGACGAAGGGTGGCGATAAGCACAGGCGTTAGGGAACACCCTTCCCCTGTTGAGGATCCGCCATGAATCGCACAATTCTCGCCGCCATCTTGGCCACCGCCGGCTTCACCGCCGTCGCCGCCGGTCCGTTGGCCGCCCAGACCGCGCCCGCCCCCCAGGACAACGCCGACCGCACCATCACGCGCGACGAAGCGTTGGCGCAGGCCGATGTCCGCTTTGATCGAATGGATGCGAACAAGGACGGCAAGCTCGATGCGGCCGAGATGACGGCGCGTCGTCAGGCGGCGATGGTGTCACCCCCGCCCGCCGATGGGGCCGCTCCGCCGCCGCCTCCCGCTCCCGGCGGCCGGATGATGGCGCGCCTCGACGCTAACGGTGACGGCGCGGTGGACCGTAGTGAATTTCGTGCCCAAGCCGCGCGCCGCTTCGACCGGGTCGACGCCAACAAGGATGGCCAGATCGATCCCGCCGAGCGCCAGGCGGCGCGCGACGCGATGGGCATGCGTGGCGGTCGTGCACCGGGTGCGGGCGGCGACATGCCCCCGCCGCCGGCCGACGCGCCGAAACCAGATGCCGGGCAGTAAATCCCCATTTGCCCCGGCCGCCGGGCGGACGCCCCTCCTCGTCCGCCCGGCCTTCGCCTTTGCAGCGAGGCGGCAAGCGCTTAGCAGAAACCGATGAGCGGCCTTCCCCACATCCTGTTGGTCGATGACGAGCGCTCGATCCGCGAGCCGCTCGCGCAATATCTGACCAAACAAGGCTTTCGCGTGACGCAGGCCGGCGACGCCGAGGGTGCGCGGGCCCGAATGGCGGCCTATGCGATCGATCTCGTCATCCTCGACATCATGATGCCGGGCGAGGACGGGCTCAGCCTGTGCCGCCACATCCGCGCGTCGGGCGACATCCCGGTCATCCTGCTGACCGCCAAGAGCGAGGAAACCGACCGCATCGTCGGACTCGAAATGGGCGCCGATGATTATGTCGTGAAGCCCTTCTCCCCGCGCGAGCTGGCCACGCGCGCCAAGGTCATCCTGCGCCGCGCGGCGTCGGGCGGCAGCCGCCAACACGCGCCGGACAGCGGTTCCTACGCGTTTGGCGGCTGGGTGCTCAAGACCGGCGAGCGCGCCTTGGTGGATCGCGAAGGCGTGTCGGTGCCGTTGTCGACCGGCGAGTATAATCTGCTGCTCGCACTCGCGCTGCGGCCGCGCCAGGTGCTGACGCGCGACCAACTCCTCGACCTGACCCAGGGCCGCGAGGCGATGGCTTTCGACCGCGCGATCGACAATCAAGTCAGCCGGTTGCGCCGCAAGATCGAGGCCGATCCCAAGAACCCCGAACTGATCAAGACCGTGTGGGGCGGCGGCTACACGCTCGCCGCCGAGGTCACCCGTCTTTGAAGCTCTGGCCGCGCAACCTTCCCGGGCAGATGGCCGTGCTGGTCGCGCTCGCGCTGTTCGTTGCGCAAGCGATCAACTTCGGTTTCACGCTCCATGACCGCCAGCAATTTCGGCTCGAACAGGTGGTCGGTCCGGTATCGGCGCGGATCGTAGATACGGCGCAGAATCCGCGCGCCCGCGATCCGGTGATCGAAGCGCGGTTGTCGGCGTTACGCCCCGACGAGACGCCCTGGGATCGCTTTCGCGCTCGGCCCTTGCGTCAGAATCCGATGCCCCCCGGGCTGAGCCGCCGTCCGGATATCGAGAACGGTATCCGCCGCAAGCTCAACGAAGCAGGCGTGCCGACCGGCCAAGTCATCGCCGCCATCCGGCCGGTCAGTCCCGACGATCCGCGCCTCGATCGCCTGCCGGGCTATCGCGCCCAACGGCTGCGCATGACCGGCACCGAAATGCTCATCGCAATCGAACAGCCCGGCACCGGCTGGTGGGTGCAAGGGGTGTCGTGGGACGATTCGGACTGGTCGATCCTGCGAGGACTGATCGGGCAAACGCTGGTGCTTTACGCAATCGTGCTGTTGCCCGTGCTGTGGGCGACACGGCGTATCGCTCGCCCGCTGCGCACGTTGACGAGTGCGGCGCAGCGCTATCATCCGGGAGAAGCGGATGGTCCGATCGAAGAAAGCGGACCGCACGACGTCCGCACGCTGATCGTTGCGTTCAATGAACTGCGTACCCGCGTGACCGCGATGCTCGACGAAAAGGACCGCATGCTCGGCGCGATCGGCCATGACCTGCGCACGCCGCTCGCTGCGCTGCGGGTACGGATCGAGTCGGTCGAGGACGACGACGACCGCACCAAGATGGCCGATACGATCGACGAGATGAATGGCACGCTCGACGACATCCTGTCGCTGGCGCGGCTAGGGCGGCCGAGCGAGCCAGTGACCGAGGTCGATCTCGCCGCACTGGTCGACGCGGTGGTCGAGGATTTCCGCGACCTCGGCAAACAGGTGGAATTTGCCGAGGCCGACCGCCTCAAGATGCGGCTACGACCATCCCTGATGCGTCGCGCGGTGCGCAATTTGATCGAGAACGCGGTCAAATATGGCGGCGGCGCCGAAGTGTTCCTGCGCCCCGGTCCGCGCTCGGTCGAAATCACCGTGTGCGATCACGGTCCCGGCATTCCGGTCGAGCGGATCGGTGAAGTGTTCGAAGCATTCACGCGGCTCGAAAGCTCGCGCAACAAGGAAACCGGCGGCATCGGGCTCGGCTTGGCGCTGGCCAACGCGATCGTCCGCGAAGCGGGCGGCGATATTCGGCTGACAAACCGTCCCGAAGGCGGGCTCGCCGCGACGATTACGCTGCCGCGCTGACTTCCTCTTTGACGCGCAGCATCGCCAACGCGGCCAGCACCATCACGCCGGCGGCGAACGCCATCGTCCAGATCGGTTCGGTCGGGAAGAAATGCTTCATGATCGACCCCATTACGGTCGCCACCAGGAGCTGCGGGACGACGACAAAGACGTTGAACAATCCCATGTAAATCCCGAGCTTTCGCTGCGGCAGACTCGACGCAAGGATCGCGTAAGGCATGGCGAGGATCGACGCCCAGGCGATACCGATCCCCACCTCGCTCGCGATCAGCATCTGCGGGTCGCGCAGGAAAAAGAAGCTGGCGTAGCCCACCGCGCCGCACAGCAGCCCGACGACGTGCGTCTTCACCTTGCCGATATGCGACGACAGCCACGGCAGCAGCGTCAGCGCGGCGATCGCGGCGACGCCGTTATACGTGCCGAACAGCACGTCGACCCAATTGCCCGCTTCCTGATACAGTGCGCTCTTCGCGTCGGGCGCGTGGAAGGTATATTGGGCGACCACCGGCGTAGTATTGATCCACATGATGAACAGCGCCGACCAACTGAAGAACTGAACCAGCGCCAACCGTTTCATCAACGGCGGCATTCCCGAGAAATCGCCGACGATATGCCCGAGCATCGACGCGCTTGCGCCCTTTCGCGCACGGCTGATCGCGATGATGCTGGCCAGGCCGTAGGCGATCAGCAGCCCACCGAGCAGATAGACCTCCTTTTCCAGCCCGAACGCCACCACCGCGGCGATCACCAGCGCGCCGCCGCCGATCCAGACGAGGCTACTGGTGAAAGTCCGCGCGGCGAGCAGCCGCAGCGTCTCGTGACCCTCCTGCTCCGCGACGCCGTCGAACGCCGTCATCTGGTCGGGACTGTATTCGCACGTGCTCAGGATCGTCCAGAGCACCGACAAGAACAAAGCCACGCCCCCGAACCAGAAGGCGTATTTGACCGTGTCGGGGATCTGCCCCACCGCCGCCGTGTTTGATACGCCCCAATGTTCGAGCAACTTGGGAAAGATCGATCCGACCACCGCGCCGGCGCCGATGAAGGCGGTCTGCACCGCGTAGCCGACGCTGTGCTGGTCCTTGCGCAACATGTCGCCGACGAACGCGCGGAACGGCTCCATCGAGATGTTGAGCGACGCGTCGAGCACCCACAACATCACCGCGGCAAACAGCAGGACGGGCGCGAGCGGCATCACCAGCAACGCCAGCGTCGCCAGGATCGCACCGGTCAGGAAATACGGCCGCCGCCGCCCGAGCCGCCCGAGCCAGGTGCGATCGGACATGTGGCCGATGATCGGCTGGACAAGCAGGCCCGTCAGCGGCGCCGCAACCCACAAGGCCGGAAGATCGTCGAGACTCGACCCCAGCGTCTGGAAAACCCGGCTCATGTTCGCGTTCTGCAGCGCGAAGCCGATCTGGATGCCGAAAAAGCCGAACGAGATGTTCCACAGTCCGGCGAATCCCTGGCGCGGCTTTTCGGTCGTTGTCGCGTCCATCACTTCGCCTCGGCGGTCGAGCGGCGGACGATCAGGCGCGGCGGCAACATTGCCGCCTCTGCCGTCTGTGCGCGAATGCTGCGGAGCAAAGTATCGACCAGCATTTCGCCGGCCTTGGCGTAATCCTGCGCGATCGTGGTGAGCGGGGGGTGCGACAGGCTGGCGGCCGGAATGTCGTCGAACCCGACGATCGACACGTCGCGCGGCACGTCGAGCCCGGCTTCCTCCAGCGCGCGCATCGCCCCGATCGCGATCAGATCGCTGGCGGCGAAGATCGCATCGAACGCCTCGCCTCGCTCGAGCAAGGCGATGGCAGCGTCATAGCCCGCCGCTTCGGTCGTGATAGCGTTCACCTGCAGCGCCGGGTTTGGATCAATGCCCGCCTCCAGCATCGCCGCGCACGCCCCGCGATAGCGCTCCTCGAGTTCGGGCGAATGGCTCGACGCTTCACCGAGAAACGCGATCCCGCGACGGCCGAGGCCGATCAGATGGGCCGCGGCATCGCGCCCCCCCCGGAAATTGTCGCAGCCGATCGTCGTCCCCGGCTGTCCGGGCTGCACCGACCCCCAGCGCACAAAATGCGTGCCCTGCGCCTCGAGCTGTTCGAGGCGCGCGCGATAGGTTTCGTAATCGCCGTAGCCGAGCAGGATGATCCCGTCCGCCTTGTGGCTATCCTCATAATCGACGTGCCAGTTCGAAGAGAGCTGCTGGAACGAGGTCAGCAAATCGTATCCGCGCAGCGAGCACGTCCGCGCGATCGACCCCAGCATCGACAGAAAGAACGGGTTGATCAGCGAATCGTCGGGTGTCGGATCCTCGAAGAACAACAGCGCCAGCGTGTTGCTATGGCGGCTGCGCAGCGAAGAAGCGTTCTTGTCGACCTTGTAATTGAGCTGCGCCGCGATCGCCTCGATCCGCTTGCGCGTCGCCTCGCTCACGGTCGGATCGCCGCGTAGTGCGCGGCTTACGGTCGGCTGCGACACGCCAGCGCGCTGCGCAATGTCGAACGACGTTGGCTTTTCGGTCAGCATCGCGCGCCGGTATCTCCCGTTCCCGGTCGTCGGCTGCGACCGGCCCGGGCCGAGTGTAACGGCGCGTGCGGCGTCGCGATAGGGCGCGCGCGCGAAACGGGTATCGGGCAATCGTTCCTCCCCATCCGCCCTCGTTGGATGGAGCGGTGCCGCTACGCTAGGCGAGCGTTGGTTCAGCGGATACGCCGCCACATACGTATTCAAGCAGCGCTCGCAGTCCAGCGTGGCACAAGGCGCCAAAACGGGAGGATGCCATGCTGAAACCGATCGCGCTAGCGCTGCTGGCGAGCCTGACGACGGCGCCCGCCTTAGCCGCGACCAAGGTGACCGATCCGTACGTCCCCCAGCCCTATGTCACGCTCAAGCACCCTGCCTGGTCGAAGGATGCGGTGCTCTATCAGCTCAACACCCGCCAATTCACGCGCGAGGGCACATTCAAGGCGGCCGAGGCGCAGCTGCCGCGGCTGAAGGAACTCGGGGTCGGCATCATCTGGCTGATGCCGATCAATCCGATCGGGGTGGAAAACCGCAAGGGCACGCTGGGCAGCCCCTATTCGGTCAAGGACTATTACGGGGTGAACCCGGAGTTCGGCACGCTCGCCGATCTCAAATCGTTCGTCGCGGCGGCGCACGCGCAGGGCATGCACGTCATCCTCGACTGGGTCGCCAACCACACGGCGTGGGACAATCCGATCCACAAGGCGCACCCCGATTGGTACGAGCATGATTGGAAGGGCGCGAACCGGCCCACACCGTGGTGGGACTGGTCGGACATCATCGACCTGGATTATTCGAAGCCCGGCCTCCGCCGATACATGACCGATGCGATGAAATATTGGGTTCGGGTGGCCGACATCGACGGCTTCCGCTGCGATGTCGCCGGTTACGTCCCGCTCGATTTCTGGGAGAATGCCCGGACCGAGCTCGACCGCATCAAGCCCGTCTTCATGCTCGCCGAATTCGACCAGCGCGATATGCACCGCAAGGCATTCGACGCCAGCTACGCCTGGAAATGGAACAACGCGATGGCGGACATCGCTGCGGGCAAGGCCGACGTCGGGGCGCTGTTCGGCTATTATTCAGAGAGCGAGAGCGCGTGGCCCGATGCGGCGATGCGCATGGTTTACACCGAAAACCACGATCAGAATGCCTGGGAGGGCACCGAGTTCGAACGTTTCGGCAAGGCATTGCCCAACGCGATCGTGCTGTCGTTCGTCGGCGAGGGCATCCCGCTGATCCATAACGGCCAGGAAGCCGGCAATCCGAAGCGGCTCAAATTCTTCGAACGCGATCCGATCGAGTGGCGCGACCATCCCAATGGCGATCTGTTCAAGCGCCTGATCGCATTCCGGAAAAGCCATCCCGCGCTGTGGAATGCGCCGTGGGGCGCGAGGATGACGCCGGTG
The DNA here is from genome assembly GCA_039926845.1 of Sphingomonas sp. Taxonomy (GTDB): domain Bacteria; phylum Pseudomonadota; class Alphaproteobacteria; order Sphingomonadales; family Sphingomonadaceae; genus Sphingomonas. The sequence goes on along the minus strand of JBDSWC010000101.1, from coordinate 2,619 downwards.
GTCAACACCGCCCCGAGCAAGGTGCTGTCGTTCGTTCGCGCCAAGGACGGCGACAAGGTGTTCGCCCTGTTCAACCTGTCGGGCGATACGCAGACCGTCGGCTTCATCGATGGACCGAGCGACGGCAGCTATACCGATTTTGCCGACGGCTCGACGACGACGATCACGCGTGCATCGAGCGTCAAGCTCGTGCCGTGGAGTTATCGCATCCTGGCGACAAAGCCGCGCTGACAAGGGCGATGTATTCGCGCAACACCGCGAATGCATAGTTTTGAATACGTATGTGGCCGCCTTGGCCCATTATCGCGCGCATCATAAGCGCAACAAATGCAACGCGCCACGTGGGCGCATGCCGAGGCCAAAGGTGGCGCGGCTGCAAGGGGAGGATTTTGATGAGCTTTTCTCGTTCGCACCGTCGCATCGATCTCGCGCTTCGCGTGAGCGGCATCGCGCTGGCCGGCGCCTTGGCCGCAGCGGCTTCGCCCGCGTTCGCACAGGATGCGGCGGCAGCCACCACGCCGAGCGATCAGGCAACCGCCGACGACAACGGCAACGACATCGTCGTTACGGGCTTCCGCGCCGCGCTGGCCAGCGCGACGGCGAAGAAGAAGAGTTCCGAACAGGTGGTCGAATCCGTTTCGGCGGAAGATATCGGCAAGCTGCCTGACAACGGCATCGGGGAATCGATCGCCCGCCTGCCCGGTATCTCGTCACAGCGTAACGCGGGCCGCGCCAACATCATCTCGATCCGCGGCTTTGGTCCCGATTTCTCGACCACGACGCTGAACGGCCGTCAACAGACCACCACCAACGACAGCCGCGCGGTCGAATTCGACCAATATCCGTCGGAAATCCTGGCGGGCGTGGACGTCTACAAGACCTCAGCAGCGGACAAGACCTCCGGCGGCCTGGTCGGCACGATCGACCTGCGCACCATGCGCCCGCTCGAAGTCGGCAAGCGCATCATCGCGGTCGGCGTGCGCGGCACCTATCTCGATGAAAAGATCGACCCGAATGGAAGCAACAAGGGCGTTCGCGCCTTCGCAACCTATGTCGATACGTTCGCGGACGGCAACGCAGGCATCGCGCTGTCAGCGGCGTATACCGATGAGCCTTATTCCACCCGCGATTTCAACGCATGGGGCTTTGGCGGTTATCCCGGCGGCGCGCAGGGCATGAACGGCATCAAGACGTGGTTCGAAACCGACAAGCTGAAGCGGTTCGGTGTCAACGGCACGTTCCAGGCACGGGCTGGCAACAATTTGACGATCACGCTCGACGCTTTCTATTCGCGCTTCGTCGACAAGATCGACCAGCGCGGGTTCGAAATGCCGTTCAATTGCGGCGGCGGTTGCGGGCACGATGCGATCTCGAACGTCACATCCTCCAATGGCCTGGTGACCGGCGCGACGATCGCTGGAACGCCGATCATCGAAAACTACGCCAACGATCGTAAGGCGGACCAATATTCGGGCGCCGGCAACCTGACGTGGAAGAATGAGGGTTGGCGCGCCATGCTCGACCTCAGCTATTCGCAGACCGATCGTACCGACGATTCGCTTCAGACGACGGCCGGCCTCGGCCGGGCGCGTCCCACTGCTACGGCGGTCGTATCCTATACTGCGACGTCGAAGGGGCCGCAGTTCACCAGCAACTATAACGGCACGAACTCGGCGCTGGTGCTGACCGACGTCGAAGGCTGGAGCGGTTCACCAGTGCAGGCGGGGTACGACAACTTCCGCCGGACGAGCGATAATCTGTTCGAAGCCAGGGCCGAGATCGAGCGCGAAATCGGCGGGTTCGTGAAGTCGATCAAGGCGGGTGTCGATTACACGTCGCGCGACAAGGCGCTGAGCGCGCAGGAAGGCTATCTGAGCCCGCCGAACGGCGCCAACACCGCGGCGATCCCGAGCAGCCTCCTGTTGCAGCCCGTTACCTTGGATCGCGGCCTGGGTCCGATCATCGCTTACAATCCGCGCACGCTCGTCGCGAACGGCGTTCTGGTCTTCAACGCCAACACGTTCGGTTCGAGCAAGGGCTACAACATCGGTGAGGATGTCTGGACGCCTTATGCGATGGCGACGCTCGACGGGAACCTCGGCTCGGCCCGACTGACCGGCAATATCGGCGTCCAGGGGGTTCATACCAGCGTCGTTTCGAGCGGACAGGCATTCCCGACGGTCAAGGACGACTATTGGATGTTCCTGCCGAGCATGAACCTCAACCTGCGCACGAACAGCGACTTCGTCATCCGCTTCGCGGCGTCGAAGCAAATGATGCGGCCGCGCTTGCCCGACCTGAACAACGTGATCAGTTACGGTATCGACCGCACCAAGACCCCGATCGTCTTCTCCGGCAGCGGCGGCAATCCGACCTTGCGGCCGTATCGCGCGACGGCGTTCGACCTGAATTTCGAAAAGTATTTCGGGACGAAGGGCTATATCGCGCTGCAGCTCTTCTACAAGAATATCGACAATTACATCGCCAACGGGTTCACGACGAACTTCGACTATACCGGCTTCCCGCCGGTGCCGGGCACGCCGCAGCCGGCAACGCCGATCGGCATTCTGTTCGCCAATGTGAATACCAAGGGCGGTCACATGCAGGGCGCCGAAATCG
>JBDSWC010000100.1:0-35231 GCA_039926845.1 Sphingomonas sp. | reverse complement strand
GCGATCGAACGCGAACACAGTGGCGCCGGCAGCGAGAATTGCTCGCGTATAGCCGCCGGCGCCGAACGTGGCATCGACATGGCGCTCACCCGGGGTGGGGAGGAGCGCGTCGATCACCGCAGCGATGAGCACGGGAGTATGAGGGGCGGGCGTGCTCACAACAGGCCCTTTTCTTCGAGCGCGCCGCGGCACGCGTCCTTCATAACTTCCGGCGCGTGGGGGTCGGCCAGCAGCGTTTCGGGGTCCCAGATTTCGAACGAGTGGATCGAGCCGTAGAAGAAGGCGTGCTTGGTGATGTTCGCCTTGCGCTTGTGCCAGCCGACCAGCACGCAGCGACCGGTCGAATCGAACCCGATCATCTCGCCGCCGCCCGACAGCCGCCGAAGCTGGCTGTCGTCGGGGTCACCATTCTCGTCGATCCGTTCGAGCGAGGTTGCGGTGGCGCGCGCAATCTCTTCGTCGAACCGCGCCTGGTCATAGCCGACCAGGCACTGATATTTGTGGTGGACGGCGATGCGGACGGTGGCGCCCGTCTTCAGCGTTTCCGGGTCGCTGTTGGCGATGATCGCGTCGCGGAACTTGGCAGGGATGGAAACGCGCGACTTGTCATCGACAAGCTGCAACGCCGTTCCCGTATAGATGCCGCGTCCCGCCACGATATCTGCCTCGACCCCAAAAACACGCACGTCTTCCCCGTCGCGGAAATGGCCCTCGCCATCGCCGTCGCGACTCGAATCAAACGGGTAAGAACGCCCCTCTTGCTGTCCGAAGACGTATCAAGGGTCGGCATGGGACACAATGGTATTCTTTGGGGTTTCATGGAGTATTTTCTCCATGATTTCACTAAGTAGCTCTATTTACTAGAAAAGATTCTCGGCGGAATTCCCCCACCTTCGATCAGTGTCGAGCGGACACGGATCGAGAAATGGCGGATTTGCGTGGGTTGGGCGGTGTCGTGGAGGATTTTCCCATGCCCCGCCCACCCGCGGGCGCTGGGTTGCTGGTTCAAGGCCTGGCCGGAGTCGGCGAAGCAGCCGGCGCGACGCCCAGTTCGGCGAGCGGTTCGCTGGTCGGGGCGGCAGCGGGCACCGTGCCGTTCGACATCGTCAGGTTTGCCGCCACGTCCGCCTTGGGCGCGCCGACGGCCGTGCCGGGCTTTTCGCGGCTGACGATACCGAAAATCGTCGCGGCAAGAGCGATCAGCAACAGCACGGTGGCGAGGCCGATCACCCCCACCTTCACGCGCTGCATTGTCTGGATTGAATCGCGAACCATTATTTTCATTTGTGGCATTAATGTAACGGGTTGATCGAGGTTTGTCGACCTTGCCGATAGCACGGCCCGCCGCATCAGTCGGGAACCAGCCCTTTTTCTGCCAACCAGGCGTTGTCGTAGAGCGTCGAAAGGTAGCGAAATCCGGTGTCGCACAGGATCGTCGCGACCCGGCTGCCCGGCCCCAAGTGCTTCGCCAGCAACACCGCGCCTGCGACGTTGATCCCCGACGACAGGCCGAGGCACAGGCCCTCCTCATCGAGCAACCGCCGCACCCACGCATACCCCTCCGCATCCGAAATCCGGAACTGCGTATCGATCGGCGCGCCTTCGAGGTTGGCGGTGATCCTCCCTTGCCCGATCCCCTCGGCGACCGACGTCCCTTCGGATCGCAATTCGCCACAAGCATAATATTCGTAGAGCGCGGCGCCGTGCGGGTCGCTCAGCGCGATGCACACCTTCTCGTCTTTGGCCTTGAGCCCCAGCCCGACCCCGCCAAGCGTCCCGCCGGTCCCGACCGAACACGTGAACCCGTCGATCCGCCCGTCCATCTGGTCCCAGATCTCCTCGGCCGTGCCGACGATGTGCGCACGGCGATTGGCGACATTGTCGAACTGGTTGGCCCAGATCGCGTTGGGCGTCTCCTCGGCGATGCGGCGGCTGGTGTGCACGAAATGCGCGCAATTGGCATAAGGCGCGGCCGGCACCAGCACGAGTTCCGCGCCGAGCGCGCGCAGCGTATCCATCTTCTCGCGGCTCTGCGTCTCGGGCATGACGATGATCGTCTTGTAGCCCTTGGCATTGGCGACCAGCGCGAGGCCGATCCCGGTATTCCCCGCCGTCCCCTCGACGATCGTCCCGCCGGGCTGGAGTAGTCCCCGTTCCTCGGCATCCTGCACGATGAACAACGCCGCGCGGTCCTTCACCGACGCGCCGGGGTTGGCGAATTCGCACTTGCCGTAGATTTCGGCGCCGGCCGCCTCGCTCGGCCCCTTCAGGCGGACGAGCGGGGTATTGCCGATGAGCGATAGCGTGTCGGGCGTAATGGGCATGGCGCATAGATGGCGCGCGCCGCGGCCGGGAGCAAGCAAGCAATCCTGCGCCTCCGAAAGCGCCATCTATCCTCCCCCGCCAGGGGGAGGTGGCGCCGAAGGCGACGGAGGGGGCGGAAGCGCAGCAACGGCTGATCGCCGCCCTCCCCTCCGTCAGCTGCGCTGACACCTCCCCCTGGCGGGGGAGGATTTAGGCGGCAGGTTCAGCTTCAGTGGAAGATCGGCATCGCCTTGAGCCAGTCGACCCCCATCGCGCGCAATTCGCAGCGGATCGGCATGACCGCGAACTCGTCACCCGGCGTGGCCTGGATTGCAGCAAGCAAGCGATGCAGCGTAACGGCAATCGCTTCGGCGCGATCGACGATCTCGCTGTCGGCCTGCTCGGCCCGCATCGTGTCGAGTGCGCGATATAGTTGCGCGACGCTGCCCGGCCGCATGCTGCCTCGCGCGAAATACGCCTCGTCGACCGTGTCGAATACGGCGCGGCGCCACGTTGGCGATCCAGTTTCGGCATGATGCGCTTGCATCGAATTAGGCCCCCTTCGGACCCGTTTTCGCCGAAACATGCCTAACAGGAGGTTAACTTAGGTTAGCCAGCCCCAACTCGTTGTCTTGGTTCAATCATTTCGGTCGTCCGCTAAACCCCGCCACCTCGCGCAAGTCGTCGGCGTTCATCAGCGCGCCGTCCGACATCACCCACAATGTCCGCCGCATTGCGCCGATATCTTTCGACGGATCGCCGTCAACCAGCACCAGATCGGCCTCCTTGCCGACCGTGATCGACCCGGTCGTGTCGCCCGCGCCGACCAGCCGCGCCGGGACGATCGTCGCCGACTGCAACGCCTGTGCCGGGGTGAAGCCCGCCATCACATACAATTCGAGCTCACGGATGATCTCCAACCCGCCGCCGTCGGTCCCGGCGACGATCGGCACCCCGGCGTCGTGGAGCCGCTTGGTCAGCTCGACCATCTTCGCAAAGCTCGCCCGCCAGTCGGCGCGAGTCACCGGCGCGGGCGGCTGGAACCCGCCGAACCGGAAATAACGCTCGGTCACCGACGGCATCGTCCCGACGAACGCGGTATAGGCCGGCTGCAACTCGCCATTCTCAGGCACGTAGAGATTCTCGAACGTGCTCAAGGTCGGGTCGACCGTGATCTTCTTCGCCGCCATTTCCTTGATCAGCGACGCCATCGGTTCCTTGGTCAGGTCGACGTCCTTGGCGTATTTGCCCGGGCCGTTGAACCGCTCGATCCCGTTGTCGATGTTGACCACGCTGTCGGGCATCGCCTGCATCATGACGAAATTGATGTGCGTGATCTCGTCATAGCCGCCCGCGATCACATCGGTCGGGCGCAAGGTCGCTGGAATATGGCCGTGGACGTGGAGGCCCAGTTTGTGCGCTTCCTTGATCGCAGGCCACAGCCACTCGGGCTTCATCGAGGTGTAGAATTTGACCCCGGTAAAGCCCTTTTCCTTGGCCATTCGCACGGCGGCGATCGCTTCCTCGGCGGATGACACCGCAACCCCGCCTTGGGCGGCGAGCGGCCCCTTGCCGTCGATCAGCACCGACGAATAGACCGTCGGATAGAGCAACTGCCCCGCCGCGATCCGCTTGTTGCGCTCGACCGTCGGCTCGACATCGGCGCCCGGGTTTCGAGCGCTGGTTTCGCCCAGCGACAGCAGCATTATGCCCTGCAGGTCGGACCCGGTATGCATGTGCGCGTCCCAGATGCCGGGACTCAGCGTCTTGCCGGTGCCGTCGATCACCTTCGCACCCGCGGGCACCTTGATTTTTGCCGCCGGGCCGACTGCGACGATCTTGCCCTTGTCGGCGATCACCGTCTGGTCGTCGAGAAACCTAGCGGCGACCGAATCGAACATCTTCACATGGGTGAACGCGACCGGCACCGGCGACACCTTGCCGAAACGCTCGCGGATCGCCGGGTTGAGCGCGGCCATCGCGGCGTTCTGCGCGTTCTGCAGCTTCAACCGGTCGGCGGCATAGGCCTTGGGCAGCAGCGCCAATCCGCCCGCCGTGCCGAAGAAGGTGCCGTCCTGGTTCATCAGGACGAGGCCGGGCTCGAGGCTGACGCCTTTAATCATCCACGACGTGACGGTCTTCGCGGTCGCGCCGCTGCCGACTTGGATATCGACCAGCTTTTCCATCCGCTCGGTGCCGCTCGGCAGCAAGGTCAGCGTCTTGTTCGGCGCCCTGTAGAGTGATTCGGTCCAATATTTGGTGTCCGCCCACGTCCCGCCGACCGTCGAATATTGGCTCTTGCCGTCGTACGCGACCGATCCCGCATCGATCGGCGTCTTCCAGCTCGCTTTGCCGCCGGCCACGTCGAAGCTCTCTGCCGCATCGCCGTTGGGCGTCACCCCGCGCCCGACGATCTTCTCGGGCTGGCCGTTGGGACCAAGCTTGATCGTCTCGTCGACCTCGGTGACCATCCCGCGCAACAGGAAACTCTGGCGGCTGGCGATCGTGCCGTCGGGCATCGTCCAGATCCACGCGGTGCCGTGCTGGCCTGCGGACGAGACGATGACGAACTCCTGCGCGTCGGCGGGCGGCGTGAGCAACTGGTCCTTGGTCGTTTGCGACGCGAGCGGCGCGGCGACGGAAAGGGCGGCACCCGCGAGCAACGTCGCGGCGATCGAACGGAATTTCATCTATCCCTCCCAGGAAATCAGGCGTTTGCGCTCAGTGAGTCGTCGTCGCATTGTCCACCGCGTCCGCCGTCGCATCGGTAGCCACGTTGGCGCTGTTGGTAGCGATATCGGTTGCTTCCGCGGTGGGAGTCGGTGTGGGCGCTGCGATATTGGCGACGACTTCACCGACCGCCGTGGTCTTGATCGACCCGGCCGAATTCTCGCCGACCGCGTCCGACCCGCCGCTGCACCCGGACAATGCTACCAGCGCGATGCCTGCCATCAGCCAAGTCTTCATGCCCGCCCTCCCCGATCGCGGCGATGGTCACCCGATCGGGCGGCGCGGTCAAGACGGCGGCGTGTTGGCACGCTAAGGATTGCCCGATGACGCTCAAACGATCCTTCGCGCCAGTGGTGGATGCGCGCACGCGGTTGCTGATCTGCGGCAGCTTGCCCGGCGACCGCAGCCTGGCGGCGGCGCGGTATTATGCGCATCCGCAGAACCAATTCTGGCGATTGCTGTCGCCGGTGGCCGGCGTCGATCTAATGGAACTCGACTACGACGAGCGGCTGGCGGCGCTGCTCGAGGCAAGGATCGGGCTGTGGGACGTCGTCGCCAGCGCGACTCGTCCGGACAGCAGCGACGCCGCGATTCGCGATCATGCGGCGAACGACTTGCCCGCGCTCGCGGCGACTTTACCCGACCTGCGCGCGATCGCGTTCAACGGCGGCACTGCCTGGCGACTTGGGTCGCGCCAAATGGCCGGCATCGATCGCTACGAATTGATCGCTTTGTCCTCGAGCAGCCCGCTCCACACCGTCGGCATCGCGGCGAAGCAGACGGCGTGGACCGCGTTGCGCGCGTCGCTCACTTCCGCCCGGTCAGCGCCTTGAACACCTCGGACGGCCCAGCCGCCAGCGACGCGGCGATGATGAACCCCACCGCGAGCGGCAGGATGGCGATCGTCAGGATCGGGTTCGAAAACGGCGATTTCTTGGGCGGCTCGGGGTTCATCGCCGCACTCTAGCACAAATCCTTTCGACCATGGCAATGTTCCGCTAATGTTCTACTGCTATGCCCGAGTCTCTCATCGCCGACCGGACTGCGATCAGTGCGGAACTGACGCTCCCGCCGCGGCCGTTGCGCTGGCTGTTCCTCGACCTCAATTCCTATTTCGCCAGCGTCGAGCAGCAGCTCGACCCAAACCTGCGCGGCAAGCCAGTGATCGTCGCGCCGGTTGGGTCGGACACCACCGTCGCGATCGCCGCGTCGGTCGAGGCGAAGCGCTATGGTATATCGACGGGCACCCCGGTCTGGGAAGCCAAGCGGCTCTGCCGCGAGCTGATGATCGCGCCCGCGCAGCACCAGCGTTACGTCGAGTTCCACGACGCGATCCTCGCGGAAATCTGGAAGCACATTCCCGTCACCCGCGTCTGTTCGATCGACGAGGTGGCGTGCAGGCTCCTCGACAATGAGAATGACCGCGACACCGCGGTGGCGCTCGCTCGCCGCATCAAGGCCGGCATCCTCGCCAATGTCGGTGAATGCCTGACTTCGTCGGTCGGGATCGCGCCCAACCGCCTGCTCGCCAAGCTGGCGTCCGACATGCAGAAACCCGACGGGCTGGTCGTGCTCGACGCCGCCGAACTGCCGCGCCGGCTGTTCGACCTCAAGCTGCGCGACATTGCCGGGATCGGCGCGAACATGGAGCGGCGGCTGGCGCGCGACGGGGTCAACGACATTCGCGACCTGTGCGAGCGGCGCCCGCGCGAGGCGGGCACCGCCTGGGGCGGCACCAATGGCGACCGGCTGTGGTATCTGCTCCACGGCGTCGATTTGCCCGACAAGCCGACGCAGACTCGCTCGATCGGGCAGAGCCACGTGCTGTCGCCCAACAAGCGCGGGCTGGAGCCGGTGCGCCTCACCGCGCGGCGTCTGGCGCTCAAGGCCGCCAGCCGGTTGCGGCGCAAGGGCTATGTCAGCCGGCTGCTGGTGCTCCACGTCCGGTTCGAGGACGACAAGGCGGTGTGGCAATGCAGCCGCAAGCTCGCCGCGACGCAGGATAGTTTCCAGGTGCTGGCCGCGCTCGACTCGCTTTTCCCCCGGCTCGCCGAGGAGGGAAAACGCCGCCACGGCGGCTTGCGCGTGCGGATGGTCGGGGTGACGCTCAACGAAGTGGTGCCGGTCAACGGTGAACAGGGGTCGCTGTTCGCGCATCTCGACCCCGACGACCCGCTGGCGCGTGAGACGCGCGGGCTGGCGCTGAGCCGCGCGATGGACCGGCTCAACGAGAAGTTCGGGCGCCACGCGGTGTCGCTCGGCCCGTTCCATGGCGGGCGGATCGACCGGGTCGGCACCAAGATCGCGTTCGGGCGCATCCCGGATTTGGACGAATTTCATGAATGACCCGTTTGTTGCAGCGCGACATCGGTCTTGACCTGCGCCACGCCTTGCGCGAAGCGTTAACGCCTATGAAGACCCTCCTCCCCGCAACCGCCGTCGCGCTGCTGGCGCTCACGGCTTGTCAGTCCAAAACCGAGACGTCCACCGTCGACAACTCGACGACCGTCGAGAACACGACCACGGTTGCGACCGCGCCGATCGAGCTGCCGCCCGCGATCAAGACCGAAGGGTCGTATCGTTGTCACGGCGACAACACCCTCGTGAAGGTCACGTTCTTCGAAGCGAAGAAGGATGGCACGCTGTCCGCCGCCGTCGCCTCGCCCGTCGACGCCACGCCGGTGACGGTGAGCGGCGCCGCCGGGGCGCCGATGACCGCCGATGGCGGATGGTCGCTGTCGGGCAACGACAAGTCGTTCAAGCTGGCCCAGCCGGGCAAGCCTGCGCAGGACTGCAGCAAGTAATCTGACAACTCCCCTCTCCCCTTGTGGGAGAGGGTTGCGCAGACTTAGGTCGTGCTTCTTCAGCAGGGCCTTAGTCGGAGCTGGGTGAGGGGTAGCGGTCGCAAGGCGACCGCGCGGAGCTTCGCTCCGCATCACCCTCACCAAGCTACGCTAGGCAGCAAGCTGCCAAGCTTCGCTATCCTCTCCCATCAAGGGAGAGGATAAAATGGGACGACGCGGGCCGTTGCTTCCCCGCCCTGGCACGGGCACTCTGGCCTGAGCCATGGCCACCATCGCGATCTATAGCCTGAAGGGCGGTGTCGGAAAAACGACGCTGGCGGTCAATCTCGCCTGGACCGCGGCGGTGCAATCGTCGCGCCGCACCTTGCTGTGGGACCTCGACCCGCAAGCGGCGAGCACGTTCCTGCTTACCAACAATAAACCCAAGGGCGACGCGCTCTCGATTTTTGCGAAGGATGTCGCGCCCGACAAGCTGATCCGCAGCACCGCGACGCCGCGACTCGACGTGATCCCGGCCGACGCGTCGCTGCGCGATCTCGACCGGCTGTTCCATGAGCTCGACAAGAAGAAGCGGCTGGCAAAGCTGCTCGACGGGCTCAACAAGGATTACGACCGCATCCTGCTCGATTGCCCGCCCGGGCTGACTGAGACCAACAAGCAAGCGATGCGCGCCGCCGATTTGATCGTCGTGCCCGTCATCCCCTCCCCGCTGTCGCAGCGCGCGTTCCAGGCATTGATCGGCTATCTCGGGACGACCAAGCGCGTGCTGCCGGTCCACGTCATGGTCGATCGCCGCCGCCGCCTCCACACCGACAGCGTCGCCGCCAACCCCGGCTGGCCGGCGATCCCGATGGCGAGCGTGGTCGAGCAAATGGGCGTCCAGCGCGGTCCGGTCGGCACTTTCGCGGCGCGCTCGCCCGCCGCCGATGCGTTCGCGGGGCTGTGGCGCGAAGTCGAGCGATGGCTCGCGGTGCCGGCGCGGTGAAGCACCTCCCCGAACCCTCCTACGATGTGCTCGACCCCAACCTGGTGCTCGGCGCCTATGCGGTCGGGGTGTTCCCGATGGCCGACGCGCGCGACGCCGCCGGTATCTATTGGGTCGAGCCGCGCAAGCGCGCGATCCTGCCGCTCGACGGCTTTCATCTGTCGCGCTCGCTCCGGAAAACGATCGCCGCCGACCGTTTCCGCGTCACCGCCGACGCTGCGTTCGAGGACGTTATCGCGTTGTGCGCCGAAAGCGCCGACGACCGGCCAGACACCTGGATCAACACGACGATCGAACACGCCTTCACCAGCCTCCACTTTCGCGGGTTCGCGCATTCCATCGAATGCTGGGACGGCGAACATCTGGTCGGCGGGCTGTACGGGCTGGCGCTAGGCAAGGCGTTTTTCGGCGAATCGATGGTCAGCCGCGCAACCGATGCGTCGAAAGTTGCGCTCGCCTGGCTCGTCGCGCGGCTCCGCGTCGGCGGGTTCACCTTGCTCGATTGCCAGTTCCAGACCCCGCACCTCGAATCGATGGGCGCGGTGGAGATCGATCGCGGCGATTACGTTGCGTTGCTCGGCGGTGCGATCGAGGGTTCGCTCGGCGTCGAGGCGGCGGCCGGGGCGTCGGGCGATTTCGGCGCGCTCGACTTGCCCTTGCTTTCCGCCGGCGCGGTCACCGTATCGGGGCCGGCTTTGGGGAAGGACATCGTGCAGCTTTTGACCCAGACGTCGTAGACCGGGTCGCGCACGACGTTGAGCGACGGGCGTTCCTTGTAGATCCAGCCCGAATGCACCCGCTTCAACGAGCCGTCGAGCTGCGTGATGTCGAGCTGGACGAACGCGCCGGTATAATGCTCGGCCTCCCACGGCGCGGTCTGCTCGCACGCGCGCAGCCGTACCACGACATTGCCGATCCGCATCGCCTGTCCGGGCTTGAGCGTCACGTCGCGCGCCTGGCCGTTGCGTTTGTTGAGCAGCCCCAGCACCGCGACGCGATCCTTCATGGGCGTCGTGCCGACCTCGGGATTGGTCGGGTCGCCCGATACGTCGATGGTCTCGACGCCGCCCGCTACCTGGGCCTCGTCGAGCGTGGTCGCTGGCGCGGTAGCTGCCGCCGTCGGTGCAGCCTTATGCTGACCCTGATACCAATCGTACCCGGCCCAGCCAGCCGCGCCGGCACCGGCCGTCGCGGCCACGATGCCGACGACGCGGCGCCAGTTCATGCGTCGGGGGTCCAGGCTTCGTAGTCGCCGGTCGCGGGCGCGCGCTTGCCGCCCTTTTCGAGCGCGCCGGGCGGACGATACGCCAGCGCGGTGCCGGTCATGTTGGCCACCGCCGGCTTCTCCCACCGGCGTTGCGGCGGCAGCGCGCAGTCGGGCACATCGTCGATCTGATGGTGCAGCCAGCTGAACCAATCGGGCGGCACCCGGCTGGCATCGTTGGCGCCGGCATAGATCACCCAGCGTCGCGGATTGCCCGCGGTATCCTTGCCGCCGGTGTAATAGACGTTGCCGAGATCGTCCTCGCCGACGCGGTCCTTGCCAATGAGGCCAACCATCGTGCCCCAGCTCGCGCCGTTCCACCAAGTGAAGGGATTGAGATTGATGCCCATGGCGCCGCGATTAGCGGGCGGGTGGGGAGAGGGCAAGGGAATGGGGGGTGCGGAGCAGCTAATCCTCCCCCGCCAGGGGGAGGTGGCGCCGAAGGCGACGGAGGGGGCGGAAGCGAGACGACAGTTGGTCGCCGACCGCCCCCTCCGTCAGGCTGCGCCTGCCACCTCCCCCTGGCGGGGGAGGATTGGCGAATCAGCTTTCGAACATATCCCGCCGTTCGAGCGCGAACGTCGTGATCTCGCGCACCACGCCCTCTAAATTCGTCAGGACATCGGCAGCCAGGTAGCGCAGAACCCGCACGCCTTGCGTCGCGAGCCATTCGTCGCGAGCGGCATCCCGGTACGGTCGATCGCCGCGGTTGTGCGCCTCGCCATCGACTTCGATCGCCAGCCTCGCCGGCGCACAATAGAAATCGAGCACATAGTCACCCGCCGCATCCTGCTTGCGAAAACGCAGACCGGCTTCGTTTCCGCGGAGCGCCAGCCAGAGGCCGATCTCCGGAGGCGTCATTTCCTTGCGTAGTCGCTTTGCGTTGCGCCGGCCGTTTTCCGAACCTTCGAGGCGCATCGCCTCCTCCCCCTCCGTCGCCTTCGGCGCCACCTCCCCCTGGCGGGGGAGGATTTACGTCCCTTCGGCGCCCTACTTCGCCCAACTAACCTTATCCCCCTCGGCGATGCCCAGCGCGGCGGCCCTGCCCCCCTTGATCTCGAGCACCGCGCCCACCGGTTCGCCCGATGACAACGGCGTCTCGTCGAACGGCACGGCGTTCTCGGCGATGTGCGCGATCGTGCCGTCGGGGCGGATGAAGATGATGTCGAGCGCGCTCGGCGTGTTCTTCATCCAGAAGCTCGCCTCGCGCGGCGGACCGTCGGGCGGATAGGGCCAGAACATCATCCCGCCATTGTCGGCGATTTCCATTCGGAACATCAGGCCGCGTTCCTGCTCCGCCGCGGTCTTGGCTCGCTCGACCTGGAACGCGTGCGGGCCGTTCTTGCTGGCGATCGTCACCGCGAGCGTCCGCGCCGCCGCGGCGGTGTTGCCCGAATCGTCGCCGGTCGCGCACCCCGCCGGCAACACGCACAGCGCCAGCGGCAGCAGCAATCCTCGCATTTTCATAAAATCACTCGTCCCGGTCGACCGCGACCGCCAATGGGCCCTTGCGCCCGTCGACGATACGCGCGCGCAGTCGCTGGTCGGGTTCGACCTCATGCAATCCGGCGCGGCGCAGCGTTTCCATGTGGACGAAGATATCCGCCGAATCGCTTTCGCGCACGAGAAAACCGTAGCCCTTCAAGCGATTGAACCACTTTACTGCGACAGGTTCGAACTCTCCTGCCTCGTCGAGCATCGCCACGGGATCGATGCGATCGCCTTCGCTGCGCATCCGCGGCGGCGGCTCGACCGCGCTGGTCAGGTCGATCGACAGGATTGCGGTCGCCTGCAACCCGCGTTGGCGCTGCACCGCGCGGCATTCGAGCCGTGCGCCCTCGGGCAAGCTGCGCCTGCCATGCGCCTGGAGCACCGAGAAATGGATCAGCACGTCGCCCGCCTGGTCGTCATCCACCAGGAAACCGAATCCGCGAGTGACGTCGAACCATTTGACGACGCCTTTATGGTGCGATTCGTCGGCCGCCGCGGGTGACGCGGCGGTCGTTTCCGACGGCTGCTGCTGCCGTTCGTATAGTTCCGGCTGCGGATCTACGCGCACACTTACCCCCTGAGCCCCCGCCCTTATCACGTCTGCCGCCGAATCCAAAAGATTCGCGACTATCGTTTCGGTCCCGTTTTAATCCAGATCAAGTATTCAAGTCACTCACTTCCTCACCCGGTTTCATGCTCGCGATTCGCCGCGCAAGTGCCGGCGAATGCCCGGCGCGCAGCATCGCGCCGATTTGTTTCTCGCGCAGAGGCCGGTCGGCCTCCGCTTCGGCGAACGGCCCGATCCGCCGCCGGCGGGCAAAGGCGACCGCAGCGTCGAGTTCGCGCTCGGCGATCCCCGGCGCGATCGCTTCGGCGTCCTCGCCCTTCACACCCGCCTGGTGGAGCGCGCCGGCCACACGCCGCGCGCCCAATCCGCGCCGCGCCATCGCGCTCGCCTTGGCCTCGCCATACGCACGGTCATCGATGTAGCCGAGTTCGGCGAACCGCTCGGCGATCGCCGCCGGGTCGGTCGGCTCCCCCTCCCACCCGCGCTCGCGTATCTTGCGCTTGAGATAATCGGTCAGCCGCCCGCGCGTCGTCGCGAAGCGCTCGACGTAGCGCAACGCCAGCCGTTCGAGGGCAGGACGGTCGAGCGGAGGGATAGGGCGACGTGCAACTCGGGTCATACCGCCTTGATTGTGCCACACTGGCGATGGATTTTGAACGCGTGCTATTGGCAGGGGGTCTCCCAATGGCATGGATGCGGCCGCGCAAGAAATTGGCCGCACGCAACATGGGCGCAAAAAACGCATGATGACGGACACGACTGACGTAGCGACGAGCGAGCGACCGGCCGGGCTGAGCCCGACGCCGAGCGACGACGCCCTGCCGCGGCGCTATGCCGATTTCGCCACGCTAGGCGAAGCGCTGGATTATGCCGCGAAGGGCAGCAAGGGTCTCAATTTCCACGATCCGCGAGGCACGCTGGTTCGCCCTTATCCGTTCTCCGAATTGCGCGACGACGCGCTGGGCATGGCGCGCCGGCTGATCGCCACCGGGATCGGGCCCGAGGATCGCGTCGCGCTGATCGCGGAAACCGGCGCCGAATTCGCCGCTCTGTTCTTCGGCGTGATCTATGCCGGCGCCTGGCCGGTGCCGCTGCCGCTCCCGACCAGCTTCGGCGGCGCGCAAAGCTATATCGACCAGCTCTCGGTCCAGTTGAACAGCTGCGATCCCAAAATGCTGATCTATCCGCCCGACATCGGCGCGATGTGCGCGGAAGCGGCGAAGAATTGCGACGTCGAAGGGATCGATTGGGCCGAGTTCGCGACCCGCCCCGCGCCCGATGCCGATCTGCCCCAGGCTAAGACCGACGACATCGCCTATCTGCAATATTCGAGCGGCTCGACGCGCTTTCCGCATGGCGTCGCGATCACCCACGCCGCGTTGCTCTCGAACCTCGCCGCGCATTCGATCGGGATGCATGTCGGCGACGGCGACCGCTGCGTATCGTGGCTGCCGTGGTATCACGACATGGGGCTGGTCGGCTGTTTCCTGTCGATCGTCGCCAACCAGGTGTCGACCGACTACCTCAAGACCGAGGATTTCGCGCGCCGCCCGCTCGCGTGGCTCGACCTGATCAGCCGCAATCCGGGTACTACGCTCTCCTATTCGCCGACCTTCGGCTACGACATTTGCGCGCGGCGCATGTCGAGCCAGACCAAGGCGAGCGACCGTTTCGACCTGTCGCGCTGGCGCGTCGCCGGCAACGGCGCCGACATGATCCGCCCCGACGTGATGCAGTCGTTCGTCGACGCGTTCGGCGATGCCGGGTTCAAGGCCAGCGCGTTCCTGCCGAGCTACGGCCTGGCGGAAGCGACCTTGGCCGTCTCGATCATGCCACCGGGTGAAGGCATCCGCGTCGAACTGGTTGAGGAAACACAGCTTTCTGGTCAAGAAGGACGTCCCGACCGGCCCCGGCGGTACCGCGCGATCGTCAATTGCGGCAAGCCCGCCAAGGACATGAAGATCGAGATTCGCGAAGAGGACGGCACGCCGCTCCCCGAGCGTGCGATCGGCAAGGTGTGGTGCACCGGCCCGTCGCTGATGGTCGGCTATTTCCGCGATCCCGAAGCGACCGCCGCGTGCATGGCCGACGGCTGGCTCGACACCGGCGACATGGGCTATATGTCCGACGGCTACATCTACATCGTCGGCCGCGCCAAGGACATGATCATCGTCAACGGCCGCAACCACTGGCCGCAGGACATCGAATGGGCGGTCGAGCAGCTCCCCGGCTTCAAGGCCGGCGACATCGCCGCCTTCGCGATCACTACGCCGGGCGGCGAGGAAACCCCCGCGGTGCTGGTGCAATGCCGCAGCAGCGACGAGGGCGAGCGCGTCCGCCTGCGCGAGGAAATCCGCGAGCGCGTGCGGTCGGTGACCGGCATGAACTGCGTGATCGAACTGATCCCCCCGCGCACCCTGCCCCGCACCAGCTCGGGCAAGCTCAGCCGCGCCAAGGCGCGCAACCTGTATCTGGCGGGTGAGATCAAGCCCTACGCGATCGCGGCGTAAGTAGCGGACGACGGCGTTTTTCCTCGCAAAAAGCGGGCTCGCCTATATCTCATTTCGATGATAGTCGAAATATCGAAGTGAGGACTCGTTGATGTATTTTCCCGATGCGGTGGAGGCCTTGGCTGCGCTGGGTCACGCCAGTCGCCTTGCCGTCTTCAGGCTCCTGGTAAAGGCTGGCGAAGAGGGAATGGCCGCCGGAGCGATAGCGCAAGAGATCGGCGCGCTGCCGAATACGCTATCCACGCATCTGACGATCTTGAGCCACGCGGAATTGATCCACTCGCGGCGTGCCGGCCGCTCGGTCATTTATCTGGCGAACTATGAAGGGATGCGCGACCTGCTCGGTTTCCTTGTCGCCGACTGTTGCGGCGGTCGCCCGGAAATATGCGCGCCGCTCGCCGACCTGGCACAAGACTGTTGTCCGGCGGCATGACGCTGTCGAGGCGAATCGTCGCGGAAGCGGTCGGCACGGCGCTCCTGCTCGCCATCGTGGTCGGGTCGGGCATCATGGGTCAGCGTCTCGCCGGTGGTAACGACGCGATCGCGCTGCTCGGCAACACCATCGCGACGGGCGCCGGGCTAGTCGTACTCATTCACATGTTCGGTCCCGTGTCCGGCGCGCATTTCAACCCGGCCGTCACCCTGGCTGTCCTGGCGCGGCGCGAGGCCGATTGGCGCACCGCATTGCTGTACGTCGCCGCGCAGATGGTGGGCGCGGTGATCGGGGTTTGGCTGGCTCACGCGATGTTCGCCGAACCTATCCTGCAAGTATCGGCCAAGCTGCGTGACGGCCCGTCGCAGGGCTTGGCGGAAGCCGTCGCGACCTTCGGCCTGATCGGGACGATCGTCAGCACTCAGCGGTCGCGGCCCGAGTTCACGCCGGTCGCGGTCGGACTCTACATCACCGCGGCCTATTGGTTCACCGCCTCCACGTCCTTCGCCAATCCCGCGGTGACGGTCGCGCGGAGCCTGTCCGACACGTTCGCCGGAATCGCGCCCGCGTCGGTGCCGATGTTTCTCGTCGGTCAGCTGGTCGGGACGATCGGCGCGGTCGGTTTCTTCACCTGGCTGTTCAGGCAGGAGCGTCCGCAATGACCACGCCGTTCCCGATCACGATCTATCACAATCCCGACTGCGGCACGTCGCGCAACGCGCTCGCGATGATCGAGGCGGCTGGCTATTCGCCGCAGGTCGTCGATTATCGGCAAACCGGCTGGACCCGCGCGCTGTTGGCGCGCCTAATGACCGAGATGCCGGCCTCGCCACGCGATCTGTTGCGCGAAAAGGGCACGCCCGCGGCCGAACTCGGGCTGCTCGATCCTGCCGTTTCGGACGAAGCGATCCTCGACGCGATGCTGCTCCACCCGATCCTCGTCAATCGTCCGATCGTCGCGACGCCACGGGGCACGGCGTTATGCCGGCCGTCCGAAGCCGTGTTGCCGCTCCTCGAGAGAACGCTCGTCGAGTTTACGAAAGAGGATGGCGAGAAGGTGCGCCCATAAGGTCCGGATTGGCGCCGTGGGCCGTCGCGGTCGAACCCCCGTGCGACGCCGCCAGGTCGCCATCAATAACGGACAGCGCTTCTTACCTGTCCTTTGCACAAAACGGATGAAACGAGTCCCCGCCCTAACCGTTCGCTAACCCTCCCCCGCTATCGCGCTAGGGTGAGTACCGAGCCTTCTTCGCAATTTCCGAAGCCGCGGATCGATGTCCGTGCCTTGCTGGGGCTGTACGACCCCGCCGACAAGACCGATTGGGGTCCGATTCGCGCGGCGCAATTGCACGCCGGACGCCAGCTTGCCTTGTTCCTGCTCGCCGCCAATCTGGTCGGCGCCGCGCTGATCGTTATACTGTTCGACGGCCATGCGCCCCGCCCGTTGCTGGTCGGCTGGGGCGTGGTGACCGGCGTGGTCGGCATCGCCGTCGCGGTCCGCCGCCTCGCCACGCGCCACCGCGACGCCAGCACCGCTACCTTGCGCGACGTGCGCGATACCGTGCTCGAAGGCGTCGCGCTCGCCGCGGTGTGGTCGGTGCCACCGCTGGCGTTGGGCGCGCGCGCCGATATCGCCACCGCGATGGGGCTGTGGATCCTGCTGTCGGTGATGATGACCGCCTCCGCGGTCGCGATGGCCGCCTTGCCGATGGCGACGCTCAGCTTCCTCGGGATTATCGGCACGGCGATCGTGACGATGCTGCTCATGCTCGGCAGCCCGTTGCTGGCGGCGGCGACCGCGTTGTTCGTCGTGTTGTTGATGATCGGCTGTTTCCAACGCTGCAAGGCGTTGGTCGTGATCCGCGCGAGCGAGATCGGCCTTGCCGAGCGCGACGAGACGGTCAGCCTGTTGCTCCGCGAGTTCGAGGAGGAGGATGGCGACTGGTTGTGGGAAACCGACAGCGCGCGGCGCATCGTTCGCGCGTCCCCGCGGTTTGCTCGCTCGGTCCATCTCGATCCCGTCAAGATCAACGGCATGCCGCTGCTCCAGGCGCTCGCCGCCGAACGCTGGGAGTCCGGCGACTTTTCCCAGGGGCTGCGGTCGCTCGCCGACAAGCTCAAGGCGCGCGAGCCCTTCCGCGACCTGCTGCTCCAGGTCCAGGTCCGCGATCAGCTGCGCTGGTTCGCGCTCGCCGCCACCCCGCGCTACGACGATTTGGGCGCGTTTCTCGGCTTTCGCGGGGTCGGGCGCGACATCACCGCGGAGCGCGAATCGGCCGACCAGATCAACCGCATGGCGCGGTTCGACACGCTGACCGGCCTGCCCAACCGCCTTCAGCTCAACGAGCAGCTCGCCCGCGCGATGGCCGAGGCCGACAAGTGGGGCACGCGCTGCGGGTTCATGATGATCGACCTCGACCGCTTCAAGGCGGTCAACGATTCGCTCGGCCACCCGGTCGGCGACCGCTTGCTCGGCCAGGTGTCGGAGCGGCTGGCGCGGCTCGTGACCGACAACGAGCTGATCGGCCGGCTCGGCGGCGACGAATTCGCGGTCGTGGTGCGAGACGCGTCCGACGGCGACCGCGTCGATCGGCTGGCCAGGGCGATCATCGACACGCTGTCGAAGCCCTATGAGATGGACGCGCACACGCTCTATATCGGTGCATCGATCGGGATCGCGATCGGCCCGCGCGACGGGCGCACCGCGGAAATGCTGATCCGCTCAGCCGACCTCGCGCTCTATCGCTCGAAGGACGGCGGCGGCGGCGCGTTCAACACCTACGAACCGCAATTGCACATCAAGGCCGAGGAGCGTCGCGTCCTCGAAATGGCGCTGCGCCAAGCGCTCGAAAAGGGCGAACTGCACCTCGAATATCAACCGGTGGTCGCCGCGGGCGACGGCCGCCTCGCCGGGTTCGAGGCACTGTTGCGCTGGACCCACCCCGAACTGGGCGTGGTGCCGCCGTCGAAGTTCGTGCCGCTGGCGGAAGACGCCCGGCTGATCGTGCCGATGGGCGAATGGGTGCTGCGCTCGGCCTGCGCCGAGGCCGCGAAATGGCCCGCGCCGATCCGCATCGCGGTCAACGTCTCGCCCGAACAGCTCCACAATCCCGCGTTCGTCTCGGTCGTCGCCTCCGCGCTCGCCAATAGCGGCCTGCCCGCCGAACGGCTCGAGCTCGAAGTGACCGAAGGCGTGTTCATGCGCGAAGGCACCGGCGCGGTGCAGGTGCTCGAACGCATCCTCGATCTGGGCGTGCGGTTGAGCCTCGACGATTTCGGCACTGGCTATTCGTCGCTCGGGTATCTCGCGCGCACGCGCTTCTCGACGATCAAGGTCGACCGCAGCTTCGTCCAGGGCGCCTCCAAGGGTCAGCCCGAGCCGATCGCGATCATCCGCGCCGTGGTCGCGCTGGCGCAATCGCTCGGCATGGCCACCACCGCGGAGGGCGTCGAGACCGAGCAGGAGCATCAGATGATCCAGGAACTCGGCTGCACCAAGGTCCAGGGCTATTATTTCGGCCGGCCGCTTCCCGTCGCCGAAGCGCGCACGCTGGCGAACCGGAAGTGGAACGATCAGGCCGCAGCTTGAGTGCCTTGCGCTCCCATCGCCACCGCGATAGGAGCGCGGCGGCTTAGGGGTGTAGCTCAGCTGGTTAGAGCGTCGGTCTCCAAAACCGAAGGCCCTCGGTTCGAATCCGAGCTCCCCTGCCACTTCTCGTCGTCAGCCTTCAGACGCCGCCAAGCCCAGCGACAACATATATATAGGCGTCGATCGCGCCATCATCGGTGTCCACTTGAGTGATAACGCGCTTGTAACCGATGCCTTCGAATTCATCGAGCCGTTGCCAGTGATCTGGCAAATCACACGATTCAAAGAGATATACGTGGGTCCGCGCGCCTGTCGCATCGAGCACCAGGGCCGGGAAGCCGAGTTCGGCGCCCCATCCTTGCTCGACGAGAGTTCCTCTAACGGTTCCCTTGCGCCATTTCCCTCGCAGGCTGGCGAGTTGATGGTAATTCGGGCGGCCCGGCGCCAACGTGCCATAGGTGGCGAGACGATTATCGACGTTCATGATAATCCTCGGCGACCATCACTTCCCTTTTAGACATTGCGGACTTTCGGACAGCGATCCATCTTTGGTTCGTGTCTAGTCTGATTTGCATCGCGGCGGCCCTGATAGACGACGATGACGGACGCGTGCTTTTGGTCAGGAAGCGCGGCACCGCCTCGTTCATGCAAGCCGGCGGCAAAATCGACCCCGGCGAATCGCCGTTCGAAGCCCTTGCACGTGAACTTACAGAGGAGCTGCATTTCACACCGACCGAGGAGGAAACCCGGTTTCTCGGGACGTTTTCGTGCGCAGCGGCGAATGAGCCGGACCACCTGCTTGAAGCGCATCTGTTCCACATTCGAACCAACCATCCCAAGTTTGTAGCGGCTGCCGAATTGGAGGAAATCGTTTGGGCATCGGCCGACGATGCGAGTCAGCTGCACCTGGCACCGCTCACCCGCGATTACGTTTTGCCATTGGCACTGGAAATACGAAACTGACGTCTGCAATTCCACTATTCTCTGCCATCCGGTGCCTACACGAGGGGGCTTCCATTCGTGGGTCGGCAGCCTGAGCGTCCCCAACTTCCCCATGGGACTTGCTCCCATGACGGCCCCACGCTAAGCACCCCACCAATCCGACATCGGAAAACCTTCGTCCGACCCTTCACGGGAGCGGGCGGCGGTCCTATGTCCGGACGCGAACAATCAAGCGAGGCCAGCAAGCGTGGCGAAGACATCCCCGGTCGAATTCATCCAGCAGGTCCGTGCGGAGACGCGCAAGGTCGTCTGGCCGAGCCGGCGCGAGACGATCATGACCGGCGTCATGGTGATGATCATGACGCTGCTGCTCGGCATCTTCTTCTTCGTGGTCGATTCGGGGTTCGAGGCGCTGGTCAAGCTGCTCCTCAGCCTCGCGACCAAATAAGGGTTCTATACGTGGCACGCTGGTACATCATCCACGCTTATTCGGGTTTCGAGGGCAAGGTCCGCGACGCGATCATGGCCGAGGCGACCCGCATGGGCCTCGAGCAGCTGGTCGAGCAGATCGAGGTGCCGACCGAAACCGTCACCGAAGCGCGCCGCGGCAAGAAGGTGTCGGTCGAACGCAAGTTCATGCCCGGTTACGTGCTCGCCAAGCTGAGCATGAACGACGATGTCTATCACCTCGTCAAGAACACGCCGAAGGTGACCGGCTTCCTCGGCCCCAACGGCAAGCCGCAGGCGATCAGCGACGGCGAAGCCGCGCGGATGCTCAACTCCAAGGAAGAGGCCGCGGCCAACGCGCCCAAGCAGCAGATCAAGGTCGATTACGAGATCGGCGACAGCGTCAAGGTGCTCGACGGCCCGTTCGCGAGCTTCACCGGCATCGTCGAGGAACTCGATTTCGACAAGGCGAAGGTCAAGGTGTCGGTGTCGATCTTCGGCCGCGCGACGCCCGTGGAACTGGACTTCGAGCAAGTCGAACGCAGCAAGTAAGGCGCCGCCTTACTTGATGCCCGCACAGGATTAGCATTCGCTAATCCTGAGACGGCGTTCGACCGTCCGGCCTCGCGCAGCGAGGTCCGACGACGCGGGATTCACTCCCGCGGCGGGCACTCACCCCAATACTTCCCACCATATTAACCAAATTCTGCCCATCGACCAGGCAATGTATGTATGCGGTGCCAATACCTCCCGAAATGGCACAAGTAGAAATAGCCTCTCTATAATATAGTTAACAATCTATTCATCTCTGGTTCAATCGAATATCTCGCCGCTTGAGAATCGCAGTTGGCTTTATTTTTGAGCGATCCGACAAGGGGTAATAGAGATGAAAGCACAACGTATCATCGGCGCAGTCGCCGCGTTGCTGGCCGGCACGACGGCAGCGACCAGCGCGAACGCCGCCGTGGACATCAATTTCGGTCCGGGCCTCGCCACGCCGGCCCCGGGCTATACCGTGGTCGACACGTTCGACACCGCGGCCGGCCTGACCGGCACCAACTTCCAGATCAAGGTTCCGCCGGCCGACGGCAACGGCGCGCCGCCGGCCAATTCGATCCCGTCGGGCACGCCGTATCTGTCGGTGCTGTCGGGCGGGTCGGCAACCTACACGTTCGCATCGCCGGTATCGTCGTTCCAGTTCGACTGGGGCTCGATCGACGCCTACAACACGCTCACGATCGACGGCACGACCGACGCGACCGTCGTTCCCGGCTCGAACTTCATCAATCCGGCGAACGGCGATCAGATCGCGGCGGGCACCAACGGCCGCTTCACCGTGACCGGCACCGCCGGCGAACTGTTCACCAGCGTCACCTTCTCGTCGACCGGCAATTCGTTCGAAGTCGACAATCTGGCGGTCGGCGGCGCGGTTCCCGAGCCTGCGACCTGGGCGCTGATGCTGCTCGGCTTCGGCGGCATGGGTGCGGCGATGCGTCGCAAGCCCAAGGCGAGCATGCGCATCCGCTACGCCTGATCCGCCATCGTCGTTGGGGGGGGCGAACAGCCGTCGGTCGGGGGACCGGCGGCTGTTTTGCGTCGTAGCCGCACAGGATTAGCGAACGCTAATCCTGAGACGGCAAAGACCGGCCGGCGGATCGGCGCAGCCGAGTCCGTCCGACGAAGACGCGGGATTTACTCCCGCGTCGCTTGCTCTCTCCCCCCTCGCGCGGTGAAGCTGCGGGACAATTCGCTCCCGCACGCCCTAACGCTGCACCGATATTTCCTGTATCGCACGGCAATGGCCGACGACACGATCATCCAGACCCCCGATGGCCCGATGACCTGGGCCGAGTGGAAGAAGAAGCATCCGATCCAGATCCCGTCGCGGCGCACCAAGCATCGGAACCTCGACAAGGACGGCAAGCCGCGCGACGACTGACGCGCTTCGCCGCCGGGCGTTGCGCACAATCCGGCAGCGTCTAGGCTGACGCCGATGTCGGCGTATCGGATATTTTACGCCGTCGATGCACTGGCCGCGCTGGTGCTCGCCTATTTCTTCCTCGACGGCCTGCGCTGCGCGAGCGACGCCGCGGACATTGCGCCCATCCGTGTTCAGCTTGACGGCTTTGCAAGATCGCAGCCAAATCAGCTATGAGAGAAGCCAGTCCGGGGGCGGACAGGTTTTGCCAAGGAAAAGCCAGAGCGGCAACTTGCAGGGGGTGCTTATGATCGTCCAGGAAAACAGAGGGCTGGAAAGATACAACGGCCTGTATCTGTGGATGATTATCCCCATGGCAGTCATGCAAATCGGGATATTTCGCGATTATTGGGGCGATCTGACCGAGAACGCGTGGGCGGTTCACATTCATTATTGGACGGCCACGCTGTGGTATCTCGTTCTTATCCTGCAACCCTATTACGTCGAACGCCGGCAATTCGACCGGCACCGGACGAACGGGATCATAGGATTCTTTCTCGCGGGCGGCGTCGCGTTGACGGCGCTGAGCGCCCTGCATCGCGACATCGCGAATGCAGAGCTTTCGGGCCGAATGCGCGATCAGTTCGGGCCGTTCGAACCCTGGTTCTTTTACGGCATTGCGGTTGTCGAGTTCGTGATGATGTCGGCCTTCATTTTTGCGGTCATCCAGGCGATCCGTCATCGACGTTCGCTGCCCGATCATGCCTGGTGGCTGATCTCGACCGTCTTCATCATCATGATGCCTTCACTTGGCCGTGGCGCGGGGGTTCTTTGGGCGATCGTCTTCGGAAAGGACGATCCGCGCCAAGTGACATTCCCGCTTTATCTCACCACGGCGATCATCATCGCCCTGCTGCTTTGGGCTGCAAAGAGATACGGCCGGGTCAATCACCCGGCGACGTGGCTGGCCCTGGGAGTCAATCTCTTCAATCTGCTCTTTGAACCAATCGGAAAGTGGGGTTGGCTGCAGAACGTTCTGAAGTCGGCAATCAAAGGCTAGATATTGCCGCTTCAAACGTGCGCAATTGGGTCGTTAGCTGCCGTGCGGGAGCACCGGCCCGCCAACGACCGGAAATGGTGGAAAGCGGACGTTCGCAAAGCGACCAGACTCCACCATTCGAGATCGATTGCGTCAGTCCCTAACGTAGCCGTTCGTTCTGGCTGATCGCGATGTCCTCAGCTCGTGGTTAGGTTGCGCCGCAATAAGATGGTATGACGAAGTATTGCCGATCCGCCCTGCAGGCATCGGCAACCGAGAGACGGATGTGCTCCCCCCTGCAAGCGGGAGCCTTCTGTGATCGATCCGGTTCGCAACCCCGAACACGCACAGGTGCTCGCGCTCGCGATCGTCAACACGATTCCTGAGCCCTTTCTGATACTGAACGAGCAGTTCCGCGTTCTAGCCGCGAGCCGATCGTTCTACGAGGTCTTCAAAGTCCAGGCCGAACACATCCAGGGAAACCTGTTGTTCGACCTAGGCGACGGCCAGTGGAATATCCCCGCGCTGCGCCACCTGCTTGAGACGATCATTCCCGATCGAGTTGCGATGGATAATTTTGAGGTCGAGCACGATTTCCCCGACATCGGGCAAAGGATCATGCTGTTGAATGCGCGCAAGGTTCTCTATGAGGACAGCCCTGACATTACGATACTGCTCGCGTTCCGTGACGTTACCGCGCGCCGCGCGATCGAGCGTGAAAAGAGCGTATTGCTGACTCAAGCCGAAGACCTTCTGCGGCAGAAACAGATATTGCTCGAAGAGATGCGGCACCGCGTCGCCAACAGTCTCCAGATCATCGCCAGCATATTGCTGCTCAAGGCAGGTTCGGTGTCGTCGGAGGAAACCAAGGGGCATTTGAAAGATGCCCATCAGCGCGTAATGTCAGTGGCAGCGGTTCAGCAATATCTCCACACTACGGACGGTATCGATGAGATCGACGTTGCCGCCTATCTCACCAAGCTGTGTGCAGGGCTTGCCTCGTCAATGGTCGGAGAGTCGAACCCGATTGGCATAGACTCCCTGTGTGACGGGGGGATGATCGAATCCGCGACTGCTGTCAGTCTGGGTCTCATTGTGACCGAACTCGTCATCAATGCGATCAAATATGCTTTTCCCGGTGGCAAGCCCGGTGCGCGGATCATGGTGACCTATGAGATCGACGGCCCCGACTGGAAACTCACGGTATCGGACAACGGTGTAGGTCTGGAGTTTCCCAACAAGCCTGCGGCCGACACAGGGCTGGGCACAACGATTATCAAGGCGCTGGCTAAGCAACTTGGCGCTGGCGTCGCATATTCGGACACCGGACCGGGACTGACCATCGCGGTCACACGAGCGTCGTTTACGTCACGTATGCCGAAAGCGGCCTAGCGGCTTCCATTCATCGAGGCTGCTCGCGAACGTCCGCTAACGGGTCGTAAGCTGACATAACGATCGCGCTATCCGCGTTTCTTCATGTCCTCGATCCGCCACCCGCCGAACAATGCGCGGTCGGGATCGTGCGGCGCTTTCGCCGGATCGGCCGTTGACCAACCGCGCACCTGCGCCAGATCCGCCGTGGCCCGCCAGCACTCATACAGCCCGGGAATGCCCCGCGCCCGTCGCGCGGCTTCCGCCACCGCGAACTTCTCGCGGGCGCGTTCCATCTGCGCCTCGTACATCGCGCCCAGCCGGAACGAATGCGCTTCGCGGCTCTCGCCCTTGCGGCGGCGCAGGTGGGGCGGTTCGGCGAGCAGCCGCGCTTCCTTCTGGTGCAGATACATCAGTTGCAGCGCCTGATTGACCGTCATCGGCGGCATCTCCGGAGGGTCGTTGTGGCGCCAGGCGTCGTCCTCGTAACTTGCCGGCAGCACGCTGGCGGTCAGCGCCATCTGGAGCCGCTCGTACCCCTGCTCCAACGCCAGCCGCATTTCGCGCGCGAAGGCAGGATTGTTGCGCCGGCGGCGATAGAAAGCCGCGACCGACGCGCCCGCCGCTGCCGCCGAGAGCCGCACGTTGGCAGTGGCGCTCAGCGCCGACAGGAACGTCTGTTCGCATTGCTTGGTCAGCTTGTTCGGCTGCGCGGCGCGCATCTGGAGCTTGCCGTCGTTGCGGCGCACGACGACGGGCTCGCCCCCGGCCGTCCGGTTGCCGCCTTTCGGCGCCTTGGGCCCCTGACGCCCCTTCGCGTCGAACCGCGCCTGGGCAAAGACCAACGCCGCGTCCCATTGCTGCGCGAACGCGGGGTGCCGACGACGGCGGTGCTGGATCGTCGAATATTTCAGGCCGACCGCGCGGGCCGACAGCCGGATATTCCCGGTGCGACGCAATTCGCGCAGGAATGCCTGGTTTTGCAGCGCTTGCGCGCGGTTGAGCGGCCTGGACATGGCAATTGCGTCGCAATCGATTTCCAACATTGCAACACCCGATCGCTTCGGCTATGCGCCCGCGCTTCCAACGTCACAGCGATGGAAATGTGCGGGAGAGCGTTCGCGCTCGTCTGGACCGCTAAACTTGAACGGTTCGGGTTCGCCCGGCCGCAACAGAGTGAGACAAATGGCAAAGAAGATTACCGGCTATATCAAGCTGCAGGTGCCAGCCGGCGCCGCCAATCCGTCGCCGCCGATCGGCCCTGCTTTGGGTCAGCGCGGCGTCAACATCATGGAATTCTGCAAGGCGTTCAACGCGTCGACCGGCGACCTGGAAAAGGGCGCGCCGATCCCCACCGTCATCACCGTCTACGCCGACCGGTCGTTCTCGTTCGAGACCAAGACCCCGCCGGCGTCGTTCCTGATCAAGAAGGCCGCGAACCTGAAGTCGGGCTCGAAGGAGCCGGGCAAGATCTCCGCGGGCAAGATCAAGCGCAGCGCGCTGACCGCGATCGCCGAGACCAAGATGAAGGACTTGAACGCCAACGATATCGACGCGGCGACCCGCATCATCGAAGGCTCCGCCCGCGCGATGGGCCTCGAAGTGGTGGAGGGCTAAGACATGACGTTCCAGAGCAAGAAGGCAAAGGCGATCACCGTCGATCGCGAGAAGCTCCACGGCGTCGACGAAGCGATTTCGCTCGCCAAGGCCAACGCCACGTCGAAGTTCGACGAAACCATCGAAGTCGCTTTGAACCTTGGCGTCGACCCCCGCCACGCCGACCAGATGGTCCGCGGCGTCGTTACGCTTCCGAAAGGAACCGGTAAAACAGTTCGCGTCGGCGTGTTCGCCAAGGGCGCGAAGGCCGACGAAGCCAAGGCCGCTGGCGCCGACGTGGTCGGTGCCGAGGATTTGATGGAGATCGTCCAGGGCGGCACGATCGATTTCGATCGCTGCATCGCGACCCCCGACATGATGGGCATCGTCGGTCGTCTGGGTAAGGTGCTCGGCCCCAAGGGCATGATGCCGAACCCGAAGCTCGGCACCGTGACGATGGACGTCGCGGCCGCCGTGAAGGCAGCCAAGGGCGGTCAGATCGAATATCGCGTCGAAAAGGCCGGGATCATTCACTCGGGGATCGGCAAGGCCAGCTTCCCCGCGGCGGACCTGCGCGCCAACTTCGACGCATTGCTCGACGCGATCGTCAAGGCCAAACCGTCCGGCGCCAAGGGCAAGTATGTCAAGAAGGTCGCGGTCAGCTCGACGATGGGCCCCGGGATCAAGGTCGACACGACGGAAGTCGTCGGCGCCTAATCGCAGCGATCTAAAGTAACGCGAAGGGCCGGGAGGAAACTCCCGGCCCTTTTCGCTTTTACCGGTTCGTGAGAATTGCCCGCTAGACTCGGGAACGGGATGCGGGATCTCATTACCTTCGCGGCGCCGGCGCTGATGCTCGGCATGCTCTATTGCCTCTATCGCGCGGCGACGTTGTTTGCCGCGTGGAAGCCCGCCGCGGCGGTGGTGTGGGCGACCGACTATACCGACGCCGAGCAGCGCGACGATTTTTGGGGTTTCGGCACGTTGCGCGGCTGGCGGATCACCGACGGCGACAAGCAACGGCTGATCGAGGAAACCGTCCATTACGAGGACGAGGACGGCGAGCGTCACGTCGCCGAGGTCAAGCGCTACGTCCATGCCGGTTGGCGACCCGACGGCGTCCACACGATCTGGTACGACAGCGCCGACCCCGACCGCGCCACCGCGTTCGGCCCGGGATACTGGCTGATGATCGCGGTCGCACTAGCGTTCGTGCTGGTCACGCTGATGAACACCGCGATGAAGGTCTACGCCTGAGCGAAGGTTTCAAGCCTCAGCCATCTCCGGAAAATCGGCGCTCAGGCTGAGGTCGCGGTCGGCCTCGATCTGGTCGAGTCGCTCGCGCAACTTCGCGGCCGCGGCGTCGAACCCGAACTTGCCGAGTACAAGGTGGCGCGGCGGCTGGTCGCGGCTGACCGCTTCGATGATCGCTCGTCCCGCACGGACCGGGTCGCCGGGCTGCTGGCCGCTATAGCCGCTGGTGGTTTCCATACGAGCGGCGGCGGTTTCGGCGTAATCCGCGATCCGGCTTTGCGTCTGACGCAGCGAGCGGCCCGCCCAGTCGGTACGAAACGGCCCGGGCTCGACCGCCATCGCGGCGATGCCGAGCGGCGCTACCTCCGCACGAAGCGACTCCGTAAACCCTTCAACCGCATGCTTGGTCGCCGAATAATAGCCCGACGCAGGAAAGCCGATCAGCCCGCCGACCGAACTGATGTTGACGATATTGCCGCTGTTCTGCGCGCGCATTACCGGCAGCACCGCGCGTGTCATCGCGAACAGGCCGAACACATTGGCCTCGAACATGTCGCGGATTTCGCCGTCCTCGCCCTCTTCGATCGAGGTCTGGTAGCCATAGCCGGCATTGTTCACGAGCACGTCGATCCGCCCGAACCGCTCAGTCGCTGCCTTGACCGCCGCGTCGATCTGGCCCGCGTCGGTCACGTCGAGGTCAAGCGCCAGCGCGCGATCCGGCGCGATCTCGGCGAGGTCGGCAACGCGATCCTTGCCCCGCGCGGTCACCGCCACGCGCCAGCCATTGTCGAGCACCAGCTTGGCGAGCTCGCGTCCGAACCCGGTCGAACAACCGGTGATGAACCAGACGGAATCGGCGGGGATCGTCATGCGGACACCTCTATGCTGGGATTGCGTCAGCGAGATGGGGAGAGCGCGCCGGGGCGGCAAGCTTTCCAACGCGGCGTTTTTGGCGTAGGGGGCGGCGCAATCCCTATTTTCATCGCCAGAGGCGCTCCAGCCGTCGTGCCGGGGCCGCGGCCATTCTATTTCGAGATCGTCCTTGCCCTTTTCGCATCTTCCCCCCGTCCTGTCCGAAGCGCTGACCGCCAAGGGCTATTCTGCACTGACCCCCGTCCAGGGCCATGTCAGCGAACCCGCGGCGCAGGGCCGCGACTTGCTCGTCTCGGCGCAGACCGGGTCGGGCAAGACCGTCGCGTTCGGCATCGCGATCGGCGACCAGTTGCTCGGTGTGGATGGCCGCCTGCCCCAGCCCGGCGCGCCGCTGGCGCTGGTGATCGCCCCGACCCGCGAGCTCGCGCTGCAAGTCGCCAAGGAATTGTCGTGGCTCTACGCCAAGGCCGGCGCGCGCATTTCGACCTGCGTCGGCGGGATGGACGCCAGCCGCGAGCGCCGTTCGCTCAGCCACGGCGCGCACATCGTCGTCGGCACGCCGGGCCGGCTGAAAGATCATAGCGAGCGCGGGGCGCTCGATCTGTCGGCGATCAAGGTCGCGGTGCTCGACGAGGCCGACGAGATGCTCGACATGGGCTTCCGCGAGGACCTCGAGGCCTTGCTCGACGCGACGCCGCGCGAACGCCGCACCTTGCTGTTCTCGGCGACGATGCCTCGCCAGATCGTCGCGCTGGCCAAGAAATATCAAAACGACGCGCTGCGCATCTCGACCGTCGGCGAGGATCGCGGGCACGGCGACATCGCGTATCAGGCGATCGCGGTCAGCCCGTCGGACATCGAGCACGCCGTCATCAACCTGCTGCGCTTCCATGAGGCGGAGACCGCGCTGTTGTTCTGCGCGACGCGCGACAATGTCCGCCACCTCCACGCCAGCCTGGTCGAGCGCGGGTTCGCCGCGGTCGCTTTGTCGGGCGAGCATTCGCAGTCCGAGCGCAATCACGCCTTGCAAGCGATGCGCGATCGCCGCGCACGCGTCTGCGTTGCGACCGACGTCGCTGCGCGCGGGATCGACCTGCCGACGCTCAGCCTGGTGGTTCACGTCGAACTGCCGCGCGACGCCGAAACGCTTCAGCATCGCTCGGGCCGGACGGGTCGCGCGGGCAAGAAGGGTACTGCCGTCCTGATCGTCCCCTTCCCGCGCCGTCGCCGCGTCGAGATGATGCTGAAGGGCGCACGGATCGATTTCGCCTGGATGCCGGTGCCGACCCCCGAGGACATCCGCACCAAGGATCGCGAGCGCATGCTCGACGCGATGCTGGCCGAGGTCGAGATCGACGACGAGGATCGCGCGCTGGCGGCCGAGCTGATGGCGAAGAAGTCGCCCGAGGATATCGCCGCCGCGTTGGTCCACGCGCACCGCGCGTCGATGCCCCAGCCCGAGGAATTGCTGACGTCGACGCCCAACCCCAACCTGGCGCCCGACAAGCAGCATCATCGTCCCGGCTTCGACGACACCGTGTGGTTCGTGATGAACGTCGGCCGTCGCCAGAATGCCGACCCGCGATGGCTGTTGCCGCTGATCTGCCGCCGCGGCGGGATAACCAAGAACGAAGTCGGCGCGATCCGCATCCAGGCCAACGAAACCGGCTTCCAGATCCCCCGCCCGATCGCCGCGCGCTTCGCCGCCGCGGTGATCAAGAGCGCCGGTCAGGACGGCGAGGACGATAGCGGTATCCGTATCCAGCCCGCCGACGGTCCCGGCACCGCCGCGCCGCCCGCCCCCGCCCGCGCGCAGCTCCACCGCGCCGCGCCGACCGGCAACGATCAGCGCCCGCCCGCGCCGCGCCGCCAGGGCCCGCCGCCGGGACGCCATTCGTCCAACAAGCCGCACCGCAAGGGCCCGGGCAATTTCGCCGGCAAGGGCGCGCCAAGGCGGCCTTGATCCAGGCCTAACCCCTAAACGCCTCCCCGGCGAAGGCCGGGGTCCAGTATCGGGCCGCCCGCGACTGGGCCCCGGCCTTCGCCGGGTAAGAATAAGGAGGTCGCTGATGTGTTCACCCGCCACTCGCCGCATCCTGGTCGATGCCGATGCCTGCCCGGTGAAGGACGAGATCTACAAGGTCGCGTGGCGGCTCGAAGTGCCCGTCACGATCGTCAGCAACTCAGCTATCCGCGTGCCGCAGCACCCATTGATCGACCGCATCGTAGTGAGCGACGGGTTCGACGCCGCCGACGACTGGATCGCCGAGCGCGCCGGGCCGGACGCGGTGGTGGTGACCGCGGACATATTGCTCGCAGACCGCTGCCTGAAGGCGGGCGCGTCGGTGCTGTCGCCGACCGGCAAGCCGTTCACGACCAGCTCGATCGGCGCGGCGATCGCGACCCGCGCGATCATGGCGGATCTGCGCGCGGGCGGGGATCAACTCGGCGGGCCATCCGCCTTCTCGAAGACCGACCGCTCGCGCTTCCTGCAAGCGCTCGACACGATGCTGGTCAAGCTTGCCTGATCAATGCCGGCGCGGAATCACCACCTGCATCGACTCATACCCCTTCACGAACGTCGAGAAGGTCCGCTTCGGCTCGCCGACCACGTTGATCTCCGGGAAGCGCGCCATCATCTCTTCCCAGATCACCTTTAGCTGCAGTTCGGCCAGCCGATTGCCGACGCAACGATGCACGCCGAACCCGAACGACATGTGCTGGCGCGGGCGGGCGCGGTCGATGATGTAATCGTTGGGCCGCTCGATCACTTCGTCGTCGCGATTGCCCGATACGTACCACATCGCGACCGTGTCGCCTTCGCGGATGGTCTTGCCGCGAAACTCGACGTCGCGCGTCGCCCGCCGCTTCATATAGGCAAGCGGGGTCTGCCAGCGGATCGTTTCGGACACCATCGACGGGATCAATCCGGGATCGGCGAGCAGCTTGGCATATTCGCCCGGGTTGCGGTCGAGCGCATAGACCGACCCGGTGATCGTATTGCGCGTGGTGTCGTTGCCGCCGACGGTCAGCAGGATGACGTTGCCGAAATATTCCTCCGGCGTCATGTTGCGCGTCTCCGCGCCGTGGGCGAGCATCGAAATCAGGTCGCCGGTCGGATCCTCGTTCACGCGCTGGTTCCACAGCTTCATGAAGTAATCGCGATACTCGACGAAAATCCCGATCTTTTCCTCGCGGGTCTCGACCACACCGTGGCCCGGCACGGCCGTGACGACATCGGACCAATAGGTCAGCCGGCGGCGGTCCTCCTGCGGCATGCCGAACAAGGTCGCCAGCGTCATCGCGGTCAGCTCGCGTGAGACGTTTTCGACCCAGTCGAACTCCTCGCCGATCGGCAGCCGGTCGAGAATTGCGGCCGCGCGCTCGCGGATCAGCGGCTCGAGGATCGTCAGATTGGTCGGCGACACCGCCGGGCTGACGGTCTTGCGCTGCACGTCGTGGCGCGGCGGGTCCATCGTGATGAAGCTCGACAGCCCGGGCAGCAGCGGATTGGCCTGATCGGTCAGCGTCACCAGCGTTATCCCGGGCTCGGAAGAGAAATTGTGGTGATCGGTATCGACCGCCATGATGTCGTTGAACTTGGTGATCGACCAATACGGCCCGTAGAGCGGACTGTCGGCCAGATGGACCGGATCCTCCTTGCGCAACCGCTCGAAATTCCACCACATCTCGTTCTGTTGAAACAGGTGCGCCTGCGCGGGGTCGATCTGGTCGATCGGGGTCGCATAGGCGATCGACCGGGCGTCTTCGAGGGCTGGTGCAGTGCTCATCGGGCGCTCCTTCGAGCTTGGAACTAGTGCTGGCTTTCGGGCATGCGGACGACCAGGCCGTCGAGCGCATCGGTCACCTCGATCTGGCACGACAGACGGCTGTTGTCGGCGACGTTCTCGGCGAATTCGAGCATCTCGGCCTCGGGCTCGGTACGCATGCCTGTCGCGGCGAGCCAGGCAGGATCGACATAGACATGACACGTCGCGCATCCGCATGCGCCGCCGCAATCGGCGTCGATCCCGGGCACGCCGTTCTTCACCGCGCCCTCCATCACGCTCCAGCCGGTCTCGACCTGCTGGTGATGAGCGGTGCCATCATGTTCGATATATGTGATCGTCGCCACTACATCCCATCCCCAAGCCGGCGGCGGAACGTCGGCGCCCGCGATTCCAGTTTCCAAAGACAACCTTATGGGCGCGATCGCTGATCGGCAAGGTGAGGGTGTCGATGTTGAGCCGACGCCGCTTTCCCTCCCCCCTTGTGGGAGAGGAGGGGGGCGCGGAGCGCCGGAAGGGTGAGGGGGAATCGGTGAGGATGCTCGGTCCCCCTCACCCTTCCCGCTCGCTGCGCGAGCGGGCCCCTTCCCTCTCCCACAAAGGGAGAGGGAGAAGGCTAGCGGCTCGGCCCGTCCTCGCGGTCGCACGCGCCCTTGAGCGTCAGGATGTACTTGGTGATCAGCGCGACGCCTTCCTGATGTGTCAGTGAACGGCCGAGTTCGGGCATCATCTCGCCGGGGTCGCGGCTCGCCATGCGATAGGGGACGATCGAGGTTTCGGGATGGCCGGGGACGATATCGAACGGCCGGTTGCCGGTGCCGCGTCCGGCAGCGACCGGGGGTTTGCAGGTGCCGAGCAGGCGCGGATCGATCGTGGCCGTGTCGAGCCACAGCCCCGACGTGCGCGCCGGACCGGTGGCGTTGTGGCAATGGCTGCAGCTGATATCGAGATAGGCGCGCGCGCGGGCGGCGGGATCGGCCTTGGCGTCTTCCCAATTGGCGTTTTGCGGAATGCCGCTGCCCGGTAGTCCCTTGAGGTAGCCCATCGCGACGAGCCGCTGGAGCTGATTGATCTCCCCGCCCTCGCCCGGGAACGCGCGGTTAAGGTGACGCGCCTTCAGCCCGATCGGCGAAATCTTGCGGTCACGGAAATCCTGCGCGTGGCACCCGGCGCATTGGTTCTGGTTGGGTACCGAATAGGTGAAGTCGGTCCGCTCGGCACCATCGACGAAGGTCAGCGGCACATCGGCGCCGGTGCGTTCCAGCGTCCCGTCGGTGCCCTCGGCGTTCCAGACATAGGGGAACGCGACCCACCCTTCCGCGCGGCGGACCAGCAGGCGGGTTTCGATGAGGCGGACGTGCTTGAGATCGAGCCCGCTGACCCCGCTCTGATAGCTTGCCGGGGTCGCCTTGATCACCGTATCGCTGGTTTGCGGTGAGGTGACATGGGCCGGCGTCGTGTAATAGAAGGTCTTGGTGACGATCGTGCCGACGGGGAAGTCGAACGACTTGGCCGGATCATAGGTCGCCGAAACGCCCTTGGGCATCCACACCGTCCGCCATTTCTGCGCATAATCGCTGAACAACGGGCTGTTGAGCTCGTAGGTGACCATCCCGGCATGCGGCGCGATCCGCCCGTTGGCAACGGTGAACAGGCCCCATTCCGACAGCTTTACCGGATTGCCCTCAGCGATGAACGTGACGTTCGCGCGCTGGTGGAGGCACCCCGCGACGAACAGCAATGCCGCGAGCAAGCCAAGCGAACGCGTCGTCATTTCTCCTTGGTCATGCTGTCGGGCAGCGTGATCTCGGGCAGCCGCGCCACCGGCGCGCAATCCACCGAGGAATCGATCTTCGCCCCGGCGAATTTGTGCGGCCCATCGACGTTGAGCAGCTTCGCGTCGCCGTTCTGGACGCAGATCCCGGCCTTGGGCACTTTGGGATCGACGAACCCGTCCCATAGCACCGCGGGCAGTGCCCCGCCCGCCAACGCCGCGAGCGGCGCGTATTTGGCGCCGGGCTTGTTCCCGCCGCCCTTGAAGCGATTGCCCGTTACGTAAATGTTCTGCGGGAACGGATCATAGGCCGCAGCGACTCCCTTCTTGGTGTCGAATCCGGTCGAATAATAGCTCGAGATGATGACGTTCGCGGTCTGGTTGTCGGCAATGTCGTTGTCGAAAATCTCGACCAGGTCGTTCGAGTTGACGATGATCCCCGACCCCGGGGGCACCGAACTGACCGCGCTGCCCGCCGCGCCGAAATTGGCGTGGTTGTTGGCGGTCACCTTGTTCTTGAACACGCGCGTCTTGCTGCCCGGCACCGGCAAATTGGGCATGTTGAACACCAGGATGCCGCCGGTATTGCCCGTCGCGGTGTTACCGTAGACGTCGGCGCCGGTCGAATTCTCGATCTCGATCCCCGCGACATTGCCCTCGGCGCGGTTGTTGCGGACGACGATGTTGGTCGATTGCCCGACATAGATCCCCGCGTCCGACGCGCCCTTAACCACACTGCCCTCGATCAGTACGTTGGTGACTTGCACCGGATACAGGCCATAGGCGCCGTTCGATGTCTTGCCGCCCCCGGTCCATTCGGCGCGAACACGGCGGATGACGGTATTCTTGACGCCGTTGACCTTGAGCGCGTCGCCCTTGGTGTCCTCGAGCGCCAAATCCTGCAGTGTGAAGTCGTCGCCGGTGACCAGCATCCCCTCGGCGCCAGAGGTCTGGCCCGCGAAAGACAGGATCGTCTTGTCCATCCCCGCGCCCTTCACCGTCACGCCGTCGGCGGTCAGGCTGAGGCTGCGGGTGAGCTTGTACTTACCGGCCGGGATGGTGACGACGTCGCCGGGCTTTGCGTCGAGCAACTGCTGTTGCAGCTTCTTCTCGAAATCGGGATCGACCGTGAAGCCGTTGGCGTCCGTCTTCGGCCCGCCGCACCCGCCGAGCAGCGCCAGCACGGCGCTCGCCGCTAGCAATCCGGTTCTCGTCATCGCCCTCTCCCGCTTATTTACACGAGTGATAGCAACGGCCACAGCCGGGCGAAAGCTTGACTTCACATGGCATCACGCTAAAGGCGCCGCTCGCCTGGGTTCGCTCAGGCAACCGTCCGAGACAGCAAGTGCGGGTTTCCCGCTTAATTTCTTGCCGAGGCGGGGACAGGATATACCGCCGGTTCGCCGGCCAGTCGTGCTTTTGTAGCGCGGCATCCATTCCCCATCGTTGGACTTTTGAACCGGATGCACGGCGCGTTGTCGTGTGTCCTAAACGTGGAGAATGGCATGGATCGTGCTCAAAAGGCCGCGGCCGTCGCCGATCTCAAGCAAA